>CAYPSJ010000016.1:0-21368 GCA_964413565.1 uncultured Nitrosopumilales archaeon | reverse complement strand
GTAATCGACAGGCATGAAGCATATTTGCCTTCAGAAGTGTTCAGAGTGCTTAGGCCTGGTGGCTGTTTCATCACCCAGCAGGTAGGCGACAGGAACGATATCGATTTGCGGAAACTCTTGGGCGCAACAAGATTCAGGCCTAATCCATGGAACCTGAAGTTAGCCGCAGACCAGCTGAAGAAGTCGGGATTCAGGGTAGTAAGTCGGAGGCAGGGGTATCATAAGACCCGGTATTTCGACATAGGCGCGTTGGTCTACCATCTCAAGGCTGTCCCGTGGATTGTTCCGGATTTCACAGTAAAGAAGTACTTCCCTGCCCTAATGAAGTTGAATGATGCGATCGATAGGGAGGGCTATCTGGAGGTCAGAAATCACCGATTCCTCGTTGTCGCTATGAGGCTCTGATTCGATTGTGGTTGCGACTCATCCCAGAGCGCGCCTCAGATTGGGATGTGGAGATTCGCACCGAACCTAAGGTCAGAATCACTTATTTTCTTCCTTTCAGTCCGGTCCAACCCTGAGCGCTCTTCTGACCGGACGGTTCGAGTAACAAGTTCAAACCGGATTCAATAAGAGGACAAAGAGGGAGCCAGAGTTCAGCTTTGGCCTTCGATCCCTCTATTTTTGCGTCACTAGCTTTCCTGTTCGGAATCGCGGCTAACTTCAGAGCCATGGACGGGTACTCCTTTCTCAGGAGTCTTATCGGGTTGTTCGAACGGAGGTTGGGTGTCCTCTACGCCATCGTTCTGGTCACGAGCATCTTCTCCCCCATTATCCTGAACGATGTTGTGATTCTCGTCCTGACTCCCGTGCTCGTAAGATATGCCAAGCAGTTCAAGGTCGACATCGCCCCGTTGGTGGTCGCCGAGATTTCTTTCACGAACATCGCCAGCTCGTTGACCCCCTTTGGGAATCCCCAGAACCTCCTGCTGTGGCAGACTTCCAAAATCTCAGCCGGTCGTTTCGTCCTCGGAACTTGGTTCCCCCTTGTCGTTTCGGGAGTTCTGACCGCGATGGCTCTGTATATCTTCAGGAAGAGAGAAGGCGGCGAGAGAGAGTTCTCCGCCCCCTTACTGCCGCGTCTGCCGCTCGGTTATCTAGTCGCGGTCGGCCTAACCGTCTTCTCACTGGACACGATGGGGGCGTCAGGAGCCCTGACGCTCGGAGTGGCGTTTGTCCTCGGCGTTCCGTTCACTTTTCGTTCGCCTCGCCGACTCTTGAAGGAGTTCGACTATCGGAGTCTTCTGATTCTCTGCGTGCTGATCGGGTCGATAGCACTGGTCGCGGCACTCCTCCAGCCCGTCCTAGTTCCCTACGTAGGTCCAGCGGTGGAGGGGAACCAGCCGTATTCTTCGCTATTCGTCGGGCTGACCTCGAGCCTGATCAGCAATGTCCCCGCCACGCAGCTGATGCTCGGGACGGTCGCCGTGCCTCAAACGGCGGCGCCCAGGCTGGCGGTGGAGGCAGGCCTAGCAGGCAACATCACTCCCATCGCTTCTTTCGCGAACCTGCTCGCGCTTCTGATGGTAAGGAGAGGCGGCCTGCCCGTGAAGAGAACAATTCTCTTGCAAGTCGTCGTGGGAGTGATTTCATTCCTGCCAGCGTTTCTTTGAGCTGTCACCCTTCTTTTCGAATCCTAGCCCACGTTTGTGGCTCTTTGCTTCGGGGGTGTCTTAGTCAGGTGGGTCACGGGGAGCCTGAATTTGCGATGCAGCGGCGGAGGCCTTCTTTGCCAGTCCCTACCAAGTCACAAACTGTACGCCCTGCTCTCTCGCCAACTCTGCCAGCCTCTTCATTCTCTCTTCAGGCGTAGGTCTTCCGATTCGAACTCCCAGGTAAGGCCCAGCCCTCGGTTTTTTTGGCTACGTGCCTTGTTGAATGCCAGGAGCTCGTACCCTGGCGAGTGCACCTGGAGGATTTGGCGAATCCTGATCCCGAAGACAGTTTCATGCCTCGGGTCTCAGCCTTTCATTCGACTTCGTGCGTGTGTTGTACAATAGTCGGAGTCAATGGTCACGTGGTATGCCGCTTCGTATCCTTTGCATGGGAGCCGTCCTCTCCAGCCGCGTGCTTTCTGATTGCGGTTCTTACCAGCTTCTTGACCAACTGCACCGGGATTGGTCTGTCCAGAGGGAATTGGAGGGCTGACTTGGTGGTCATGTACGTCTTGACTTCATCCATGTGCTCCTCGAGGACCACGGGGCGCATGTAGAAGGCGATTCTCTTCCTCAAGAGCCCGAAGTAGCACAGTCGAGCCTGAAATCCAGATTCTCCCTTGAAACTGTAGAAGGGCATGCCGTAGCTGATGGTTTCGGTGGAGTCGGGGGCCGCTTCTCGGATGGCTGTCCTCATCTTCCTGAGCTTCAGCTGGACTTCCTTCGGTGCACTTTCTATGTACGCGTCGACACACTTCGCTTGACTCGTGGGCTCGTCTGGGCAAGAATGGGATAAAAGCGGTTGCGCCCCTAGGGGAGTCTTCAGTGCAGGGGTCGGAGGTCCGTCCGACATGATGCTCATAGAGTAGAACGCTAGCTCCGATCACACCCTCCTACACGTTGGGGGTCGGCCATACGCCCGCGCCGTGAGGAGAACGAATTCTCAGGTCTGAGAAACGTCGCGGTCTCTTAAATCTCGCGTGAAGTATCAACCGACTTGAGAACGATACGAAACTTGTCTAGCGTAAGACCGTTAGTAATCGTATTCATCATTATCGCTCTCCTAGTAGGCGTAGGGATCGGCTATGCTATAGTGCCGGCCCCCGCGCCCCCCAAGACAACCTTACCGTCCACAATCTCGATTGGCGTAATGGTGACACTGACAGGATCCTTCTCCAGCTACGGTGCAAGAGCCGAAGCTGCAGCCAAAGTTGCGAGCACTCAAATCAATAACTACGTGAAATCTTTGGGCATTTCTACAACCTTCAACTTCCTGTACGAGGACACCGAAACTTCGCCCCCCAGCGTCGCCCTCACAGAGCTGCAGACTCTGTACGCCCAAGGCGTCAAGGTCGTTATTGGAGGGATGACCAGCGGCGAAATGGCAGCGATAGATTCCTTCGCTGACACGAACCACATAGTCGTGATCGATGGCACATCCACCGCCGGGCGAGGGAGTGTGGCCCCTCCGGGAGACTACGAGTTCCGAGACATGCCTGCTGGCGGAGCTGAGGGAGCCGCGCTCACGGCCGCCTTGATGAGCAAAGGATACAAGAACGTCGCCATGATATCGTCTTCAGACACATACAGCCTCTCGATTCGCCAGGCATTCAAGGACGCATGGCTGGCCGCAGGCGGCAACCTCGTGGCCGATGTTAACTACTCCTACCCTGCCACCACAGACTTCACTGTGCAGCTGAATGCCCTCCAGTCAGCGGTGGCGCCGCTCATGGCGCAAAACAAGAGCGTCGCAATATTCGCGAACATGTGGGAGGACGTTGCCACGATGCTGACCCAGGCGAAGAGCAGCAACAGCCCGCTGCTGTCCCTGACTTGGTTTGGCCCAGACACCTACGCGCAGGACAATACAATCATTTCGAACGCTGGAGCCGAAGCCAACCAGGTGAAGCTGATATCAGTGATATTCGCAGCACCCTTGACCCCGACGCACGCTGAACTGGACGCCCAGGTCAATGCCTCGATTGGCCAGGTGCCCGACATCTACGCCTGTGCCACTTACGACGCGGCGTGGATTGCGGCTCTCTCGATTCTAACCGCCGGCCAATACAATGGAACTCTAATCAAGACAGCCGTGCCTACCATAGCTGGACAGTACTACGGCGCCACCGGCAACACGGCGCTAAACCCATCTGGGGACAGGAACACCATGGACATGGAGTACTGGGCAGTCGTTTCGGGGACGTGGGAAAGAATCGCCACTTACTCATCAGTAGACCAGTCCGTCACTTGGTTGATGGCAGTCTAGGGCCATCACCCCCCACTTTTTTACTTCTCTTCTTGTTCCCCCGAGTTTGGGGTGTGTTCGCCTCGTGAACCCAGTCACGCTCCCTACAATCATAAGCTGGCTGACGTATTCCTCACTTCTGTCGATGATGGCGCTCGGAGTCACACTCCTTTATCGGACGACGAAGGTGGCCAACTTCGCCCACGCTTCCCTTGTGACTTCCGGGGCCTACGTCGCGTATTCTGTCGTCGTCGTGCTGCATCCCAATCCGTACCTGGGCGTTCCGCTCGCTTTCGTCATCGTCGGAGGGCTAGGTCTCCTGCTATTCTACGGGGTGCTGGAGCCAATGAGACGAAGGCATTCGCCTACTGTCATGCTGATGGTCGCGACACTTGCGTTTGATATCGTTCTGTTCGGCGTCTTGAACATAATTGCCGACTATCTGGCCAGTGCCTACTTCGTTCCCTCGCGCAACATTCTGCTGAGTGCTTCTGACTTCACATTCGCGGGTCAACCAGGGATATTCTTCGTCGCCGTGGGGATATTGTCTCTCTGTTCGGTGGTGCTCTACCTCCTACTGAATTTCACGACGTTGGGCATAGCTCTAAGGGCCTCGATGGAAAACTCAGGCCTCGCCCAGGCAATCGGTGTGAATGTCACCCTGATGCTCGCGATCTCATGGTTCGCCGCAGGCGGACTCGCAGGAGTCTCGGGCGCCTTGCTCCCCATGTGGACTCAGGTCAACCCGAACACTGGAACTGTCCTCCTGGCGAGCATCTTCTGTGCGAGCATCGTGGGCGGCCTGGACGAGATTTATGGTGCCGTGCTAGGAGGTTTCCTTCTCGGATTCGTCGATGTGGTGGGAACGTCGGTGCTTGCTTCCAGTGTCGGCGCCTGGATCGCCTTTTATGAGCCCGCCGTCCCGCTCGTCGTCCTTTCGGCGACGCTGATTCTGGCGCCCAAGGGGCTGGCAGGGTTTCTGGCCCGGAGGAGGAAGTAACCGTGACCCTGGACCAGGTCATCCTGTTCACCGTTGACCTGCTCGCCCTCTTCTCGGTCTACCTGATCATCAACCTGGGCCTCAACCTGCAACAGGGCGTCACTGGCATACCCAATTTTGGACTCGTCCTGGCCGTGGCCGGGGGCGCCTACATCACCGCGAGCCTGTCGACCAGACTCGCCATATATCTTCTCAACGTGCATACCAACCTTGACCCGATTATCAGCAACGTCGCAGTGCTTCAGCTGGTGAACCCAATCCTCCGCTCATCACCCTGGTTATCCATCGGCCTTCTGGTCCTGTTCTTGATAATAGGCGGGGCCTCAGGAGCGCTTATGGGCTTGATATCCTCAGCGCCCGCCGTCAGACTCAGGGAAGACTACCTTGCCATCACCCTTCTCGCATTTGGCGAGATACTGAACGTCATAGGGACTGGATACGACCCCTTAATCGGAGGCCCCCCCGGGACGAGTCTACCGGACATCTTCGGCTGGGCCGGGCAGTACAGGTTCTATTGGGCTACGCTCATCATGCTCATTGTGGCTGTCATGATATTCTTGTACATGGAACACTTGGTCAAGACCCCCTTCGGCAGAGTCCTCAGGGCCATTCGTGACAACGAAAATACGGCGAGGTCCCTCGGCAAGGACATCACCAAGTATAGAATGTCGTCGATACTGATAGGTTCGATACTGTGCGGTATTGCGGGTGCCCTCTGGGCGCTCTACAGCGGCGCGGTGACCCCCAGCTATGACAGGTTCGACTACACGTTCCTGCCGTGGCTCATGATTCTGCTAGGGGGAATGGGAACCAACATAGGGACTGCGGTAGGCACCCTCGTCTTCGTCACTCTCGACGAGCTCATTGACTACTTCAAGTATGCGTTTGCCTCCTTCCTCCCGTTTAATGTCGTCTGGTTGAACTACCTTCTGCTGGGCCTCCTAACGATCATCATCCTGATCTACAGACCGGAAGGCATCATCCGTGAAAAGTGGGCCTCCGTCCCCGCGGCACCGCCACCAGCGAGAGAGGCGAAACCCGGCTAGTGTTCTAACATGGCGACCCTGCTCTTAGTGAAGGAAGTCGCAGCGTCGTTCGGCAAGCTCCATGCCCTTGATGGAGTAACACTCAGCGTGGAGGGGGGGAGTGTAACCCTCCTAATCGGGCCGAACGGCTCCGGGAAGTCCACCCTGGTCAACGTCATCACAGGCTTTCAGAGGCCAGACGGTGGAGAGGTCTACTACGGCGAGAAGGAGATAACAGGCTGGTCCCCTCAGCGTGTGTACCGGGTGGGAATCGCCAGGACTTTCCAGGTCCCTTCCCTTTTCGGCAAGCTAACCACGCTCCAAAATCTTCTCGTGGCGGACAAGGCCCATCCCGGAGAGTCGTTCCTGAAGTCACACCTTAGACGCCTTTGGATCAATCACGAGAAGGAAACAGTGGAGAAGGCGTCGAAGATACTGCAAACGCTAGGACTCGCGGAACAGCGTGACAAGCCAGCCTCTGTCCTAAGCGGGGGTCAGATGAAGCTGACGGAACTCGGAAGGGCGTTGATGAGCGATGCCAAGCTGTACCTACTCGACGAGCCAATCTCGGGAGTGAATCCGACCTTGGCCCTCGAAATTTTCGCAAGAATCGTCTCGCTTAGGAAGCAGTTCGGGGTGACTTTCTTCATCATCGAACATAGACTCGACATCGCCCTCAAGTATGTTGATTACGTCAACGTCATGGCGTCAGGCAAGCTCGTTGCAGCTGGCACGCCTACACAGATCATCAGCGACCCCAAGGTAATCGAGGCTTACCTGGCCAGGTAAGGTGTTGATTTGTCCCTAGAAGTCCAACATGTTTCCGCAGGGTACGGGAAACTACAAATCCTCTATGATGTGAACATCACAGCGAAGTCGAAGGAGGTCACCATTGTGGTAGGCCCCAACGGCTCGGGAAAGAGCACGCTACTGAAGACAATAGCAGGTCATACGACTGTCTACTCCGGTCAGACGAGATTCCAGGGGCAGGACATAACTGGGATGGCTCCACACAAAATAGCGAGGAAAGGACTCGCCTACCTTCCCCAGACAGACAACGTGTTCGCCGCTTTGACGGTCAGCGAGAACTTGAGGCTCGCGGGACGGTCTGTCAAGATTGATTCGTATCAGACCAGATACGAGAGAATTTCTCGTTTGTTCCCTCAGCTCAGCTCCTATACCAAAACGAAGGCCTTCAACCTCAGCGGAGGAGAGAGGCAAATGCTCGCGATGGGAATAGCGCTAATCCGAAGCCCGAGCGCAATTCTCCTCGACGAACCCACGGCAAACCTGGCACCGAAAGTCGCGACACAGGTGTTGGATGCGATTTCAGCCCTTGCAAGGGATGTCGGACTTTGCGTGGTGGTTGCAGAGCAGAACGCGAAGCGGGCGCTTGAGATGGGAGATGCCGCATACTTACTCGTGAGCGGCAAGAACGCTTTCACTGGGGGCGCTAGGGAGCTGCTTGAGCACAGAGATTTCGGCAAGCTCTACCTCGGTTTGCTCCCGTCCTAGCATCACGTTGTCAAATGAAATGCCGAAAGCTCACCCTCCTAAACCGAAGGGTATTTGGTGCTGGGGGTGGGATTCGAACTAGCGTACCCTATACAGTGGACACCGTTGTAGGGGGTTCGAGTCCCGGCCAGGGCAGGTCCCCCACCATGAAAGGAGCCCAAATTAGCTTATTTCGACAGGGCACTCCATTCGTTTGTGCAAAGTACATCAGAGAATCGGCGACAAGTCAACTTGTTCGTAGGGCGAAGGTCAAAAAAGGCACCCTTGTAAGACATTTCATGTTGACTGCCAATAGTGGAGCCGATGAACATGGAGGAAAGCCACGAGGAGTAGAAGCTGCTAAAAAACAGACGCTGGCCACACTCGTTTCGTACGAGTCGGGCGCGGTAGTCAGTCGCACAATCATCGACCGTCGGGCTGGGACGGTGACACTGTTCGCATTTGATGAAAGTGAAGGCCTCAGTGAGCATACTGCGGCTTACGACGCTCTGCTCTTTGTGATTAATGGCGCAGCTAACATCACAATTTCGGGAGTGAGCAACGAGCTGAAGGAGGGGGAGGCGATCGTCTTGCCAGCCGGAAAGCCCCATTCCGTGAGGGCGGTTTCCAAGTTCAAGATGATGCTCGTCATGATTAGAGAGTAGCCTTGGGCCTCCTCTTGCCTGTGCGTTCATAGAACCTTGAGCTTGTCGTCCAATGTCATTATGTCCCTACCCAAAATCGGCCTTCCATCGTGAAAGGTGGATACCCCTTCAACTGGACAGTTTTCGCTTGTGTAGTTGATCACGCTCCTGAGAGTAGAAGTGACTTCTTTGCCGAGCGTGTGGCCAGGCGTCGTCTCGGCTTCTTTCAGCTTGTCCAGCAGAGTCTGCAGCTCGTCTAGAGAAACTGATGTGCTATCTTCATTTGAAAGCAGGCCCTCGACGGGGCAGTTCTCAATCGCGAATCTCACGCTTGCCTCTGCGACTTCCAGGTCGTCTTCTGATAGCTCTCGCTCCATTTTGTTGTCTAACCAAATGGCTCTAAGGCAAATTTAAGACCTGCGCGATAATAATCAATCAGTATGACAATGTCTCTAGATTACAGCGAGCCGCTGCCAAAGGTGCTGGAGAGGTTGAAGGATGAGCATCGTGAGCTTGTTCCGAAGCTCCTGCGCATCGAACGGCTGGCCACTAGTGGAGATTTGAAGGTCGTAACCACGGAGCTGAATGTCATCAAAGCGCTTCTTCTGAGGCATGCCGTCGAAGAGGAAGCAAGGCTAATGCGACCCATAATGTGGGAGTATAAGGACAAGGCTGAAGACTCGATAATCATCCTCCGCTTTCATAGAGAATTGGTCGATTTCTTTGACCACAAACTGCCTAAGTTGAACTCCATGCCTGAAGGGGTGGCGCGCCGGGAAGTCGGGATTTTTGTGAAAGAACTGAGGAAGCATCATCAAGAGGAGGAAAAGACTCTGTTTCCTCTCGCCCTGAAGGCGGAGTCTCTTTACGAAAGGGGGAATCGACCAGATTAGGAACCCTCGGCTCGCCGTAGGAGTGCCATTTCATCCGCAGAGGGGAGGGAAGTCTTGAATGAATGGAGCCTCGACGCTTCTGCGTACGACTCCAGAGAATACTGTCCCCCTTCCCTTCCTTTCATCATATAGTAGTGGTATGTACAATAGTCGAGCTTCACGTTGTGGTAACGCTCCACTTCGACATGGATCTTGAAATTCAAGCACGCCTTGCAGTATTTCTTGGGTTCGTCTGTTGGTACCATCACGTCTTCGCCACAGAAGCCGGCAGAGCGATGTGACGTTTGAAAACCGTTTCTCATGGAATCCACCCAGCCAAGCTAACCATATGCTAGTGCGGCCACGTGGTCCGAATTCTCGCTGTTAATCCCGGCATAATATTGGCAGGGCGTTTTACCAGCTGGCGCAAAACTTGGTCAGGGCTGCTATTTCACATGAAAGGCGTCGAATTTCAGACAACCCTTTGGGATCAACCGCAAATTCGCTGCTCAACACTATGCTCATAGTGGATGACACCCCTAGGAAACCACCCCCATACAACGAAGGGGTTGGTGCTGGGTCGGGATTCGAACGAGCGTAGCTTATACAGTGGACATGGCTGTAGGAGGGTCAAATCTCCCAGCTTTCGTCCAACGCCCTGCGTATGCAGTCAAATGGTTCCAGAACGTAGTTGTCTAACTACATGGCTCGACCATTCGAATTTGCGAAACCTATGGTTGAAGTCAGTCAAACCATCGCGATTCGAATTATCTCTGTTTAACGCCAGGGGCCCTGCAATCTGGCTATCTGGGTGGAAACGGTATCCAAGTATGCTTTCAAGGTTGCCAATACAGTCTTCGCAGTTATGACGCCAATCACCTTTCCTTGGTGTAGAACGAGGACCCTCCTGATCCCCTTCTCAGTCATGACCTGAGCCACTTCGTCAATCCCCTGACCAGAATCCACGGTTACCAGATTCACGCTCATTATTTCCTTCAGCGTAATGCTTGCAGGGTTCTTGCCTTCTGTCGTTACCTTCGAGATCTAGTCCCATTCTGTCACTATCCCAATGGGCTTTCCGTCCCCCGTAACTATGATGACGAAACCGTGTTTCCTGTCCTTCATGAGCTTCGCCGACTCGAATGCATTAGTGTCTCCGCCAAGTGAAATGAAGTCCTTCTCTACGATTTCCTTGGCGTAGAGCACCATTGCTCCCAGTCACCTTAGAAAAATGATGATTTGCTCCTATTAACCCGCGAATACGATTCCCAAGAATAGAAACAAGTCTGCGCCCCGGTCTTACGAGTTCCCCGAGTGTCGGAATCATGACTCGACGGGGCGATGCACAAAGATTAACGGAACCCTGTTGCTCAACAAATAAGGTCCAATTGCAGGAAAATTCGACCAAAGGTCAAGTTGGCGAATTGGAATTCGAGAATGTGCCGGTTGGGGCCCATCCGCCGTCCTTTCACCTTCCGGCCTTCGACATTCCTCCCTGGAGTTTCACGAGGGCGTCGCGCAGGCTCTTCTGTTCGTCTTCGGTCAGCACCTTCAGTGAGTCCTGCATGAAGGTCATGTACTTCGACGACACCCTTTCTTGCAAAGCGACCCCCTTCGGGGTCAACTCTATCATCGTGGCCCTCCTGTCCCGGTGATGGGCCGTCCTCCTCACGAGGCCCTTGGACTCGAGCCTATCGATGATTCCGGTGACGTTGGCCCTGGTGACGAACATCTTTTCGCTTATTTCCTTCATCAGGATCGGACCCTTTTGTGCAAGGCACATCAGGGCCTGGAGCTGAGGACGCGTCATGTCTTCGTTGGAAAGTAACGCCTCAGACTCTCTGCGAAGGGTTCTGTAGGTCGCAGAGATGGCTTCGATGACGCCGTCGGAGTCCTGGGGGCTCTTCCCAGCCATGTGCCGCTGGAAACCAGTCAATCTATAAATAGTTAACGTATTGACCACCTCCAGAAAGTGCCGCGAGATGTCGCAACGCTGGATGTCGCAGCCCCTGCCGATGAGTTTCCGGTGAGTGAAAATGGTCGAATACAAGTGGGTGGCCCTCTCCAACACCACGCTCGGGGTGCTAATGGCCTCAATCAACGGGACCATCACTCTCATATCGCTACCTGCTATCTTCAGGGGCATCAACATCGACCCGTTCGCCCCAGGCTCCTTCCAGTATCTCCTCTGGATTCTCTTCGGCTACAGCGTCGTCACGGCAACTCTTCTCGTTTCGTTCGGGCGCATATCGGACATGTATGGGAGGGTCAGGCTGTACAACCTGGGCTTCGCAATCTTCACGGCAGGCTCAGTCCTGTTGTTCCTCACGCCGAGCACGGGAGACGCTGGAGCTCTGGAGCTGATTGTCTTCAGGATTATCCAGGGACTGGGAGGTGCCTTCCTGTTCGCCAACAGTGCCGCCATCATCACGGACGCCTTTCCCCACGACGAGCGCGGGAAAGCCCTTGGAATCAATCAAGTGGCAGCTTTGGCTGGCTCTCTCCTTGGCCTCATATTAGGCGGCATCCTCACAGTCATTGACTGGCGCGCCGTCTTCCTCGTGAGCGTCCCCGTTGGAGTCGCCGGAACAATCTGGTCCTACCTGAAGCTGAGGGAACTGGGGGCCATAAGGAAGAACCAGAGGCTGGACGTGTGGGGGAACGCGACCTTCGGCGTCGGTCTTACGCTGATTCTCATAGCAGTGACCTATGGATTGATGCCGTACGGAAGCTCGCAGATGGGGTGGTCTAGCCCTTGGGTGATCGCTGGGTTGGCCTCGGGAGCTGCGTTGTTGGTCGCCTTCCCATTCGTCGAAACGAGGGTCCCCGATCCCATGTTCCGGCTTGACCTGTTCCGGAACAGGATGTTCAGCGCCGCCAACCTCGCCGGAGTGCTTGGAGCAATTGGCCGAGGAGGTGTGATGATAATGCTCATCATACTGCTTCAGGGGATCTGGCTCCCTCTCCACGGGTACAGCTACGCCTCGACTCCCTTCTGGTCCGGCGTGTACATGCTGCCAATGATGGCGGGATTCATAATAATGGGGCCATTGAGCGGCTATCTCTCTGACAGGTATGGGGCCAGGGGGTTCTCGACCCTAGGCATGGTGATAGTGGGGGGGACCTTCTTGGCATTGACAGCACTCCCGTACAATTTCGACTACCTTCCCTTCGCGATAATCCTCTTCGTGCAGGGTCTCGGGAGCGGGATGTTCGCATCGCCAAACACGGCTTCGATAATGAACTCCGTGCCCTCCGAGCACAGGGGAGCCGCTTCAGGGATGAGAGCAACGCTCCAGAACACGGGGACGACTCTCAGCACAGCCCTCTTCTTCACTGTCATCATCACGGCGCTGACGAACAGCCTTCCAGGCGCCTTTGCCTCGGCTCTGACGAATGCCGGTGCGCCGCAGTTGGTCCAAGCATTCAACAGCATCCCCCCGACAGGTGCCCTCTTCGCCGCCTTCCTTGGGTACAACCCAGTGGGATCGATGCTGAGCTCGGCCCAACTCGCGCCCCTCGTCCATCAGCTTCCGCAGAGCACAATCAACTCGCTGACGACCACCACGTTCTTCCCGAACGCCATAGCTCCGGCCTTCGTGTCCGCCCTGCAAGTCTCCTTTTACATTGGCGCGGCCCTGTCCTTCGGGGCAGCGGCGGCATCGCTCCTTCGCGGGCAGAGGTACATCTACGAAATTGAACAGGCCAAGAAGGCAGTGGAGGTCAAAGTGGAAGCGCCTTTCCCTGTAATAAGGCAGGGCAATGCCGGCGGGAAAGACCCAGGGAGCACAGGTGGGACAGATAATGATGCTAGAATTCCCGGTCTGGGCACAACCAGGACCCTCGAAGCTAGCGAAGACAAGCGAAAGAAGAAGAACAGTGAATAGTAGCGTCTTTCAGCGAAAACGAAAGGAACAACGGTTATTCCCCACTGCAGCAAGTTAAACGGACCTCACCAAGTACATACGGCAGAACTAGGCTGGTTGTAGCAAACTACTAGGTATATAATCCTGACCGAACGGGTGCTCAGAGAGGCCGATTAGGAAGATGACGATCAACATCACGCCATTTCTTAGTGATGCTTCGTACCTCGCACTCCTCGTGCGACTCTTCCTCGGGGTGAGCCTCGTCATGCACAGCTATCCGAAGGTCAAGGGCGGCTGGCGCCAAGGAGGTCAGTGGATGAAGAGCATGGGGATCCCCGCGGGCACTGCCGTCCTGGCCACCATTATCGAATTCTTCGGTGGAATCCTACTAGTGGTAGGGCTAATCGTTCCCATTGCCGCTTCGTTCGCTGCCATTCAGTTCGCCTCCACAATCGGCATGAAGGCTTCAAAGATGAAGGCGCCATTCATCTCGATGGAAGCGGGCAAGCCGAGCTATGAGATAGACGCGTTCTATCTGGTCCTCTCGATCGTCCTGGTGGTCCTGGGAGCTGGTGCACTCTCCTTGGACTCGGTTCTATTGTAGAAACCGACACCAACGATTGGATGAGGCCCAGAGGGGCACAATGAACCCCGCGTGTGGTTGCTGGGCCCACCAGATTCGTTAGCATGCTCATGGTGTAGAATGGCTTCCAGAGCCAGCCCCCTACAATACTGGGATTCTACCATACACACTTTTTCGTGGTCGATTATCGACATTTTTCCCGATGAAACACCCCTCCTATCCGGTAGGGGTATTTGGTGCGGGGGGTGGATTCGAACAAGCATACCCCATACAGTGGACAAGGGTGTAGTAGGGTGCCTTCCAGGCCTTCGTTCTACATCTTGCGTACGATGATGGAAGGTGTGCTCGAATTGAATTCCTATCTAGGCCGAACTTCTGAGAAATTTTGGGAGAAACGGACCACTAGTTGAGGTAAGGAGGCTGTCAACTACTGAGGGAATAAATCGCCGCCACAGGACCGCTACTGCGATGGAGGGAAAGAACAGCGATCGGGACGTGTCCAAGGCCGAGCTCTTTGAGGCTATGGGCCACCCGACCCGAATCAGAATCCTGCAAAGTCTCGCAACGGGACCTTTGGGCTTCTCAGAGCTGAAGCATTCGCTCGGGATTGAAAGCAACGGGTTGCTGGCCTTTCATCTTGGGAAGATGGGCGAGTTTGTCCGGGAGAACTCTGAAGGCAAGTATGAGCTGACGGACTACGGTGTAGAGGCGCTCAGGCTCTCAATCATGCTGGAGAAACCCGCTGGCGACGCTGATGGCAGGCCCCTAAGGATTGCCAGCGGAATAAGCGGGACCCGAGTCAGAAGGTTGATTGTACTTGCGTTGGCTCTGATAGCAGTGGTGGCGATCGCTGCCTTCGCAGTCGTCACGTACATGGGTTCTGCACCTGTGATTGTCTCGCCTTTCACGATTCTTCCCCATCCAAACCTTCCTTCGCCTCAAAACGACGCGCAGCTTTCATTCACTCCATTCTATAACGCGACAACAAATGGGGCGATTACATACTGGCAGAACTTCAGACTCAACACAACCTCTTTCGTTACTGGTAGTTTCACGTCTTCGAATGGAATAGACATCTTCATCGCCCCTACAGACAGCCTCGGCACGCTTTCGGCCTCTCTCTACAAGGGCCTGGGAAGCGTAACAGGCTTCACATTTACCACGGGCGCTGTAACCAATGGTACCATAAATGTAACTCTGACTGCCGGAAGGTGGAGCCTCCTGGTGATCGACCCCTCAAGCCTGAACTCTACTCTTTCCATTCTTCAGCCCATCCGCGCCATCGCCCTCTGCAATACGGGACCGGTGTGCAGTCCGTAGGTGCAGGGCAAAGCACCTTCTAGGGAGATACAACCTTAGCGGTGGGGTTTCGGAGGGTGAAAACTACCCATCACCTTGCTCGAAAGCACGTGTCCCCGCCTTGAGTTTGCTAACACGTGTCGAATGCGAATCTCCTGGGCTGCGTCAGCTAGGAGATTGTGATTATGACCCTTCCTCGTGTGTGCTTTCCTCCGATGTATTGAAGAGCCAGTCCGGCTTCGCTCAGTCCGTATCGTTTCTCTATCATGGGTTTGATTTTGCCTGCTGCCAGAAGCTCTCCCATGAAATTCAAGTCATCGTGGTTTATCTTTGCAATGCCCATGAACTTGATCCTCTTCGTCCCTGTCACCGACCCCAGCTTCCCAAGAATGGTGAACTTGATTACTCCGACTAGGGGATTCCTTGCGAACCCGACGATTAGGCACATGCCTCCTGGCCTGAGCGCACGCTTGTAATCAGAAACTGACCGATTTGCTACGATGTCGCAGGTCAGGTCATAGGTTCGCCCATTCCTCGTGAAATCCTCCTTGCTGTAATCTACGACATCATCGGCCCCGATTGAACGGGCCTGCTCGAGATTCCTCGTGCTGCATACACCGGTGACCTTTGCCCCGAACGACTTCGCAATTTGCACCAGGAAAGTGCCAACCCCTCCGGACGCGCCGTTCATTGCGACCTGCTGGCCGGCGCGGACCCTACCCTTGTCGCGAACGCACTGGAGGGTGGTGAGGCCGGCAACGGGGACCGCGGAGACCTCTTCAAACGAAACGTTGGCTGGCTTCTGGGCCAATCTGATTTCGCGCGCCACGGCGTACTCTGCGAAGGCTCCTAGGCATGTTCCAAAGACTTCATCCCCCGTTCGAAACCGTGTTACGCTTTCGCCGACCGCTTCCACCCGCCCTGCGACATCGCTCCCGACCCGCGGATCCTTTGACCTGATAATCCCTCCCCCCATGATGTGGGAAACCCCGGTCATCATGTAATAGTTCGCGATGTTGACTGATGCAGCATGAACCTTCAGCAATACCTCGCTCTCCCGGGGAAGGGGCTTCTCCACATCCCTGAGGTGAAGCACCCGTTCAGGCGGGCCGTAGCCTTCGGAGAGAATAGCCTTCAACGGTTATCCCTCGTATTCGTGGTGCTCGGGGGTCGTCGTCCACACGGCCTAAGATGGGACATGCATTCTGACAACACACCGGCCAGGCCGCCCTATTGAAAGCGTTCTTCTCGGATTCGAGTATTCGTACCTCAACGGTGATTCATGGATGTGTGGGCAGGATTTCAGGACAAAACCTTGTGCAGAATCGCGACGCCGCCTAGTCTATTAGACATCCATCTTGCCTATTCTTCAATCTCTTCACGAACTTCAACGCCGACCACGTCTCGTCCACCGCACAAATCTTGACATCAACTAGTCCACTCCTCAAACCAATGGCCCTCACATCGCTCTCATGGAGGCCAGACTCTGAATTCGATTTTCCCTTTGGCCAAGACACCCAAATCATTCCATTCGGTTTGATTCGGTCGATGGACACCTTCAATCGTCTTTGCAGGTTTGTTCTTTCGATGGCGAACAGCTGTACGATGTCGAATTTTCCGTTTAGCTCTCGGGAAACCGTTGTGCCCTCTGGCAGTTCACCGAGCAAGCTCTCATAGTTCGGTGGCGCATCCACCAGCACCAGCCTGTAGCCCTCCTTTATTCCAAGCTTCTCGACAAGAGGCTTGCCAGAGTACCCCGAGCACATCCGGACCAACAGGAGAAACTAACTACATAAACAATCGATTAAGCATCAGCTGCCAAGTTCCCCCAAGAAGCAAATCCGGGCCCCTAGGGGCAAAAGCACGCATGCCTTACCGGTGCTTTATGGATGCGGGGGGTGGGATTCGAACTAGATACCCCCTACAGTGGACATGGGTGTAGGACGGTCAGGCCTCCCTAGTGTTGTTCAACACCTTGCGTTCCTTGTCTAATGGCGATCTAGGCCGCTCTCAAAGGTAAGCGTATATTCCGCTCAGCCATCTTTTACCTCACAACTGTGCGGGGAACAGTCGTAGCAGGGTTACTGATTGTGGCGCTTCTCGTGGCTGCAGGGACGGGGTATCTGATTGGCGCTCGCGATTCATGGATGTGTGTGCTACCTTGGACATTATGTAGAGGAATCCAAGCGCAAGAGCCAGAATCGCAGGAGGCACCGCGAAGGCAGTGGAAAGAGAGCTTGAAGACACGGCGCCTGCGGCGATGGGGCCGATCATTCCGCCTATGCCGATTGACGATTCGAACAGGCCCGCTCCCACGCCTCTCTGCTCCGAGGCTGTCTCCGCGATCAGGGTCGTCTGGGACATCGCATACACTGCCGAATTGCCGATTGCGAACAGGGCGAATGACAGAAAATAGACCGCGCCAGTCGGGTCCCTAATGAGAAAAAGCAGGCTCGACAATGATGCAACGCACGCGAAGACAATGAGATTCCTGATGCGCATTCTGCCGGCAAGCAGCTTCTGCGTCAGGGACTGCTTCGCCAAGGCGACGTATGTGAAGAACCTCACCACGCCGAAGGCCGACGTCGCCGCGCCGATCAAGATGACCGTCAAGCCGATGGAGGTCGCATAAGGGCCAAAGAACGTGAAAAAAATCGCCGACGTCGCTGTTGCAAGAGCGTTGAGGGTCAAGGAGGACCACACCCTGAAGCTCCTCTCCCCGCCGTAGGAGAAGACTCCGCGAATGGACGACGAGAGCGTTGGTCGTTCTCCCGAACCTGAAATGGCGCGTCTAGGATTCCCCCGAGATCTGGCGCCCCTCTCTCTCAGGAAGATAACCCCGTTCAGGATGATTGGAACAACAAGCAGGGCTCCACTCGCCAGGAACGCGGTTCTGTAGGAAGACGTCGTCACCAACAGCGTCCCGAGACCAGGACCCAGGGCGGCTCCGGCAGACCAGACGTAGTTGAATATCGCGAGGGAGCTCTTCGGCTCTCGTGACGAATCTTCGACAATCGCGGCCTCCATTGCCGGCCAGAGCATCGCCCAGCCCACCCCCTCGAAGACTCTGATCACGATTAGAGAGACCGCACTGTTCGAAGCAGCGTAGAGCAGCGAGACAATGCAAAGTATCAGCAGCGAAGTGATGATGAAGAACTTTCGCGAACCCCTTCGGTCTGAAAAGTGGCCCATCACGAAGGGCATGAAAGAGTACACTGCGTAGGAGGTGCCACCAACGAGCCCGAGCTCCAGTGAGTTTGCTCCTAGGGTTACAGCGAACAATGGAAGGAAGATGCTGAAGATTGGAATTATCACGTCTGCTAGAGCGGACGAGAAGAGGAGGACGACAAACCTGGAACCGGGCCCCACAGATTCAGCCCCGACCGAGTACCGACTTAGGTTTTCCAACGATGCCGGCCAGGTGAAAGAACCGGCCGGTCCGAGAGGCGAGGCGGGGACTAAAGGTGATATTGCATAGGCTACTCGTAGGACAGAAACTGGAAAGCGCCCCAGTCGTAATCATCTGATTAATGAGGCCCGAGGCGCTGGCAGATTCACTTCGCTAGGTGAGCGCCCGCCTTGGCGACAGTCCAGCCTGTAGAAGTAACTAACCGGTTTCAGCCTCTTCTCATCAAAAGGCCATGGAAAGAGACTCGTCGTCAAACCGTTAAGGTCCCAGTGGACATCGCTGTAGGGGGTAGTGATGAATGGGGATGCCGGTAACGCCGGTGAGCAGTACGATCGGACTGGTGTCATGACGATGTTTCCAATTCGCTGCTGGGAACCAAGAGGTTAACCTTCAGATGGTGCATGAGTTTCCTCGCCAGGATCGGATCCGGCTTGAGCGTCTTTGACTCGACGTGACTTATGACCGAAGGCTTCTCGTTGATAGCCCGTCCAAGCGCGTCTTGAGTCAAGCCCATCTTCTCCCGGGCCTGTTTGACGATGACGTTGTAGTCGGGATCGATTTCGAGTTCGGATCCGGCGATTGTGTCGTGGTGCACCGGATGCACCGGCCCAATCCTGAACGGGATGGGCTTTGGTGGTGGGCTCCCCAACGAGGTCCCCTTCCCTGCACAGTTCTGACACACCCGCAGTACGGCCCCATCGATCATGATTCGACTCGCCGTCGTTACCGGCCTGCCGCAGACCTCACAGGCTAGCGCCATCTTCTCCTCTTCCCGGCCCTCCAGGTAATGAAATCCTGCAATCTATATGCGTAGTTGTTCACACTCGGTCGCGCGCGCCCGTTTTGGTAGGTGCGGGGGGTGGGATTCGAACCCTACACGCTGGGCAGAGATTGGGCATCTCATCCGTTCGCCGGCTATCATGATTGAAATGAAGAAAGCAGGCTGAGAAAGCATTAGGAGGAAGAAACCCTTGAACTTCAAACAATACGATGATGATTCTTCGATTGATAATGGCTGGTCACGACTTCCAAAGCTGATAGTGTCTGGCGCTGTTTGGAACCCACTCAAGGACCATGATTTACTATGACTGGATTTGGTGTTGCGAGTAAACGCGCGATTGCAGCATCCAAATGCACAACGTGCACGTGTTAGCCATCCTCAATAGAGAAACGATGGCAGTCCCGATGTCGCAGCTAAGCGATTACGGACGGCCGTTCCCGCGAAACATGCTCCACGGACCCTATGGCATTCTTCCGAACCCTTCTGACATCGCGAAGAGAAGGAAAAACTGGGCACCCATGTCTCGCATGATGATGCTCTCCCCGAAGACACAGAAGCAGACTATGTCACCGGATACGTACCGGTGGACGTATGCATCCACGGGGAGCGCAGGGTATGCGTAGACGCTCCCCGAGGGTTTGGGAGTGACGGACAGATAGAAACGAGCTATGACCTGGGTGTCCGTCATATTGCGGAGGTAGTTGACCTCATCGTGGGGGTAGCTGTAGTCTGTGAACGCTCGCCCTCCAGAGAGGAAGTTAGCCAGTGCCGACCCTACC
Source organism: uncultured Nitrosopumilales archaeon (assembly GCA_964413565.1). GTDB lineage: Archaea > Thermoproteota > Nitrososphaeria > Nitrososphaerales > Gagatemarchaeaceae > UBA183. Next base: position 1,716 of record CAYPSJ010000016.1, on the reverse strand, counting down.
CCGCCGAACGGGTTGACGATTGCCCCGTGAATGCCGTATATCCCATTGGCGAAAGTGCTCCCGAACCAGTTGACGGACTGGGCGTCGAAGGGCTCATAGGTGGTCCTCCACGCCACATGCCCGTTGAACTCGAAGCCGTGCCCGGCGACGAACGTCTCCACCGCCGTGATCCTGTCGTAGCTCACCTGGGCCCAGAAGGAGTTGCCACTCATGTCAACTATCCTTCCTCCCGTGGCCACGAAAAGCCTCAGTTGGTTGTACTCCGTGCTGGTGACGTACTCCTCATGTCCAAGTATTAGGACATCGTAGTTTCTTACCCCGTTCGTGAAGAGGGTGCCTCCGTCCACCGCTACGTCGTTGGTCACCTTCAGGTTGAGGCCAAGGACGAGGCCGCACCTCGCAGCGGCAGGGGACGTGAGGAAGTCGTAAAACGGCTTCTCGGTGTTCACCCTGGGGTCGCTCCAGTTCGCCCCCACGTTGACGCTGAGCATCCCCAGGTCGGAGGTTATCTGGCCTGCTGCTCCCTTGTACTTGACGAAGAATGCATAGAATGATGAACTGAAGTGGTAGTATGGGGCGAGGGTAAAGGTCGGCAGAAGATACCCCACTCGGGCGCTTATTGGAGGGAGGGCCAGGGCTCCTCTCAGGCACCCCTCGATCTGGGTCGTCAGGGCGGGACTTGCCTGGGCTGGGTGCGACATAATTCGTGCCGGGATGGACCAGGGGAACGAGAACCCGGCAGCCGTAGCCGAGCTGGACGACGATGATGGGCCTCCGCTCAGGGTCGAAAGCTGAGCCTGAAGAGCGCGATTGCTGTTTCGGAGCGAAACAATTGTGCTTTCCAGGCTCGAGATAGTGGAGTTGCTGGTACCCCCGCCGTTTTGCGACACTGCGCCGCTGTAGAACACGAAAGTGTTGGCGAGAATCAGTACGAGTATCGCAACCGATACCAGGATGGTCCTGGACCTCGGCTTCGCTTCCGGTGTCATGGCGCGACCCGCGTTGTCAGCTAGTAATCGGTTGTGGTGCAAACCTCTATCCTGTATAGACAGTTGCACCACAACAAATTATTAGCAATGAGTCCGAATGCGGTCCAATGACAGTGGAGGAGTCTACAAGATCACACAAGGTCATCATTGTTGCGCTGCTCTGCGCTCTGGTCATCGGCTCATCGACCTTCGTCTACTTCGCCGCCATCCGTCCCCAACAACCAAACAGCACAACAACTTCGACCATGTCAAGCCTTGAAGGGACGATATCCTCGCTCGAGGCGAGCAACGCCGCACTCCAGGCGCGACTCGCGGCCCTCACTGGTAGCTCTTCCTCCCAGACGACCCAGAGTTCGGGTCTCAGTGCGCAGCAGATCTACGCCGATTCCGAGCCGAGCGTGGTGACTGTGCAGGGGATTCAGACCACTACAACCAACACCATATTCGGGCCACAGACAGCAATCACATCCGTCCTGGGGTCAGGCTTCACTGTCAGTTACCAGAACTCGGCGTACGTGGTGACCAACTACCACGTGGTTGCAGGCGACGCCAACCTAACACTGACCTTCCCTGACGGCAACGCCTACCCTGCAAGGGTGGTAGGGACGGACCCCTACAGCGACCTAGCGGTCCTGGCCGTCAACACGGCCCCTGCGGCCGAGTTCGTCCCCCTCCAGGTGGTCTCCTCGCAGGGGCTGAGTGTCGGCCAGCAGGTGTACGCCATAGG
>CAYPSJ010000015.1:0-24397 GCA_964413565.1 uncultured Nitrosopumilales archaeon | reverse complement strand
CAGAAGGTGCATGTACCATGCGGGCAGGCGAAGGGCGCGGAGAACGCTGTAACGACCACTATGCCCGAGGCGCTCCTTCTTGGATGGACGCGCAACATTTCCTCGAACTCGGATCGTGTCTTCGAAGAAAGCGAGACGATTATTTCCGAGTTGGTCAGGTACCTGTCAAGGGCGAATTCGGAGGCCACGCGCTTCTTTAGTTTCTCAAGCTGGGCCCTGGAGCCCACCTTCCCCTGTGATACCTGCTCCGCTACGAAGGCTGCCGCTGCCTCTAGGCGAAGCTGAACCTGCTCGGTCACTGGCGCATCCAGTTCTGACCCGGCTTGCGCTTCAGAGTAAAGCGTTTCTCGTAGGTCCTTCTGTTCCTGACCTTCGGGATCTTGCTTGCCTTGGGCCTAGCCTCTAGCTTGGGAGTCTGACTTCGGACTCATGGGCTCTCTAGAAGAGTTTCCCAGCCTTTGTGATTGAAGGCAGCCAGCTTTCGACTGGTCTGCTGACTTCCGTGGGTCGGCATGTCTTGCTCTCTTACCTCCTCTTTGCCCAGGCTTTTCTCTCAGGATTTAATCTTTCTTGAATCCAAGATGAGCCAGGTAACCCGCACCGACTTGGTCAATTGATTCCCCCACGGCAGGGAAGACGACTTTGGTCTCGTCGAAGAAGCGGCATGTCGAGTTCAATCGCGAAAGGCGATCCTCTGTAGAGGCATGACTCGGCTTCCACTTCTTCTCAGTCTCAACTTCGAGGGCTATCAGCTTCTTTCCATCGAACATTATGGCGTCCGGAATTCGCCTCTCCCGGACATATTCTGAAAGCACGAAAACTCGCGCGCCGGAAGACCGAAGTTGCTTGGAAAGCCACAGCACCACTTCATCGTGGAAGTGCCGAGATTTCAGGCGACGGGCAATGATTGTGGGATCATCGTTCAACCTTCTCAGTTGCGGGGCTTTATTCCGAGAGTTGAGAGACATTCTTGCTTTAATCTCCTTTGCCCTTTCTTCTCCCACCCATGACTCGAGCGTTCTGCCCCTGTTCAAGGAGATTGAACCCTTTTTGAAATTGCCAGAGTTGATTACCATCCCAAGTCGATAACCTTCTTTTACACAGGTTCTGCTACAGAATCTGTTCTTGTTGGTTATAGCCGTCCTGCAAACGGGGCAGAAATGCAATGATTTATCGAGGGAGCCGGAAGTTTCATAATAACGCATTGGGAGACAGCCCAACGCAATACGTAGAGGTCCCCGAAAGTGATCAAGATCGCGAAGTCAGTTTATTCTCCTCCTGAGAAATCAGACGGCAAGCGAATCCTTGTGATGACCCTCTGGCCCAGAGGAGTCTCCAGTGACAAGGTGGACGCTTGGATGAAAGAGCTGGGAACTCCCCTCGACCTAATCAAGCGCTACAAATCAGGGCAAGTGAGCTGGAAGGAATACGCCGCCGCCTACCGCAGGTCCCTGAAGGGGAAGGAGGAGCTGCTGCAGAGTCTGGCCAATGAATCGAAGAAGGGCACCATCACCTTGCTGTGCACAGAGAAGGACCCGAAGTCCTGCCACAGGTCACTGCTCAAGGAAGCCATAGAGTCCCTTCGGTAGTGAACCCCACCTCTGAGTTCGGCTTCCAATCCTGAAGCGCTCGGCCAAAGAGCTGACTGATGCGAGAGTGAACATTGCAACTACAAACGAATCGATAATTCAGGCTCTCCTTGCACGCGCCCCGCCATGGATGCGGACTCTGAACGAGATTATGGAAAAGGCAGCGCAACGAGCGGCCGAAATCGCACTGAAGAGAGCTAACAGGTACCCTCCCAGAAAGCCTCAGCCTCCACCAAGTAAATGGCCGCCTCCCGGAAGCGGGAAGAAGCGTTAGCAAGGCATACGTTTTCCAGCCCCACCAAAATCGCTAGATGGGGCCGCCAAGAACCCAAAATATCCAGTAGGTCATAGCCAAGGCAAAAACCGCCGCCACAATCACAATTGCCCAGAAGACTAGCATTCGGCGTTTCATATCTAAGTGCTCTGCCCCCGCCCTGAAATCTCCGCTTCCCCCCTAAGAAGTGTCAGGCCGTTCTCGTGAGTAGGCGTATATCCGGCCGACGTTGATGCCTGTGCTCAAGAACAAGCGAAACTTGTGGAGTAGCTTGTCGTTCCGGTCGGGACGTAAAGCGTGCCTCCGCAGTATGACCGCCCATTCGTATCGTAGGCTTCGTATGTGTAGGAGATTCCTGCAAGCAGGATGACGCTAAAATGCCCTGACGAGTCTATGGTGGTTGTTGTATCAAAAGGCGTAGGAGCCTCCCGACTTGAGAATTCTATGCTCGAAACGGTTCCGCTCAACGATGACGGCAGGCTTCCCGAAACTTGGACTTGATTGTCGCGTCCTGCTCCATTACTCGGTGACAGAATTGGAGACAATACAAGAATACCAACTAGACTCCCTACTAGGAGTCCTACCAGAAGCAAAACGACCCCGTAGACTGACCGCATTGGCAACCCCCTTTCTAGGCTCGCCCTGCCCGCGTATTATCTCTGCTGCTCGTCTTCGAGCATTCCACTTGTTATGCAACGATGCAGGGCCTAGAACAGCTCAACTTCGGCACGGTCCGCACCTACCGCATGCCTACCCTTCGCGCCGTTCTCATGAATAGGATTTTACATCCCGTGAGGATGCCCTCTGACGCATGAGATACAGGGTGATTGCAGTCACGCTTGTGGTGCTGGTCGTTGCTGCCGTGCTCGCTTCTTACTATTTCCTCTATCTCTCCTACCCCTCCCAAGTTGAGGTGACCGGCGACGTCAACGTCGCGAATCTGAACTACGTCGCCTACTACATGGTAATTCCCGGCCCAGACTTCTATGGATACACACCGAATGAGAACTTCGGTTGTGCGTCTTCACCTCAGGTGTATTCGGGCAACACGTGCACCGTTGTGACATTAGTCAATGGCCTCAGTTGTCCACCTTGCACTCCATTCAGAGCCCAAAATGGAAACAACTTCGTCATATATCTGAAGAACGGCCAGAGTAACCCGCTGCATATTGATGTGACTGACCACAACGGCACCTTTGCACACGTCTGCAACGTGAATGTGAATTTGTCTCCGCCGTCAAGGAGCAGTGTGGTGGTGGAGAACCTCAATTGCTGAAGTGAATCCGGTTACAGTCCGCACCTACCGCATGCCTACCCTTCGGGCCCTTCTCATGAGTAGGATAATACGCCCCATGGGGCTACCCTCTGAGGCATGAGACGCAGGTATGTCGCCATCAGTCTTGCCACCATCATTGGGTTGAATGCGGGTGTCGTGGTTGAACCTCAATGAAACCCAAGGGATGGCTTGCGGTGACTATCTTTGTCAGCATAATCGTATTGGCTGAATTGGCAATTGTGATAGGATACGAACAAGGACTAGACAGCCAGCGCAACTTCGTTCAAGACGGGCTCAAAGAAAACACTCATGACGCGACTTCAATCTCTTTGCATTGGTATCAGAATGCGAGCAGCATTAACGGTGCTGTCTCGCCTCCCGCGACCTACTACCTTTCGTGCTCTTACAGTTGGGACAACACACCTATTGGCGGCTACTGCACATCACTATTGATTACGACCAATCAAAACGGGTCTTTCAGTGGGAGGTTCTGTAATCCTTGCGCTTGGGCAATTCCTACTACCTACACTATCACAGTATCTCTCGAATCCGTTTCAGCGACAGTCGAAATCCATTGTTGGGGGGAGAGTTGTTCTGCCGCGTAAGAGAATTCGAATGCCACCGACATCCAACAACCCTCACTACTAGCGCGAAGTCCAGCAGAGGATGAAATGTCTGACCCCGCCAAAACCGCTAGGCCGTTCTCATGAGTAGGATAATACGCCCCATGAGGCTACCCTCTGAGGCATGAGACGCAGGTCCATCGCCATAGGAATTGTCATTGTGACGGCTATTGCGGTTGTCTTCTTTCTTCCACTGATTCCAGTGAAGGTTGAAGTAGTTCCTTGCATTCAATGTGCAGGACTTCCCTTCGAAGAACAGGGATACTCTTCCATGGGGTTATACTTCTTCGGATACGGCGGAATCTACATGAGCAGCCTGCCTAATTATTACGCCCCCTATGTTGGGTATTGCGTGGTGTATGGAACTTCGACTAGTTGTGGAATAGGAGTCGGCCTGCTGAAGTCTACTTGACTTTTCCAACCCCCACCAAAATCCCTCACGCCCTATCCCCCCAGACCCCCCTTCCCCGCAGAGCTAGTTACCACACCACAGCTAAGCGTCGCGCAGCATGCCTAGCCGACTTACAGAGCCCCGCAGACAGAGAGAGATACGGCACGGGCGGCATCTATTCACACCTGAAACCCTTTAATCGAGAGGGGTGGGAGCGCGCCCGAACTCTGTTGGCTGAGGCTCACCCAAATGCCCAGGATCTTGAAGCTCTGAGGGCGAAGAGCATCGCGGCTGCCGAAGAGGCGATTCGCGAGGCGTCATCAAGGCCTGACCTGCACCTAGTTCAAGCCATCCAGGCGCTGGACGACACCGACAAGTACCTGAACATGACCGCGACGCGTGCTTCTGAGTGGTACGGGCTCCATTTCCCCGAGCTGCCGCAGATGGTGCAGGATAACGTTGCCCTATGCAGGCTCATTTCCGAAGTCGGGGCGAGGGAATCGTTTACCAGCGAGAACCTTTCCGGCAGGGGCTTCACCGACAAGAAGGTCGAGGCGATCTTGTCTGCACGCGAAAGGTCGAAGGGAGGGACAATTTCGGAGGGCGATCTGGGGAGGGTGAAGTCCCTCGCGTCGCTCGCCGTCCAGCTTAGCTCGCTGAGGGATGCGCTGAACGGCTACGTCGAGTCGCAGATGAAGAAGGTCGCCCCGAACGTCGCTGACGTTGCAGGCGCAACCATCGGCGCTCGCCTGATGGCGAAAGCAGGGGGCCTGGACAGGCTGGCGATTATGCCGTCTAGCACCATCCAGATTCTCGGCGCCGAGAAGGCACTCTTCAGGGCCCTGCGGACAGGGGCAAGGCCCCCGAAGCACGGGATACTGTTTCAGCATCAGGCGGTTCATACGGCCCCGAAGTGGCAGCGAGGGAAGATTGCCAGGACCCTCGCCAACAAAATCGCCATCGCCGCACGTGTCGACTGTTACAGAGGATCGGAGGACACCTCGATCAAAGCGGACCTGGACAAGCGGCTCGAAAGCATCAAGGAGCGATACAAAGAACCGCCGCAGCGGAAGCCAGAGCGACGAGAGCGTCCCCGAGGGGGGGAGCGCCCCGGGCGAGGCAAGTCAAGGCGAAGGTAATACTCGAAGGACCGTTAGGTCGGCAGAACTCCTTTCATCGCTTCGGATCGATGCGCTACGCGTTCCTGATTATTACTGAGCCCAACCCAGTGAATTCTTGGCCGGCGAAAAAGAACAGAATCTCTCCCGAAGTGTAGGCGATAACAACTATGAACTTGCCGTTGAATTCTCCTCCCGGCGACGAAACGACGTTGCCAAAGAGCAGTGCTGTCGTCGAGTTTGTGCTTCCGGAGGTGTAGTTAATGGCTGCTCGCTCTGCCACAGTCTTCGGGACATTGTGGTGCCACAGGCCCAGGACGTTCTCTGTCCCCTTCCCTGTCACAGACGCGTAGCCACCGGTGCCAGGGCTTCCGTGAGCGATCAGGTAGACGTGCAGGGTCACCGGGAACGGGAAGTCCACTGTGTCTGTGACGTACCCACTTATCGACACCAGGGTGGGCCGACTTGCCTGTGCGGCAGGCACGCTGAATATCAACAGAAGCATGACGGTAAGAGTGACGAGTGACACGCCCGCTCGATTCATCGCTGCTTCTACGCATTCGTTCCTCATTTAACCGTTGGGTGTGTGATACACTTTGGTTCGTCCCCACTCGAGGTCTGCGAAGTGGCAACCCGGAGGACTACTGTAATCGGACTCGAATCGCCGCAAGGAATATCAGCGCATCTGAGGGGTGATAACCAATCCTGGGAATCCACTTTCTTGCTTATAACCCATTGAGTATGCCGGGCGGCGAAGGAATTTGCAGGAAGAAAACAGGCCAATGGTCAGACGGCGAAGGGTCGTATTCCCCTATTACTACTCTGCGCGCAAGAAGTTATTCCACGTGGTCACACGAATAAAGGATGTTCCCGGTGCTCTTGCAGGTGTCCTCAATCTTCTCACGACAGAACTCAACCTGTTGGGATCGACCAGCTATAGCATCGAGGGGGACTCGGCGATGTTCAGCTGCTTCGCAGAATCTCTTCGGAGGTCCGAGACTCCGGAGGAGATCCAACGCCTCCTTGCGAAGTCACCCTGGGTCCTAGAATCGAGGGTCTCCGAAAGCAGGGACGGACTCCTGGTGGACTCCTTCCACACAGGGGTTCAGGTAGGCGCCGGCGAGCCATACATCATGTTCCCGAGCGCCGGGATGGATGATATCTTCGAGAAACTCGTGCGGACGTTCGGGAGCGGCGGGGAGACAATCCTCTACGAGCTGGGTCGAAACTTTGGAAACGACCGCTTCGAGCTGTACAGACCACTTCTTGGTTCCCAGCCGAGGACGAGGGTAGATGAGGCTTCACACATCTTCGAGGCCTTGGGGTACGGAGAGTCGACCATAACCCAGAATCCAGACGGATCAATACGAATGGTGGTCGATGACTGTTTTGAGTGCTTTACTCCGAGTGTAATTGGCCGGTCTTGTGCCTTTAGACGCGGCCTGGCCGCCGGCTCCTTTGGCGCCCTCATCGGTCAGGAAGTGCAATGCCAAGAGACGAAGTGCAGGTCGAAGGGGGACAAATTCTGCGAGTTTATCCTCACCCCAAGACCTGACTAGCCGCAGCTAAGGTCAATTCAATCCTTAGGAAGACCAATGTTAAGAGGCGTTGTTGCCCAGTGCTCATCTCGAGCGTCCTTCCGCTTCACCCAGGGGAATATAGGGCGCCAGTTCGAACGCGTCAACTGACTTGCTGATGTTGCCTGTTTCTGATGCAACCGACTCAGTATCCCCACTCTACCCGGTTTCCCAGAGCTCTTGAAGCGAGTATCAGATCAGGCTTCGAACCAGCGCGCTAGAGTCAGATAAAACCAATATCTGGTCATTCCGACGCCCAGTCGAGGATGAAGACCATCCTGAGAGAGGAGAGAAACGGCCGAGTCGCACTCTTGACGAGGAACCTTGTGCCAGGGAAGCGCGTCTACAACGAAGAGCTCATACTCAGGGATGGGGCGGAATACAGGACCTGGGACCCATTTAGGAGCAAGCTCGCCGCTGCCATTCTCAAAGGGATGCCTGAAGACGTAGTCAAGGGGGGGGACAGGGTCCTCTACCTCGGGGCGTCGACAGGGACCACTGCCTCACACATCTCCGACATCGTCGGGCCCGGCGGCCTCGTCATCGGGGTCGAGTTCGCCCCGAGGGTCGCAAGGGAGTTCGTCGAGCACGTGGCGAGGGAGCGGAAGAACGTCATCCCGTTCGTGGCGGATGCGAGGGACCCCGCAAAGTACTCCATCAGCGAGGTAGACGTCGTCTACTGCGACATAGCGCAGCCCGACCAGACGGAGATAGCGATAACGAACTGCTCAAGGCTGCTCAAGAAGAACGGTAGGCTGCTCCTCGCGGTCAAGGCTAGAAGCATCGACGTGCTGAAGGACCCTGAACTCGTCTATGAAGAGGAGACGCGGAAGCTCGAGAAGGCGGGGTTCACGGTCGATCGAATCGTAGACCTGAAACCCTTCGAGAAGGACCACGTGCTAGTGAGCGCCTCACGTTAGAAGCTGTCCATCAGAGTCTGCTCGAGGTTCAACCAGGTCTTCCAGCTCTTGCGCACGTAGCCTGGGAGTGGCTCCCCCCTCCCCATCCTGTCTATGAAGAACGCCCTTGTTATTGGATCGGAGGGGTATCCGGAGCCGAAGTCGCCGTTCTCCTCCCTCAACCTTGCGACCGCTCTGTCCCGCTCCACCTTCGCTATGATAGAAGCGGCTGATACCGCGGGGAAGTCCCTGTCTGCCTTGTGAAAGGCAGTTACTTCGCAACGCTTTCCGAGGTTGGCGACTATGTCGTCTCTGAACCGCTCGGGGACAACGTCAGAGGCGTCCACCGTCACCCTTGGGGCGCCAAGCGCGTCAATGACCCTGGCGAAGTAGACTGCTTCCAAGTAGTTGAGCTTCCTCAGCCTCCGGCCGGTCAGGACGACTCTGTCTATCTCCTTTGACGAAATGCAAGTCCAGTGTACGTGCTCGGCCATATCGATGATCTGGGGGTACAACGACTCCCTCCTTCTCGCCGAAAGTGTCTTCGAGTCGCGGACACCCAGCTCTTTGAGCTGGCTTATCCTGCTGGGTTCTATGGAAACACCTGCGACCACAAGCGGACCGAGAAGGCAACCCCTTGGGGAACAGGGAACAGCTGCTCTCTCCCAGCTTCATCAATTCCGCCTACGAGTCTTATTTCGAAATCACCCTGTACTCGGTCTGCTTTCGAACCCAAAAAGGATTTTGCAATCCAACCAAACCCAAACGTTCGAGCTCAAGTAACCTACGCCTTACCGACTTGTCATTCCTGCCTAGGCTGGCAGCCAGCTGATGAACGCGTTGTCCGACCCCGAGGAGTTCAAGAATTTTCAACTTTTGTTTTGAGATTACTATTGTACGAGAATCAACCCTGACCCAATAGCACAACGAGTTTACGTGGTACATTGCCACAATTCCACGAGCCTTCATTCTGCGAAGTACCTGTTTCAACCGAGACATTGAACGGCCGAACCCGGAGGCAAGCTCATTCGTTGTCATTGGAATGCCAAGCCGAGCATATACAAGCTCCTCCAAAGCGTGCCTTTGGTAGTGCCTCTGTCTAGATGTCGCCATCATCTCCAAGAATCTCTTGTGTTTGTTTGGATGAAGAATCATGAGGTTGAGAGCAAGGACTTTCTCCAAGTTAGCTCTACCAAAAATCGTGTATTCGCGGTGACCCCCGTAATAGTAAGTTATCCGAAAGTGATCAAGCATCTTCTCAAGGAACCTGTACGGCTTTCCCTGTGCAATTCTGACGGCTCGACTCCCATGCGAGCCTTCCTTTACGTTCCCTTCGCCAGCAAAGAATCCTTGCAAGATGGATCTGTAATTGGATTTGCTCTTGCATATCTTTCTAACGGTCAGATGCCACGTCTTAGCTAACGTGACACCGGAAATCCGGTATATGTAATATGGACGATTGGCTCTCTTGTCAACATATACCCGATACCGTGCCGACTTGGCCGGGTGTGCATATGGCGTATCTGTGGAGGGAAGGTACACGGCGACTCGAGGCGTAAGACTTGGCCGAAGCGTTTTTGTAACAACATTGTGAAAGAACGCAATCAAACTGGGTTGGTTGTTCGTAAAGGTCACTTCGCTGAGAGTTCGTTTGTCTCCTTCGGCTAACCAGAGACCAACCGCTTGGGCCGTTCTATGGGCCAGGTTCCGTACAATTCTGTTCTTGCTTCGGATCATGACTGAGGAGTCCAATTCTCTCCTTCTGTTCGCATCATTGGAGCTAGTCTCGTCTTCGTTCAGGCTGTCATCAGGAAGCCAGTCTGCATAAAGCGAAGCCCCTCATGAACAAACATGGAAGGGAGGGGTCCACGAAAGTGTCCTTCCTTTGCGAGTGTACTAGGGCCGAGGAAGTAGCCCGGGGACACCATCAAGGGGTCTGTACAATAGAACATTATTGCCGCGCCTGGCCCAGTCCTCTAAATCGCTTGTGTCGAGTCCCCCCAGCAGCCTGATGGCGCGGCTCAACCACATCCCCTCATCAAACCTTTGGCCCTCCCACTGCCTTCAGAAGGGTTTCCGCGAGCTCTTCCGCGGCAGCGTCTCTGTTCTCCACAGTCAGCGTTACGATGGCCTCAGCGTTGCCTCTGAGCTCGTTCAATAGGTCGTCCTCGAGGCGCTCATGGGCCACAACGAGCATGGGTTTACCCGAGTCGATGCAGCTGCGGACTCCCTTCCTGAACTCCGGGCTCACCAGCTCCATGGGCCCCACCTCGTCCACCACGATCAGTTCGGAGTTGGACGAAGCCGCTTCAAGCGCCGCCCCACCAATCTTCTCCAAGTCCGTCAGATTCACTCTGTACCTCCCGACGCGTGGACCAACTCTGGATGTGGCGGATGCCAGCTCCCCCGTCTTCCCAGAAGAGAGGTCCCGAATATCAAACCCTGTCCTCGCTCCTCCCGCTCTCTTCTCGGAGGTGGTGCAACCTCCCACTATGACCCCGGAGCTCTTTAGCTTCATGATGACCTTCGACACAACGGTGGACTTCCCTACCCCTGGGGATCCCGTGAGAAGCCAGATTCCCAAGCCGGCCGCCCAGCGAGGGGGAGGTACATGAACGTACCAGAGACCGCTGGAGCTTCATGGAGAATCGTTTAACATCATAGGGCAAAGACCAGGGCGAGACCCCTGTGAGGCTCGTCGAACACATCGAGGGGAGAACGAGGCTCATCGTCCCAGCGGTGAGCCTTGCAGCAGATCCTCCACCAACGTCCCCCGTCTTTTTCAACCCGGCTGCATCTCTCAACAGGGACGTCAGCATATGCGTGACAGCTGCCACGGCCGGGTCGAGCTTCTGTGATTCCATGGCGGGGGTGGGGGCCAGGGGCCTCCGCGTCGCCAACGAGGTGGACAGGTTGGTCCGCGTCTCCCTGGTGGATTTCAACGGACAAGCGCTTAGGATCGCCAGGAGGGCCGCGGCACTCAACAGGGTAGTCCGAAAATGCGAGTTTGCACAATCTGAAACTTCCTCCTACCTCTACTCGAGGTACGGGAGGGACAAGAGGTTCGACTTCGTGGACGTCGACCCCTTCGCTCCACCCGTGGGACAGCTCCAGGGAGCGGTCTGGGCCACTTCAGATGGCGGAATCCTCTCGGTGACGGCGACGGACACGGCTGTGCTGTGCGGCGTATACCCCAAGGTTGCGAGACGACGCTATGGTGCCACTTCTCTCAACAACCACTTCAACCACGAGACTGCAATCAGGCTCCTTGCGGGGGTGGTCGCGAGGGTGGCGGCGTCTCTGGACACAGGGGCGCACCCGGTCGCAGCGCACTCAACAAGGCACTATGCAAGACTCTTCTTCTCTATCGAAACGGGGGCCACTAAGGGAGACTCCGCGCTGAGCAATCTCGGCAATATCACGTGGTGCCCCTCATGCGGACACGTGACAATGGTGCCCGAGCCGAAGGCTCCCTGCGGGAAGTGCGGCAAAAAGGCTCGGTCGGCTGGGCCAGTCTGGGTCGGTCCTCTGACCGACGTCGACCTGCTGCGAAGGGCTAGAAGGGTGGCGGAGGAGTCTGGACTTCAGAAGGCGGCAGCGACATTCGCTGCCCTGCTTGGAGTGGACAGGTTTCCCCCCTGGAGCTTCAGCATTGAGGACATCTGCTCGCGTCTCGGCGCTCCTACGGTGTCGGAGTCAGTGATCTTCCGGAACCTTCGGGAATCGGGTTACGATGCCATGCGAACACCTTTTGAAAGGACTGGGGTCAAGACAGACGCCGATTATGAAGCGCTGGTCGGAGAAGTAGAGAACACGCTGAAGTCGACAAGAGCAAGGAAAGACCAGTAGCCACTTCGGGGGTTGTTCTGGGAAATGGCTTTATGAATTCCTGCCTTTCTTCTATCAGTGTTGAGGAATTCACGTGAGGTAGCGGCGAGGGTGGGGTTGTCCGCTGCGCTGCTTGTCCTGGGAGTCGCGGTGGCGGTTGCTCTCCCTCCAGGGTTTGTCGCAGGCGGGGCTACCACCCTAGCGTACGTGCCACCCGGGAGTCTCTTGCTGTCTGTTTCGATGAATAACGGAAGCGGAGCGTACACCCCAGTGGCCGGGAGTCAGGTGCGCCTCTCTCAGACGTTACCACATGGGGTCACCATCTTGGCTCAGACGAACGAAAGCGGGGAGGTGGAAATCACAGTGGCTTCGGGTCAGTATGCCGTTTCGGTCTTCGATCAGAGGTTCAGCTACGAGACCATATTGCCAGTCAACCCAGGAAAAGTGACTCAAACGCACGTGCTAGTGAACAGGACGTCCCTCTTTGCGTTCTGGGTCGAAGCCCAGGATTCTTCCACGACCGGGCAAGTCGAGACATGGAATCAAGTGGAAGTGGGCGTGTCAACGTTACAGGCCAACTTCTTCACTTCCCCGATAGCGCAGTTCAGGAATTACTCTAACTTCGCCTTCCCAACCAACGTGTTCCTGCAGCCAATCAAGATTCGATTCAACGGGGTCGCCTATGAGCCAAGCGGACCAGAGATTCCTGCGACCGTGATATCGCAGGTAAGGAGCTCAGGGCTCATATGGCTCGTGCTCAGGCCCCTGGCGCCCCTATCTCTTTCAGGAGCCAACTACTTAGGAGTCGTGGCCTATAATGCGGGTGGGAACGTGACGATTCCAGGAGCCTAGCAACATGAATTGGACCGGCGTTCTTGTAGGGGCGAACGCGGCGCTATACCTGCTGCTGGCATACCAGCTTATTCATGCACGGAGATTGCAGACAAGACGTGTAGGAAATCTGAGGGAGGCCTTTGGAGTACTCGATGAAGAGGTGAAGAGGGGGATCCCATCCCTTCCCCCAGGCCGTACCTGGCGAGAAGTGGTGGCCGAGGTGAAAAGGAAGGACCTGCAAGTCGACTGGGTGAGCTTCGGCAAGTCCATGGACGCGTACGAGGAGTTCAGGTATGGGGATTCAGGAGGAAGTGCTGATTATCGGGAGGTCCTCAAGTTGGCTAGAGAAGTGAAGAGGTTGAAATGATAAGCAGCATTTCAAGTCGAATCTTGGACCAGACACGAAAGGTTGTCGTGGGGAGAGAGGCTGAGACGCGGCTCATCCTCGAATGCTTTCTCGCCCGAGGGCACGTGCTTCTTGAGGGGGTACCAGGCATTTCGAAGACGCTCCTGGCAAGGGCGTTCGCCAGATCTCTGGGGCTGGAGTTCAAGAGGGTCCAGTTCACGCCTGATATGCTCCCGCTGGACATAGTGGGGGGTTTTATTTACAATCAAGCGAAGAATTCCTTCGAGTTCAGGAAGGGCCCGGTCTTCACTAACATTCTGCTGGCAGACGAGGTGAATAGGGCTCCCCCGAAAGTGCAGAGTGCACTTCTCGAGGCGATGCAGGAGCTCCAGGTGACAGTCGAGGGACACACAGAGCTCCTTCCGAGCCCGATGATTGTCCTGGGCACAGAGAACCCCATTGAGTTTCAAGGGGTCTATCCCCTGCCGGAGGGGCAGCTCGACAGGTTTACGATGAGAGTCGTCTTCTCCTACCAGCCCCTGGACGTGGAGACGGACGTACTGCAGAGAAACCTTGGGGACATCGATTTTGGCGTGGTCGAACCTGTGGTCGGCTTGAGCGAGCTGAGGGGGCTGATAGAAGAGGTGCAGAACATAAAGGTCACGCGCGAGATGCTCGGATACCTGGCGAAGCTCGGCCAGGCGATGCGGACCGACCCCAGGCTGGATCTTGGACCAAGTCCGCGGGCATTGGTCCAGCTCTTGCATTGCGCGCAGGCTCGAGCTGCCCTGGAGGGGAGGAGCTTCATCATCCCCGACGACATCAAGGCCAGGTCAGATGTGGTTCTGGCTCACAGACTGAGGCTGACGAGGGAGGCAGCCCTGAAAGGATTGGTGCCGGGACCTTCGAAGGTGATAGCGGAGATGCTCGAGAAGGTCGAGCCGCCAAGATGAGGTTGACCGAGCGGGGGAGGGACTACCTCCTCGCTGTACTGCTTCTTGAGACGGTGGGTCTTGCGATCGGGGCGAGCCTATTCGCCGCCCTCGCCCTCGCACTCGCCTTCACGGCCCTGATCTCGTTGGTGCTCCTTAAGCTGCGAGTTTCGAGTTCCCTCGACATATCGACGAATGAAAGTCGCATCCGGCTCTTCAAGCATCAGGAGGGGAGACTCACTCTCACACTGCGAGGAAAGCGGGACAGGTGGACGAGCCCGAAGGTCGAGTCCGTCGCTTTCGATGGTGCTGTCGAAACAAGAGTCTTGGCAGACGGGGAGGATTACGTGGTAAGAGTCAAGCCCCTGAAGGCGGGGAGATTCGCAGGATTCAGAATCCACGTTGGATTGAGCGACGTCATCGGGCTCTTCTCTGTGAGGCGGCGGGTGGTTCTGGAACAGGTGGTAATGGACTCGCTTCCTATTTCCCTGCTCAGCCGAGCGGGGGCGGAACGTACGTTCCCCGTTATCATAGGTGAGATTCCGGCCGGATACCCCGGCAAGGGACAGGAATTTTATGGGATCGAGACTTACTCCGAACACTCGGAAAGCAGGGACATTCTCTGGAAGAGGGCGGCCAACTCACCCCACAGACCATTGCTCGCACGGGTGAGAGAAGCGAACAGTCCCGAGTCTGTCAGCATAATGGTTGCTCACGGAGAGATAGGTGAAGAAAGCAGGGCAGACTGCATCGACATTCAGTGCGAGGCTTTGGGTTCTCTAGGAGGAACTCTCCTGGCTAACGGGGTGGAAGCTGTGATAGTGGGCCCTGACGGCGTCAGTCGACCCGCCAAGACTGAAGAGGAGCTCGCGGACGCGATTATGGAAACCTCGGGTGTCGGCGTGGCTGCTGTCAGGGGAGAGATTCGGACGGGCGAGTTGGGGATACTCGTGGCCGTAGGAGATCTTCCTGGGAATGCCATGGCGTACCTAGGAAGGCGTCCGGTCGTTTTTGTCGGGAACAAGAGACGGCACCCCCTGGACAGATATTCGGTGGACTTCACGGGAGCAGAGGATCTGAGCCGGGTCGTGGGATTGGTGTTGGCGGGATGAAAGGGGGAACTCAAGACGTCCTTATGGGAGGGGCGCTGCTCGCCCTTGTACTCCCATGGGCCGCAACAACTCTAATCTGGCTTGGGACTCCGCTTCTAGCTCCGTCAGACCTCTTCCAGTTCGCTGTTTTCGCCCTTGTCTTCTCGAGGACCATGTTGTATCTAGGATTCCCGAGGCTTAGGAAACTGAGCTGGGGGGCGTCTGTTATCCTGTTTTCCGGGGACTTCCTCATGCTTCCGGCGGCGGCAGCGGTTTCCCTAGTTACGGGGAGCCAGTCCCAATTAGCCTTCGCAAGTTCGTACATTGCGTCGTGGTTTTCTGCCTCCCTGCTAATCTACCCCGCGGTGGCCGCCTTTGTCATCGCGAACGCGTTGAGACAAAAGGCGAGACTAGTTTTTGTTCTCCCTGCGGCGGTGTGTAGTTTCACAATCACCGCCCTTGTTTTGGTTGCCATGGGGTCAACCGCTGCGTCCCAGGGATTTACCGGGGTTTTGGGAGCGGCTCTTGCTGGAATTCGGCACCCCGTCCTGCCCCCCGAATGGGCGCTAGTGATCACCACCTTCTGCGGTGCCGTTCTCTTTGTCTCGCTGGCTGCTTACGCAGTCGTGGGGAGGAGTGACACGGACAAGGAGCTAGCTCCGAAGCTTTCACTGGGGGTCGCAGGTGCATTCGGACTGTTGGTCTGGATCCTTGCCCTGCCTCGTGTGGGCCCGGTTCTGACACTTGGCGTGCCCACTTTAGTCATCATCTCGGTGTTATGGGTGGCCTCCCGTGAATCCTAGGGCGGCGTCTGTACTCCTGATTGTGCTTTTGGTGGACGCCGCAGCTGGTGCTCCCGGACCTGCGGCCAGGGCGCAGGCAGCCGTCGCCCCTTCTTTTGACCTTGGGTACGGCCCATCCACACTATTCCCAACCTCACAAGGCACCCCGGTCTTTTCGGCGGGGGACCAGCTATGGGTAAGGTTGCACTATAACTCCTCTCTTGACCTTACGGCCTCCCCCTCCTTCCTCTCGAATACAACATACTTCCTCGGCCCTGTCGAACCAGAAACCCCCACGAGGCTTCTCTTCATTAACGTCACAATTCCCCAGGGTTTGTGGTTGCTCCAGGTCGCAAATTCATCCCTGCCGCCAGTCCTGTTCATGGTCAGTGATGCTGCCTCCGCACCCTCGAATCTCACACTCGCAGAAGCCCGTCTGAATGGAGGAGTCCTGGACATGAACTTCACCACGTCCCCTAGCCCACAGCTTCAGGACGCACAGGCGTGCACCCTTGGGTCACAGGACTCCTCAGCAGCGGTGGTTCCCGTCCCGGCGCTTGTGGGAGGGGGTACAGTTTCTCTTGTAATGAATGGGAACAGAATCGAAGCCACCGCAAGCGGACCGGGCACCGGTAACTTTACGCTCCAGGTTGACCTTTACTACTCCTACGCATTCCTCGCGCCAAACTCGACCTCCATAGTCCTGTTTAGGAGCGCGAGGGCCGCGACGACAGGCTCGGTGCTCATCACGCGATCGAACCCCTCCGCTTCCCTGCTTCTCCAGACCGATGGAAGGCTGAAGAGCGGGAGATACGAGCTGCGCTTGTTCTTCGGAGGGCCACTGGGGATCTCGCTCGCGACTTCTGAGGTCTTGGTCCCGGGAACGAACTCCTGGGTGTGGCTGGGTATCTGCCAGAACACACAGGTGTTTTCGAACGACTTCTCCATCGCCGTACCCCTAGGTGCAGACCCGTCGACCTGGCCCCGGACTCTCTGGTTGACCTACACGTCCTTTGGCCAGCAGGGCTTTGCAAACCTCTCGCTTGGAGTGAACCTCGCAGCTCTGACGTTCGTGGGTACCCCCTGGGAGGTTCCCCTTTCGTCCTACGACATCAGGGCGGTTACCTCGACCGGGACCGAACAAATCGATGTCCAGAACGGAACGATGTTCATGATCCTCTCATCCCCCAAGGCTTCGGCCAATTACACAGTAGGGCTGGGAGGTCAGACGATCTTCGGAGGGGCGGTTGGACCCGTCGAGCCGTTCACTTCCACCATCATCCCTTTCAATGTCTCCGAGCTCGCGGTCACCTACTTTGTCGGGGGACTGGCCCACGAGGGAGGCACTGTGTCCGTATCAAATTCGGCCGGCGAACTCATCTCTGCGGAGACGAACAGGAACGGTCAAGCGTTCTTCTATCTCCCCGCGGGCGTATACAACGTCACAGCCGCCGGGGGGAACAGCACGGCGGGCATGTCTGTAACACTTCCTTTCGGCCAGAAGTTCGCTCTGGACCTTGGCCTGCAACTCAGTACGGGGACGGGGAATGTCACCCTCGGCTGGGCTCTCGGTGCAATCGCTGCAGCCGGAGTTGTTATCAACACAATAGTATTCCTAAGAGGGAGAAGGGGTAGGCCCCAGATGAGCAACTAAGGCTACGAACTCCTAGTTTCTTCTATAATCGAGCCTTCGCAAAAATAGTAAAGCTCGGAACTAGCAGTCCTGCTTGCTGCGGGCTTGAGAACCCTGACCGAGCTGAACGCGCGCCTGAGTTCGTTCCTGACCTCCTGCGACCTCTCGCCCTCGAAGAGCTTGCAGAAGACGCTCCCTCCCTCCTTCAGCAGGACGCGTGAGAGCTCAATTACCCTGAGCGTAAGGTCCACCTGGCGAGTCTGGTCGAGCTCCCACACCCCAGAAACCGAAGGGGAGAGATCCGAGAGAATGACGTCGGCGGAGCCCCCCAGCGCCTCCCTCACCTTTGCCTCTACTCCCGGCTCGTGCACGTCCATCCTGATGGCTGCTATGTTCTTCTCCTTCAGATGGATGGGACTGAGATCGACCCCTACCACACGTCCTCTGGGCCCGACGATTTCGGAAGCCACCTGAAGCCATCCGCCCGGAGCGGCGCCAAAGTCGACGACCTTCCCCCCTTCGCGGAGGAACCCGTATCTTTCGTTGGCCTCGATGAGCTTGAAGGCGGCCCTGCTCTTGTACCCCTGCTCCTTGGCAAGGCGCCTGTAGAGGTCCTTCCTTGCTTCGTTGAGCCTCATTTCTTCGAAAGCCCTGGAGGCTTGAAGTGCGCCGGAAGGAGGGATGCCGCCGTTCCGTCCTCGGCGAACCCGTCGAGTCCCCTCCTCAGGACCTTCATCTTGGGGTTGAACTCCACCATCACCTGCCTGCACGCCCCGCAGGGTTTGGTGTAGTCCTCCGACTTGCCCACCACTGCCATGGCTACTATGTCCCTGTTCCCCTCGGAGACCGCCTTGAAGATGGCCGTCCTTTCCGCGCAACAGGCGAGTCCGTAGGAAGCGTTCTCTATGTTGGCACCGGAGAAGATCTTGCCATCTGAAGTGAGCACCGCCGCGCCTATCTTCACGCCCGAATACGGAGAGTAAGCGTTGAGGCGCGCCTTCTTGGCTGCCTCCACTAGGGGACGAAATATCTCCTTCCCAGCCAAATTCCGGGGACCTACCTGGCAGGCACGGCGCTCGGCTCGGCGATTTGGGCCCGAGCCGCCCTAGCCTCCTCAATGACCCACGGGCCCAGCCATGGACAGATGTAGGGGCTCACTTCGCCGTCCACTGAGCACTTCGACTCGTACTGACAGACGATGCATGGCGCCTTCTCTATGGAGGTCATGTCGGTCGGGAACCGGAGCGGGGTCAGCTTGTACGTCCACCTGCCCTCCTCTAGTACCTTCACCCTCCCGATGAGCCCCCGCCTCTCCAGCCTGATGGCCAGCCTTGACCCGTCCCTGCTCGTGAGCCCCAGCTCCTTCCAGATTTCGCTCTGAAGGACGCCGTCACGCCCTCTTTCGACGACGAGCTTGTACACCCTGGAGGTTAGGTCGACGAGTTCCTCCTCCGTCCTCTCTACGGGCTGGGGGGGTTCAGCCTGCTTCTTGGATACCCTGCCCCCCTTCTTCCCGGGCTTGGGCTTCTGCTCCTTGGCCGCCTTCTTCTTGGGCTGCTTCATTTCGCTGGCATGAACTCCTGTTTGATAACGAAGTTGTCGAGTATCTCCCTGCACCTGTTTCTAACCGTCACCTCTGTGACCTCCGCGAACTCGGCCACCTCCCTCTGGGGAAGGTGTTCGCCGACCATTACCGACGAAAGGTACACGTAGGCAGCGGCGAGCCCCGCGGGCGCCTTCCCGCTCGAAATCTTCGAGTCGCTCGTACTACGTGAGAGGGTGAGGGCAAGGTGCTCGACCCTGGGGTCGATCTTGGCCATGTTGATGAGTTTCGAGATGTACTTCTCGACCGACGGGGGAGGGACGTATTCCTTTTCGACCTCCTTGAGCACAAGCCTGAAATAGCGTGCGACGCTCCCCTTTTCCATCCCAGCTGCCCGGGCTACTTCTTTGAGGGTTCGAGACACTCCGCACTTTCTGCAGGCGAGATAGACAGTCGCCGCCGTCATCCCTAGAATAGACTTGCTCTTGGCTACCTTCATCTTGGCCGATGTCCTGTAGATCTGGGCCGCAGTCTCGGCGACGTTGTCCGGCAGGTTCAGTGACTCGCAGAGCTCTGATATCTTAGAAAGAACGTTGGAGAGCCCCCTCTCCTCGCTGTTGATGGTCCTAGTCCTGCTCTGCCACTTCCTCATCTTCTCCACTGTCGCCCTCATGGCCGGATCGAGATACTTGCCATGAGAGTCGCGCATCGTCCTGCTTATCTCGGTGGACAGCCCAAAGTCGTGAAGAGCGAGCGTAGTCGGCGACCCGACCCTCACCCGCCTGTTCTTCTCCTCCAAGTCCATGGCCTTCCACTCTGGGCCAGTGTCGGCAGGTGCGAGCGTGACATAGCCGCAGGTGGGGCAAACCTGCTCCCCCTTCTCCGAGTCGCCAATGAGTCGGTTGCCGCAGACGGGGCATGACGTCCTGAAGCCGTCGTCCCTGCTCGTGTTCCAGAGGCTCATCTCCTCTATCCCTCCACGAAAGCCGGATCCCCGGCCTTCCCTAGTCTGCTGCTCGCCACGGCCACGGACGCGTAGGGGGACTTTACTGGCCCAATTAGCTCGACCACCTTTCCAAGCTTCCGTTTGCCTTCGCCATAGAGAAAAACACCGGGCCTGACCTCCCTCGAAAGCTTCACAATCAGTCGGCCGCTCTTTGCCTGGTGCATGAGGACGCCGACTTGAAACAAGAAAGGTGAAGGCGGGTCATCCTGCCTTTAAACCTTCGCGAAATTTCTGCTATTTCTTTCGTCCAGACTGGGTCTGGGCTTGGCGCTTTTGCCCCAGTCCGCGGACGACGGAGAGCTCCCTCGCTATCCTAATCAGAAGGGCACGTTTTGGGCCAGACTTCGTCACGGAGACATAGCCCGATTCCCTGAGCGGACGGGACGGATATCGGGCAGCCTGGGGCTGCGGCTGGAGGTTCAGCCGGCGACAAGCCTCCCCCAGTTCAGCAAGGATGGGAGCTCGTGTTGCTGTGCTCAGGGGAACTCTTCGCCCCTCGCTGCGCTTCAGCTCCGAGTCGAAGTAGTCAAGCCAGAACACTTGCCTGTCGTAGTCTTTCATTTCTTGGTGGTCAGCACCGCGTTGACCACGCCGTCCGCCGTCGGCCTGGAAGTCACAACGGCCTCCCCCGCCTCCGTTTCAAGGACAGCGCCCATCGTTATGACGCCTCTTCTCTGGTAGTCCCTGTTGGCAGGGCTACTCTTCACTCTGACTATCTTAGATTTCCTCGCCTTCCCCGAACCGTCTGAAACGTTGGCAAAGTCCGCTTTAGTGGCGCCAGAGGTCACGTGTCCTCCTCGCCTCCGGATCGCCCTCCTGGTTGCGGGACCCACCAAGGGTTCGATGGCGTAGCCGTCCCTCTCGTAGGCCCTCCTTCCCCGGTGGGGCCTTGACCTACCACCCGTAGGCCTCCTTTTGACAAGGTTCTCGATGGGTCGAGTCAAAACGTTACACCTTTCGGAGCCGCCCTCCTTGGCAAGATGTTAAGGCTTTTGTCTAACGCAGCGTTAGAGTCCTGCTCTCCAGCTGCCTTTTCATCGAGGTCACGTCGGTGCTGAGCCCGAAGTATTCTGCGAACCTGGTCGTGGTCCTGTAGTTCTTGCTCCTTCCCTGTCTCTCTCCAGCGACGAACCCCACGTCCTCTAGCTCCCTAAGATGCTGATAGACGGTGGAGCTCCGCCTTAGTACGAGCTCGGCCGCAGATATTGGCTGGAAGAAAGCGATGAAGGACAGAGTCCTGAGGGCGCTCCGGGAGAGAAGAGGCCTGGTGGCGAACTTCCTCGCAGTCTGTGTGTACTGACCCTTCAGCTGCATCGCGAATTTCGGGCCTGCGTATTCGACCACCTCGACGGCCTGCATCGCACCGTTGACTGCCCTCGCGACTTCTCTGGCAATTGCAGTGGCCTTTCTATCGGATGCTGTCCCTGCCACACGAGCGATCTCTTCGAGGGACAGGGGGCGACCAGAAGCGTAGAGCGCTGCCTCGACCTTCGCAAGCACGTCCTTTGGGATTAGCTCCTTCGAGGCATCACTCAAGCTGTCCCACCGAGACCACCAGAGCGTCCTCGTCGGACTCCTCCTGGTTGATCACGACTTCGCCATTGTTGGCCGCGAACAGGAGGATGATGAAGACGCGGGCGGCTTCGACGGGACGGAACCCTCTCAGGAGCTCAGAAAGAAGCGTCTTCCCAGTAACCCGGAGTCTTTCGACCAGGATCTTCCTGTACTCCGAAAGCATCACTTCCACTGGGATGACGTACTCGCCGATGTCCGGAGCGAGCTCCTCGGGGGCTAGGAGGTTCTGGGTCCCCCCGCCTTCCTCCTCCATGACTATCTCCTGGAGAATCCTTCCGAGCTCGTCGAAGAGCTCGTCTATGTTTGTGGAGTAAATCTCGTACCTGAAGGGCATCACTATGAACTGCGGGGGTTGGGAGTTGTCGAATAGCCTGTTCTGCATCCTTAGCCTCTCGAAGAGGAACAGAGTCTCCACCTTCAGCCTGTAGATTGTGGCCGAGGATAGCGCGGCGGTCCCCGCCGCCCTCATGTCTATCAGCTCTGTCTCCGATATTGCCTTCAAGAACATGTCCAGGAGCTCCGAGAGGTTGATCTCCCAGGGGCTCTTCCGCTTCGCCAGGGACGGATCAATCAGGACGTTGAGGGGAGGCTTTCCCAGAAGGGCGGAGCTAGGCACGTGGCGGTACCTCCGCAGGTTTGTAGTGGACGACTCGCGACACCCCTCCGGTGGAGTAGACACCGTAGGTCATGTCGCTCTCCGCCACGAAGACGTCCCTCAAGGTTATGGCGATGATCTGAGCTTCGGAGGACTTCTCCTTCAGAAAGCGAGCCAGGCTGGTGGAGTTGATCGCGTCCAGGGCCGCGTCAATCTCGTCGAAGAGGTAGAACGGGTGCTGCTGAACGGCCTGCATCGCCAGGATCAACGAGACCCCGGTCACCGCCCTCTGGCCTCCGCTGTGCTGGGAGGATTCGCGAAGGCCATTGCCAAAGTCCGCTCGAAGGATTATGCCCCCGTTGAAGATCTCGTCGGGGTTCTCGAGCTCGAGCAGTGCCAGACCCGCCGTAAGATTCTGGAATATGGCGCTGAACTCCGCACCGACCCTGTCGAAGGCGGTCATGAACACCTTTCTCTTTTCGGACTCGACGCTCTCGATGAATTTGATGATCGAGTTGCGCTCCCAGCTCGTTGTGCCTGACGGAGAGGTTCTTGTAGCTCACGTACATCTCTGTGTACTGTCTGTCCGCCCCTCTGTTTACGGACCCGATTACCTGCTGGTACTCCGCCTGGAGCTCACCCAGAAGCAACTCGCTCGTCTCGAAGAACTCGAGCTCCTCCTGGTACCCCAGCATCCGGAGGTATCCAAGCGCTTCTTCCACCTTCTCCTGGGTTGTCGAAGCCTGGCCTGAAAGGGCGAAGAGATCCTTCTGGTTCCCGGCTATCGATCGCGACACGGCGTCCCGCTCCTCTTTGAGGCGACGGGCTTTGCTATCGAACTCGTCCAGCACGGGCTGGCTCCTCTTGGACGACTCCATCAGCTTAGCGATCTGCTCCTCGAGTGACCGTTTCTGTTCCGTCAGCTCTCTGATCCTTCGGGGGGTTTCACGGACGAACTGCTTGTTTGATTGCAGGTCCTCGTCGGCATTCGCAAGGTCGAGCTGGTTCTCCTCGAGCGCCCTTAGAAGGACGTTGTCCAGGTTCGCTCTTTCCCGCGCTAGGCTCAGGTTCAGGTCTTGAATCCTGTTCCTTATGGTGTCTATCTCTCCTGAGAGCGATGTCTTGGCTGCGTCTAGCTCCGCGAGCATCGTGTCCAGCCCAAGGGACTGGGCGTCGGCGACCACCTGCTGTAGGGACGCGGTCCCTTTGGTGATGGCGTCCTTCCTCTCGAGGCTGACCTTCAGCCTCTCTTCGAGTCTGGAGACGACGCCCGACTGCTTTTGGTACTGCGAATCGATGTTCCTGAAAAGGCGCTTCTGTTGGCTTATCCAGGCTTTGATCGTCGTCGCCTGAGCCCTAAGAGTGCTGGTGGCTACTATCTTCTTTACCCTCTCCTTCATGATGTTGCGGGAATCAGACTCGAGGGTTTCCAATTCAGACTTCCTCCGATCGATGGCACTCTTCAGGGCGCCAACCGCGTCCTCAACCTCGCTAATCCCTTCGATGTTCTCGAGTCCTTCCATCAGGTTGACCACGAGCTCCTGGAAGCCGTAGCTGAAGGCGCGCCCACCAGTCTCGAACGTCTCGCCATCCACAGTAACGGCCCTTACGCCCTCGGAAGCGAGGATGTACCCTATAGCTTCGGTTTCGACGAGGACCGAGTCCCCAGCCAAGAAGTTAACGAGCCCCTGGAACTCCGCCTCGCACTTTATCGTTTCCGAGAGTGGGCCCAGGACACCGGCTGAACGGTCCAGTTCGACCGCCCTTACCGACTCGACCTCGCTGAGCGGAATTACCGAGAAGCTCCTCGCCTTCAGAGACTTCGCGGCCTTGATGAGCTGGGTCATTGACTTCAGGTCCTGGACGATGAAGGCGCCCATCCACTTGCCAATGACCGCGTTAACTGCCTTGGAGTATTGCTGCGGGAACTTTACGAGTTGACCTAGACGTCCCACGTACCCCGGTACGCCCCCTTCGTCGCAGAACTCCTGCAGCTTGAGCTGGCCACTCCTTTCGCCTGCGAGGCTCTCCGACATGTGCTTGAACGCCTCCTCTCGAGACACCTCCGCGGAAGCCCTCTCCATGATCTTGGAGGCTGACGCTATGGAAGAGATCAGCTTCTCCCTATTCTTGTCCACACCGGAGAGGCTGTCGTCCAGAGAGTTCAACTCCTGGGTAGCGTTGTCGTACAGCGCGAACAGGTTGCTGGTGCTTGACTCGAGCTTCGCGAGCGAAGCCGAGTAGGTGTCGACCTTTAGCTTAAGGTCGTCCAGCCTCTTCCTCTCGACCCCGAGGCTTGCCGTGGTGGCGTTGATAGTCAGGTCGATCTGCTGCATCTTTTGGCCGAGGTCCGCAAGCTTGACGAGCACCCTAGCGTTCTGCTTTCCCTTCTGCTCTATGGTCCTCCGGAGTTCCTCTCCTGCCTTGAAGAATTCCTTGAGCCGTTGGGCGAGCTCAGCGTGTCTGGCGTCGAGCTTCTCTATCT
>CAYPSJ010000014.1:0-35195 GCA_964413565.1 uncultured Nitrosopumilales archaeon | reverse complement strand
CATCGATGCGAAGATTGGTCTCCTGAACACTTGGTGGGGGCTCATCCTAGTCTACATCAGCTTCTCAGCTCCCTTCTCAACCTGGTTGTTGATGGGTTTCTTCAACGACGTTCCGAAGAGCGTTGAGGAGGCAGCTCAGATTGACGGCCTGTCGCCCTACCAGATCTTCTACAGGGTGAGCCTGCGGCTGGTGACCCCCGGCATCATCGCCGCGATTATCCTCAGCTTCATTTCTTGCTGGAACGAGCTGCTATACGCCCTGGTGATAACCTACTCTCCGTTCCCGGCGGGGGCGCAGACGGTACCGCTCTTCCTGACCAGCTTCATCATTGCTGAGAAGAGTTTCAACTGGGGAGGGCTGGCAGCCGCCGGCGTTTTCATAATGCTCCCTACGATTCTGATGGGGGTCCTCGCTCAACGGTATTTAGCCAGAGGCTTGACCCTGGGGTCGGTGAAGGGGTAGAGGACATGTCAGAGGTCGTGATCGATGGGCTCACCAAGAAGTACGGGAAGAACCTAGTGCTCGACAACGTCAGCCTAAAGATCAGTGCCAGGGAGTATTTCGTCCTACTTGGTCCGTCCGGGTCTGGAAAGAGCACCCTCCTCAGATTGATTGCGGGGCTCGAGGAGATTACATCAGGCTCAATCTACATCGGGGACAGGAAGGTGAACGACCTGCTGCCGAAGGAGAGGAACGTTGCCATGGTCTTCCAAAACTACGCGCTCTA
The DNA here is from genome assembly GCA_964413565.1 of uncultured Nitrosopumilales archaeon. Classification (GTDB taxonomy): domain Archaea; phylum Thermoproteota; class Nitrososphaeria; order Nitrososphaerales; family Gagatemarchaeaceae; genus UBA183. The sequence continues at coordinate 34,467 of CAYPSJ010000014.1, read as the reverse complement.
CCCACACATGAACGTCTTCGACAACATAGCGCTCCCGCTGAAGGTGAGGGGGATGACGAAGACAGACACCGCTCGGAAGGTGAAGGAGGTGGCGGAGACTCTTCACATACACAGCCTGCTCGAGAAGAAGCCGAAGCAGATCAGCGGCGGCGAGCAGCAAAGGGTAGCACTTGCCAGGGCGCTGGTTAGGGACCCCACCGTGTTCCTCCTTGACGAGCCCCTGAGCAATCTAGATGCCAAGCTGAGGGTCGAGGCAAGGGCGTTCCTGAAGAGGCTCCAGAAGGAGGTGGGGATAACCACGATTTTCGTGACCCACGACCAGGCCGAAGCCACCACGATTGCAACGAGGATAGCAGTGCTGAACAGGGGGAACATAACGCAGGTGGACGACCCGTACATGCTCTATTCGAGGCCCAACGACGTCTTCACTGCCGGATTCGTCGGCTCCCCGAGCATGAACCTGATTCGCGGGGTACTGAGGAGGCACGGGAGCGGATGGATGTTCCACGGCGATGACTTGGAAATCGAGTTGGGGATGGCCAGCTTCGACGCGGAGACTGAAGTGACCATGGGGGTGAGGCCAGAGCAGTTGATGGTGTCCAAGGACGGCCCAGGCTTGAGAGGCTCGGTGTCCAACGTCGAATTGCTCGGTTCCATTAGCTATGTAACTGTCAACGTAGGGAAGACGCCCCTGGTCGTACAACTCGCTGGGAGACCCGACATGGAGATAGGGGACGATGCGAAAGTAGGAATTCCTCCTGAGGGAGTTCTGCTCTTCGATGCAAAGAGCGGAAGAAGAATTGGTTTGGGGGCCTAGGCAGGGTGCCGACCTTCAAGCCTCTCTATGGCCCTTAGTGCGACCTGGGTCTCCTTCAGCCAACCTTCCTTCAGCGCCTCTGGAACCTTCTCGGGGACGATGGATTTCCTCGCGAAGTTCTCAGAGGCGGAAAGTATGCTCCCAGACTCAAGGCCGCGAGCCCTCGAAGCCACGAAAATAGCGGAACTTTCCATGTCCACCCCGAGAGCACCAAGGGCGGTCACTCTATGGATGAACTCAGGAGTCTCGGCGTAGAAAGCGTCGTCCGAAGCCACGATGCCTACATGATACTTGAAGCGGAGGTCTTCCTTGAGCGACTCCGCGGCCCGGACCAGCGCGCTGAGAACGTCGAAGCTGGGGACCGCAGGGAATTCATTGGGCTCATACATCTCCGACGTCCCTTCGTTCTTGGCCGCCCCTGTCGCAATGATAAGGTCCCCAATATCGATGGGCTCCTGGAGGGCTCCCGTGCTACCGGTCCTGATGAACACCCTCGCGCCTATGTTTGCCAGTTCTTCGACAGCTATGGCCGCGGCAGGGCATCCGATGCCGGTGCTCATCACGGTGACCTTGATTCCCTTGTGAGTCCCCGTGTGAGCCACGTACTCCCTGTTGTTCCCCACCTCCTTTGCGTCATCAAGGTAGGATGACATCATTGGAACCCTGGCCCTGTCTCCTGGCAGGAGAATGTACTTCCCGACGTCGCCGCGCTTCATCTTCAGGTGGTACTGAAGCTTCCCCTCGGTCGCGATCCTCTTGTCGATATCGCTCAATGTCTTCTCGGGCAGCTGTCGAAGCGGCTATAAGTTCTCCCAGGCATTATGCTCAAGAGAACGAGCATTCGTGGCCCATTGACCCACCAGTGGAAAACATCCCTCAGATTTCGAAAATCGCACTGATTGCTTCCTAAGAGGATGCAGTCCTGAGTGCCTCTTCGCACCTTGGTGAAGCCCCAACCACTGCGCAGGTTGAACCTGCATCGATTCTGGCCATCTTGGTGAGCTGCACGCACGCTGCGAGGGGCTAGATGAACACGGCCTCTTCGTCAGAAATCGAGTCTGGGACCAGGTGTACGTTGTCAAAGGGCGCTAAAACATACTCCGCAAGACAGCCGTTGCGATGTATTCCCAACGCTTCTCCCCTGGCACAATGGGATTCCACACCTGCCCTGAAGTCGAACTTCCCGCATCCTACATTGATTTCTGTGACGCACCTCCTTCCCATGAGGTCCGATTCCTCTCCAGGGGCTTTCCAGACCGTCCCGAAGATTTCGTGGCCGAGAATGACGGGGTCCTTAACCTTGTAGTCCCCTGAAGCTATCGCAAGGCGGGTGCCGCAGCTTCCGGCCCTTAACACCGCTAGGATGACGTTTCCTTCAATAGCCGGGGTGGGACGTCTCTGCAGGAGATCTGCCCGTCGTAGACTACAGCCTTCATCCGAGCGGCAGGACCGTTGCCAGCCTATCTAGGCGCGAGCTGTCCGCTTCGACCACCAGCACTCTTGACTTGGTTGCGGCGGCAGGTTTCTTGCACCTGCATGAAACGCGACGACATATGTTTAAAGGGAGACGAAATTCGAGACGATCAAGCCTTGTCAAAGAAGAGGAAAAGCAGGGGACGCTCCAAGGGAGGAAAGGGGAGAAGCGACACTATCTACTGCAGCAACTGCGGCGCCAGTGTCCCGAGAGACAAGGCAAAGAGGGTGACGACCCGTCTGAACCTCGTCGAACCGACCCTTGCGCGGGAGCTCAGAGCCGCGGGGGCGTACATAGCAGCTCCTACCGTCTCGCGTTTCTACTGCGTCTCATGCGCGGTTCACTACGGCATAGTCAAAGTAAGGGCAAAGAGTGAACGCCGCGGCTGGTAGCTCGACAACGGGCTGCTGTTCCTGATGTCAGATAAAAGTCGCGTGCGAAAGCTCCGCCCCGGGCGGATTCCCCTGAGCTCTCTCGCGGGTTCTCAATACTTGCACTGCGCTATGGGTTGCGACGTGGGCGCCTGCGTCGCGCCGATCATCGTCACATTGTCGAGGTACACAGGGGTTATGGGCTGGTCGAGTATCGTGTTCCCGTTCTGCGTCGCTGATGAGTTATAGACGGGTACCTTCGAGATGCTGCAGACGACGCTCATCCCACTGATCACCTTGCCGAAGATGGTATAGTACCCCTCAAGCGCTTGGTAATTAGGCGCCGTTTGGTTGTTTGTCAGAATGTAAAACTGCGACGTCCCGGTGTCCAGACCGCTTGTCTGGTTACCCTGCCGAGCCATGCCGACATACCCGGCGTAGTTGTGGAGCCAGGAGCAGATTTCAAGCGGGACGGTGTTATTGGACCCGCCCTGTCCCCAGGTCGAACGGGTGCTGTTCACAGCATTCCTGCTATTCGGGTCACCGGTCTGTATGACGAACCCCTCGACAATACGATGCCAGACGAGGTTGTCGTAGAACCGAGAGTTGGCCAGGCTCTCAAAGTTGTTGACAGTCTTAGGGGCACAGGCAGGGAAGAGCTCCACGTAGAACGTCCCCATGCTCGTTCCTATTTTCGCGTAGACGGGTGGCGGGCTGAAGATGTATGTGTCGTAAACATAGTAACCGATGGCTCCGACGATCAGCACTCCCACAATGGCGGCCGTTATCTTGCCCCAGGGGGGCTTGTTCTTCTTCCGCCGTCCGGGCTTGTCCACCAATTCGGGTTCTCAGGCTCTCCGCTTTCCGTAGAAATAGGCTTCGGTGTGGTAGATAACCACAGTTCTAGTGTAGGGATGAACAGCAAAGATACAAGCACCCTCCTCAATTTCATGAATTGGTCATTCTTCAAGAGCATGAATGATTCGTAAGGACCGCTGCCCGATACCGGTTCTAGCTCGCCGAGGCAGAGCCCTTCGAGTCACATTGATCACATGGCGACATCAAACAGGCTTGGACTTTTTGACAGACAAGTTAACAGTGGTCAACACACTCCGCCCTGCGAAGGAGGATGCCCCATCGCCGAAGAGAGGGGCTTCGAGATCATCTGCTATTCGTGTGGTTGCTACAGGAACGGCGTGGTTCCTGTTCCCTAACATTCTTGGCCTTTCAGGTCTATTTCGAGCGCGCCGGCAGCCAAACACGTTAGGGAGATTTCCAGATTCATGTCCGTGAACATGAAAATCTTCAGACTTTTATGCGGCGCTAGAATACAATTTCGCGAATTTCTTGTACTCCTCGAAGAGAAAATCAATTCGCCCATTGTCAGCAATGCTGTTGGCTCTGCTTTCTCTGAGCGCTCTTTCCTTGCTGGCGGAAGTTCCAGCGGTGCATGGAGCCACCGACCTCGGTACATGGTGCACAGGTTCAGGGCTCTCGTGGGTCAGCCCTACCTGCACCGTGTCGGGAAGCGTCACCATGTCCTCGGACGTCGAAATTTCAACTGGAGAGACCCTTGCGATAGCAAGTGCTGGCTCCCTCACGATTAGCTCTGGGGTCACCCTCACCGTTGACAGTGGCGGCATCGTCACAATCCAAAGCTCCAGCACTCGCGGCATCGACAACTTCGGCACCATCGAAAACAATGGCAAAATCAACATCGACGGCACCAGCAGCACTGGAATATACAACGAAGCCTCGGGTGCAATCAGCGACTACAACGACATCGACGTCGACAACTCCGGTCCTTACGGCCTTGAAAACTACGGTGGCATCACCGTAGAAGCAGCCGGCAGCATGACGATTGAGAACGCAAACAGCGGCAGTGAAGGCATCAATAGTCCCGGCACGTTCGAGAACTATGGTTCTATCACAATCACCACCAGTGGCAATGTAATTAACATCTACAACTCTGGCACCTTCTTCAACCAGAACACCATTACAATCTCCTTCTCTGGCAGTGGGAGTGGAATTGAAAACGACGGTGGCACCATCACCAACACCAACACCGGGACAATCATTATCGAGAACTCAGGCACAGGGAGTTGGGGCATCTATAACGAGGAGGGCACCTTTACAAACGACGGGAGCATTACAATAGAGAACTCAGGCGCAGTTAGTTCTGGCATTTATAATAATGACAAGTTCACCAACGACGGGACCATTACAATCAAGAACACTGAAGGCAATGGCATCAATAACTACTACGGGGAAACCATCACCAACGACGGGACCATCATCAACGATGGGACAATTTACAACGGTGGCACCATTACTGGATGTGGCACTATCACTGGCACCGGGACTATTACTGGGAATGCGCCCACAACAGGCTCACAGTGTTCAACTACCACCATCACCTCGACGGTAACAACCACGGTCACCACGCCAACGACCGAGACAGTGACGGCTTCCACGACATCTACGGCACAGACGACAACGGTTACGACAGCTACCACTCTTTCGACGTCAGCGGCTACTCAGAGTTCCACAAGTACCGTGACGTCCACGATTATTATTCCTACCACGATAATTACAGGCTCGTGTGACGATCCGACGGTAACCACCACTGTAACCTCGACGGTCACCTTGCCAACAACAATAACCGAGACTACCACAGAGACCTATGTCACGACGATTACTGGGACCCAGACCTCAACCGTGACCTCTACGACCACAACCACTCTTACGACGGTTTTTACAACCACGATGCTTCAGACATCTTTTTCCACCTTCACCACGTGCTCCACAACCTCCTCAGTTGGAGTCCCAGAGTTCCCCGCCGTCGGACAGATAACCAGTTTCCTGGGACCGTTAATGATGCTCATGGTCGTGGTTCTTGCGTCTCTCTTGTCGTTCATCAAGAGAAGAAGCTCTTCTGGTGTTGCCCGGGTGACCGGCTAATCATTCGACCTTCTTCAAGTTCAGGGAATTATTCGGTCAGGGCGCGGGACTCTTGGATATACAGCAGCATCAAATAGGCTTCGGTATGCTAGATAACCACACTTCCAGTGTGCGGGTGGACGGCAGCAAGAACACGAGGTAGCTGGTCTGTCGTTTCTCACCATCTGATTTGATTCCAAGTCGGCTTCAGTCACACTCCTTTGGCTTCTGAACCTCTTGTCTAGCATTATTCACGAATCATTGCCTGAGATTCCTTCCACGCCACCGCTCTTCTGGTGATGTACTTCATGAGCTCCGCAAGTGCCAAGCTAATGACTGCCAAGACGATGATAAGAGCGCCTGAGAGCGCCAACTGCAAGTTGTCTGCTGCGTCGTCCATCAACCCCCCGATTCCGACCACCGTGAAGACCATTTCAGCGATGATTACCCCTTCAATCGCTCTTGAGATACCTAGCCGCAGACTCACCATTATGCTCGGCAAGGTTGCGGGAATAATGATCTTGGTCAAAATCTGTGTCTGCGATGCTCCGTATGCCGCTCCGCAATCAACAAGCGAACCGCTGATGTTCTTAACTCCGCCATAGACGTTTATGATTACAGTGAATACTGTAATCAGAAAAGCGATGATCACTGAGCTCGTTGCCGAGACTCCCGTCCAGTTCATGGCCAAGGGTACAAATGCTATGGCCGGAATCGAGTACCAGATATTGACCCATGGATCGCAAAAGAGATCCGCAATTAGGTACCTTCCCATGAGAACACCAATGGGGACTCCTACCACGACTGCCAAAGCGAATCCAAGCAAGATGGACGTAATCGTGACCTGCAGGCCCGCAGCCAGCAACCTCGTAAGAGGAGGATCGGTGAAAAGGCTGACGAAAGCCCTTCCGGTCTGGAGTGGGCCGACCATCTCCCTAGAATTATTCACGGCCACGGCCATCGCCCACCAGACTGCTACAAAGATGATCAGCGTCCCTGGAAGGATGCTGTACTTTGCGTAGGAAGCTTTCATCTTCTTATCTCCCTGGAGAAGCTCTCCGTTTCCTTCCACCTGAACAACCGACGCTCCAGAATCTTGGGTAGCTGAAGAACCGCTATTCCCATCAATGCAATCAAGAAGACAACCGCCATCATGTAGGGCGTATTGAGAACATCCTGAAACGTTATCATCATTCCTCCGAGACCATTACCGCTCATCAATACTTCCGCCAGGACGGCGGCGAGGATGGCTCGACCCATCCCGATCCTCATCCCTGAGATAATATCTGGCATGGATGCTGGAAGTATGATCTTTGTTACAAATTGACTTTCGGATGCCCCGTAGCTCTTGCCAACCTCAGCGAGCGCGTTGCTCACGTACTTCACGCCGTGGTGAGTGTTCACGATGATCGTAAATACAGTAACGAGAAATGTGACGAAGACCTCGGCGTAGAAGTCCGCGCCGATGGCAAAATAGAGCATCGGAATCAGAATTACTACAGGAATCGAATAGGTCGCGCTTATCCAAGGGTCGATCAGCACCTCGGCGGTCTTCCAGCGCCCCATGATCAGTCCGACTGGAATCCCAACAATGCAGGCGAGGACGAAACCAAACACGATAGTAGCCAAGGTTTGCAGTATTGCGGCATCCGCACCTTGAATCCCGAGGATTCCATGTGGAAGATGGTTCTGAAGCAGGCCAATCAGGGCCTGCAGGACGGGAATCGGTCCCACAAGAATAAGAGAGTTCCCCGCGCTTAGGGCTGCGACCTCCCAGAGGACGAAGAACAATCCCAGACTTGCGCAGAATATCCCAAGCCTAACCGAAAATGACATCGCGCGCGAAGACTTCATGGCCAACCTCGACTACCCCTGTTCCTGACCGTCATAGGATCGAGCTCTACCGTCGCCCTGGGGTGCATGTCCTCCCATGGAATGAGAAATGGCCTGTCGCCTTCTGGGAAATCAGATAAGCGGTCAGGTGAATTGGGACGCGACCGAACCGAAGCCCCCCGCCTCCATGATTTCGTTCTCAAGAAACTTCCAGATCTTTTGCCACAGTCTTCCGTATTCGGGATCAGATCGGATATCGTACGTCCAGCGCTCAGGCGGGAGATCCACGCTAACTATCTCCTTCACCCTCGCCGGGCGACCGCCCAGTAGCACGATTTCGTCTGATAGGGCGATTGCCTCGTCCACGTTGTGCGTAACAAATAGGGTCGTCTTCTGGACCGTGCCCTTTACGATCTGCAGCAGCTGCTTTTGCAAAATCTGGCGCGTCTGCTCATCCACTGAAGCAAAAGGTTCGTCCATCAGGAGCACGTCAGGATTAATCGTCAGGGCCCGCGCCAAGCCCACTCGTTGCTGCATGCCGGCGGATATCTCGTGTACGTAATGATTCTCGAATCCCCTGAGTCCGACTATTCCGATGTACTTTCTTGCAACTCTCTCCCTTTCATTTGAATCGGTGCCGCGTAGCTCGAGACCAAATTCCACATTCTTTAGCACCGTCCGCCACGGGAGCAGCCCGAACTGCTGGAAGACAAACCCCATTTTTGACGGCGGTGCGGTCACAGGCTCGCCGTTGAAAACAACTTTGCCGGAATCTGGTCTGATCAGCCCGTCAATTATCCGGAAGAGGGTTGTCTTGCCACACCCTGACGGCCCAATGACGCTCGTGAACGAGCCGCTCTTCAGCTCGAACGTCACTCCTCCCAGGACGTCAAATCTGCCGTCCTTCCCACTGATTGCGTCCTTCTTCGTGAACGATTTGGTGACTTCCTCCACCGAAATCAGGGACGGTTTCAATGTGCTCAGGTGCTGCCACCGTTGTATTTCTAGTGCCCTCAATCCAAATTTAAGCTGAAACGAGTCGAAATCTATATCCAAACTAGATTCGGAATAAATACGAATGTTGCATCTACGGTTTGAGTCGTGTGCACCTCAAGAAATTCGCCCCAATCATAGTGGCCTGCATTCTAGTGGTGTCCATAGCGTCTGCCGCCCAGCTCACCTTGCCTGCCCCTGCTGGCGCGAACAAGTTCACCCTAAGGGTCGGCTATCCCGATTCGCTCGACGAAAGTGACGTTATGGATTTGTACGCCTTCCAGATTCTGTCCAACGAAGGCATCCAAGTAGTCCCGACGTACTACGATTCTCCCCCCTTGGCTTACAAGGCACTGATATCGGGTCAACAGGACATAGCCTACGACGAGAGCGGAGGCTCATTCTTCACTGGGCAACAAACGACTTGCGTAGGTGGTTACATGCTGTCGGGAACCTTCCTTGCCATAGTGGGAGGCGGAATCACCAGCCCATCTCAACTGCTAGGCAGGACCGCAGAGGATTTTGGGCCAGGAACTATTATGAGATATTTGAACTACTATTGGTTCAAGGAGGCTGGAATAGCCGTCAATACGAACGGGCCCAGTCCAACCTCTGTCTATCTGAAGAACGGCGGTGAGAACATCGTCAGAGTGAACGACCTGATGAGCGGTGCTGCCCAGGAGGTCGTCGTCGATGACTTCATCCTGGCCGACTTTGAAAGCCCAGCAATCAACAACACCTCCCATGGCGGCCCCTACCATGTTCTCTTCTACTCCCCCAACAATTACTTCGATACCTGTTACGTGGTAGCCGACGACTGGCTGAGCAACAGTGCGAATCAGGGGCTACTGGTAAAGTTCCTGGCGGCGCTTTATCAGGCTCAACGTTACTTCATTTCCAACCCCGACCTGTTCGTTACCTTTGCGGAGCAGCAACTCCCCCTGACGCCCCCGGCGGAGATTGAATTCGCCTCGACCTTCTATCCTGGCCATTACACCTACTGGCCGTACGGACTCTACAATCTTCAAGGCAATCAGAGCATAGAAGTGAAGCTAGCTACGACGAGCGACTTCTTCATGAACGCGGGCGTCATTTCCAGCCCGCTAGTGAATGACTCTGTAAAGCCATTTGGAATGATAAACAGGTACTTTGAACTCAAAGCTCTTGAGGACATCGGCCCTTACACCTACCCGAACGAGTCTTGGGTTAACCCGACCTTTTCAGCCAACATTCAATCGTGGGTTCCGTCGTGGATGACAGACTCTAGGAGTTCCATTTCCACCGCGTCTGCGCAGATTACGTCGTCGCAGTTCATAGAGGTGTCCGGGCCAGAGTCCTCTGACGGGAGTTCCTTCTGAATGCTTCCGAGAATCGCAGGCGTCGGCCTGGTTATTCTCATAGCCGGCGTCGCAATCGCGGTCATAGGGGGGACAAGACCATTGGCTTCGGTCTCGCAGCAACGAGTCACGCTCATCAATACAGCAATTACCGTGGACCCAAATGACTACGCGACCCAGAGTCTCATCATGGCGGCCGGACAGACTATTCAGATTGCGCTGAGAATCGACAATCAAACGATTTTCACTTTCGACGTCATGAACCAGACTCAGTACGATGTCTGGTACAAATGTGCCCCCCGGTGCCACCAGCCACTATTAGGTGGGAACGGCACCTACTACCAGCAAGCCAACGAAAAGACACCCGTCCTAGTGAACGCTACAGTTTCTCCTTCGTCGCTTTACATGGCGCAATTCACAGCCCCATCAAACGCGACATACTGCTTTGTGCTTGACAACTCCGTTGGTCCGACGTGGGCGAATTATCTGAACCAAGACGCCTCGGGTTCTACGATGGGCCAACTTTCACTGACGTCGCAGCAGGCCGTGACAGATTATGCGGTTAACTGGTTGTTCGTCGGCCTCGGTTCGGTGGTTATACTTGTGGGTGGAGCCATCGCGACTTGGTTGCCACATCCTGGACGGAAGTCGAGCGCAAAGGCCTGAGGGACTTGAGGTTCAGGATCACTGACGCGCGCTTCCACCCTGGCATGGCAGTGCTCATCCTTCTCACGAGTCTTGTTCTCGCATCAGTTCCCCTTGTGCCCTCGGCACGTGCCCAGACAGTGGTGACGACGATAGGCGTCGGACATTATCCCCTCGGCGTCGCCTACGACTCCTCGAAGGGTGAAGTCTACGTAGCCAACTATTATGATGCCACCGTCTCTGTCATCTCGGACGTAACCAATACCGTGGTCACAACGATAGACGTTGGATATGATCCCACCGCTGTCGCTTATGACTACGGTAGAGGAGAGATCTTCGTGGCCAATGAGGCCGGCGGCACCGTCTCTGTCATCTCGGACGCAACAAACACCGTGGTCGCCAATGTAAGCTTGAAATTCGGGGCGGACCCTATCGCCTACGATCCCTCGAAGGGTGAGGTCTTTGTGGCCAATGAAGTCTTCAATACTCTCTCAGTCATTTCGGATGCAACGGACAGCGTAATCGCCAATGTGAGCGTGGGAAGGAACCCAGTCGCCGTCGCCTACGACTCCGGCAGGGGCGAGGTCTTCGTGGCGAACGAAAACGACGGCACCCTCTCTGTAATTTCAGATGAGAACAACACAGTGGTCGCGACAGTGAACGTGGGATACGGTCCCCTCGGCGTCGCCTATGACTCCTCGAAGAGCGAGATCTTCGTGACCAATGGTTACGCCAATACCGTTTCCATCCTATCCGACGCGACAAATGCTCTGGTCGCCACAGTGAATGTGGGATACGGGCCCACGGGCGTCGCCTACGACTCCGGCAAAGGGGAGGTCTTCGTGGCAAATGAAGACTACAGCACCGTCTCCGTCGTATCGGACACCACCAACACAGTGGTCGCGACAGTGAACGTTGGAACCTATCCCAACTCTGTGGCCTACGACTCCGGCAAAGGGGAGGTCTTTGTGACCGATGAAACCGCGAACACTGTTACTGTCATCTCCGACGCTGCAAGCATTGCGACTTCAACCACCACCACTTCCACGACCTCGACGGCCTCGACACCAACGACCTACACCACGACACCGACCACTACTGCGACCACAAGTGCATCTGAATCAATTGCATCAACTACGACCACGAGTCAAACCACGGCTCACACCACGACACCGACCATTGCCGCGACTACAAGTACATCTGAGTCGACTACACGAACTACAACCGGAAACACCACTGCGGCCTTCACTACATCTACCGGTTCAGCCACTTCCTCTGGAGGCGTTTCGGTTGCGCTGTTTTATTATGTGGTAGGGGGCTCAATCGTGGTGGTTTTCGCTGGAATTCTAGTCTGGCTGTCAAGGCGTCAAAGGGAGCAGCACACGTCTAATTTCCGGACTCGAATCGCAAACCTTGAGTCATTTGGCGGCACCGAATAGGCTTCGGTCGACCGCACGGAGTTGGAAAGGGGGGCAGGAGTCTAGAATCTCGTCTTCGCCCAGTCGAAAGTCCTTGCCAATCCCTCGGAGAACGGCGTCGTCGGCTCCCAGCCGAGCGTCTCCTGGATGCGGTGTAGGTCGGGCATCCTATTCAGCGCCCCCATCGGCTTCGACAGGTCGAGCTTCGGTTTGATCTTCTTCCCCGAGAGACCGATTATTAGCTCGGCCAGTTTCATGACTGTGAATTCGTCCGTGCTCCCCACGTTGATCGTGAGGTTCCCTTTCTTGTCCACGTAGTGCAGCAACCTGAAGAGGGCGTCGGTCACGTCGTCTACGTAGACGAAACACCTCCTCTGGCGGCCGTTCCCCCAGACCACGAAGTCCTCGTCCGGGTACCTGATTGCTTTTCTCATCAGTGATGCGATGACCTGGCTCCTGTCGGGCTTGACATAGATGTTCACGCCGTAGGCGTGAAATATCCTTGCTACGCCGACGTGCACGTCAGACATGTACGAAAGTTCCTTCTCAGCCAGATACTTCGACCACCCGTACCCTCCTTCGGGGTTCACCTTCGCCTCTGCGTCTTCCTCTTTGAATTTGATGTGGTCCCCAAGCTGCATGTCGAATGGGTACACCGAAACACTCGAAGCGTAGATGATGCTTCCAACACCGTTCTCAGCGCTTGCGCGGAATACGTTGGCGTCTATTGTGACGTTCGCCAGCAGCGCCGCGAGCTCTCTCGATTGAGACCCGTGAAGGTACTCCACGCTCCCCACCTCAGCAGCGAAGTGGAAAACGGTCTCCGCCCCCTTTAGTGAGCGCTTCGCGAATCCGTAGTCCTTCAGGTCACCCTTCGTGACTCTCTGCTTCACCCCGATATCCCTGAGGTTCTGGGTGCTCCCCGCGGACATGTCGTCTATAATGGATATCTCGTGCCCTTCGTCGACGAGCCTCTTTGCGATGTGACTCCCTAGGAACCCCGCCCCTCCCGTAACCGCGACTTTTGTCATGTGAGTCTAGACGCCCTTCCTTCTCAGTTCCTTCAGCGTCCACTCGGCTGTCGCCCGGATTGCCTCCTTCGGAGAGGTCTTGGGCCTCCACCCCAGCCGCCTTATTCTTTCTACGGAGAGTTGCACGACCGGGTTGTCCCCCTTCCATCCCCGTGGCCCTCCCGTGTACTCCCTCTTCACGTTCTTGAGGCCCATTACGTCGATGACTATGTCCGCCACCTCGTCGACGGAGGTCCCCTCCCTCAGCCCGAGGTTGAATATGTTGATAGGGGAGGTGCTCCTCTCATATCCGAGCATCACTCCGTCCACGCAGTCCTTCACCGAAAGGTAGTCCTTGATCTGTTTCCCATCTCCGAGTATCTCCAGTTTCTTAGGGTTCTCCATCAGTTTGTGCTCAAAGTCCCAAATCGCCCCTCTCCTGCACCTCTCCCCGAGCACCGTCCCGAACCTGAACGCCCAGAGTTTCATCGGCCTAAATTGTACGAAAACGGATGCGAAGGCCTCGCCCGCCAGTTTTGACGCCCCATAGAAGGAGGTCTGGATGCCCGAGTAGTCCTCGGGGGTGGGGGTTATCTCAGCCTCGCCGTAGAGGGCAGAGGTTGACGCGAAAACGAAATCTGGGACGCCGTTGTCGGCAGAGCTCCGAAGTACGTTCATCGTGCCCAACAGATTGTAGTCGAGGTCAGCGGTCGGGTTCTCAGCGCTGACCCTCATGAGGGCGTGGGCCGCGAAGTGGAACACTGCGTCGCAGTTCTTCGAGACCCTGGTGAGGGTCTTCGGTTGGCGGATGTCCCCCTCCACCACCACGAGACGCTTGTCTCCCCTGTGTTGTTGGAGGTTCGAGCGCCTACCGGTCAGGAGGTTGTCAACCACGACGACGTTCCAGTCATCCGCGAGGAGCCGGTCCACCAGGTGGCTTCCGATAAAGCCGAGACCCCCTGTAACCAGAGCTCTCTTCATCGAATGGGGTAGCGGCTGAAACGGTGATTAAAGGTGTCGCATTGCCGACAGGTCAGCCTGGACCCGGGACTTACTTCCTACTTCCTAGTGCTTCGTCTCTGCCTTGGAGCGACTTTGAACGAAATGTCCCCGCCGTGCATTGCGAGGAACTCCTGCCATGCCTTGTCGAACTCTTCCCTCGTTTCCTCTGTCCTCTTGTTGAAGGGCATCTGCCTAAGGATTTTCGTGGGGATCGTGACAATATGGGCGCCGGCCGCGAAAGCCGAGGCGACATCCTCAGGTGTCCTGATGCTCCCCACTATGAGCCGTGCCTTTAGGTTCGACTCCCTTGCTGTCGCTACGTAATCCCTGATTATCTTGACCGGATCCTCTCCTGCCTCCTTCGATCTGTTGTAGAAGAGCGAGACGAAGGTCGCTCCCGCCTTGGCGGCGAGGATGAGCTGGTTGTATGTCATCATGAGTGTCATATTGGTCCTTATCCCCTCCTTCGCGAGCTGGTGAACCACCTTCAGCCCCATCCCGTCCGCTGTCATTGCCACCTTGACCACGACCCTCTTGTGCCACGAGGCGTATTCCCGTGCCTCAGCAACTAGCTCGGCTTCGGTGTGTGTGGTCGTCTCCACACTGATTGGCCCGTTGACCACTCGGCAGATATCCATCACTCGCTTCTTGAAATCGACACCCCCTTCCGAAAGGAAAATCTTCTGGTTCGTAGTCACTCCGTCTGCGAGTCCCCACTTCGAGAGCTCGACGCACTCATCGAGAGACGCGGTGTCCAAGAATATCTGTGGCACTGTCATATCACCTACTGAGGCTTATTTCGGAGGCTCTCGCTGGGCCCGCATATAAGGACAAGGCTCATTCGAAGGGGAAGAAGTTAAGGCGCCCGCCCTATGGTGCCAGAATTCGCTACCAACTTGAAGCGCAACAGAGCCATCTTCCTCGACAGGGATGGAGTGCTCGACGACCTCGTTTACGATAAGGAGGAGGGGCGCTCGTCCAGTCCAGTTTCGGCCCGGGATCTCAGGGTCTTCCCCTTCGTCGCCGAGGCTGTCAAGAAACTCAAGGGCATGGGCTTCTTGGTCATAGTCATTTCGAACCAGCCAGGGGTCGCCAAGCGACAGTTCACCCGGACAGAACTCAAGAGGATGGATGCCAAGATCGCAAGAGAGCTCAAGTCCAAGGGGACGGCGCTCGACGGCGTGTATTACTGCCTCCATAGCCCAGACGGTTTGGTTAGCGAACTCCGGATCTCTTGTAACTGCAGGAAGCCCAAGCCTGGGCTGATATTGAAGGCGGCCAAGGAAAGGGATGTCGACCTCTCCCGCTCATACTTCGTGGGAGACGGCCTTATCGACGTGGAGGCGGGCAAGAACGCGGGGTGCAAGACAATTCTCGTCGGCCACATGACTACCTACCTATCGAAGATGATGGAAGAACGGAAGGCGACACCAGATTACATGGTCCACACACTGAAGGACGTGCCTGCTCTGCTCGCTAGGCTTTCGGCCTAATGGGTTCCGGTGGCCTTCTTCCCCTTCGCAGATATCATGGCCCGCAGCTGCTCGCTCATCAGGTGCGTCAGCACCAGGTGCATCCCTTCTACGTGCGGTGTAGACTCGGCGGGTACCACCACGCAGGCATCGGCCGCTGTTTTGAGTACTCCTCCGTCGAAACCGGACAGCCCGACAACCTTCCCTCCGTTATCCTTTACGTATTTCACCGCCCTCAGGAGATTCTGGGACCAGGGTCCAGCCTTGTCGCTCCCAGATCCGCCGTGCACGCTTATGGCCACAAGTACGTCACCCTTCCTGAAGAAATTCCTCAGCTGCTCGGCGTAGACCTCCCCCCAGCCGTTGTCGTTGGTGAGGGCGCTCATCAATGGGATGTTGTCCACAAGGGCGAAGGCCCTAAACTTCCTCTCAGCCTCGTCAGAAACCCATTTGTTCAGGTCGCAGGCGAAATGGGTACTCGTAGATGCACTCCCTCCGTTCCCGATTACAAACACCTGATTGTCATTCTTCCAGGCGTCGTAAAGGATGGAAATCACCCTGTCGATGTCTCCCCTGTCCAGGTCGGAGACAATCTTCGAAACTTCCGACAAATATTCGTCTGTGCGGGCCAATCGGAGAGGTCGCCCCTTCGGGTTCGCCTATTAGGTTTGTGGTTGCGTGAGAGACTTTCTCTGGGCACTCTATGCTCGGCTTCCGCCTACGGGTTATATCATGGCCCTATCGGACTGCCGTCGGGGCAGATAGATCCCAGTTGATCGTCTCGAGGACACCGTTCCGCCTGTCTCTCGGCGGCGGGGGGACCGACCTGCCGGCCTACTACACGAAGTTCGGGGGATTCTTCGTGTCCGGAGCAGTGAACAGGTACATGCACATAATCGTAAACGACAGGTTTGAGCCGGGGATCAGGGTGAGCTACTCCCAGACGGAAATCGTGCAATCGGCCGATTCCATACGACATCCTATCGTCCGTGAGACGCTGAAGCACCTAGACTTCAAGGACAGGATAGAGATAGTCTCGCTGGCCGACGTGCCAGCTGCGACCGGCCTGGGCTCGTCGGGGAGTTTTTCCGTGGGGTTGCTCAATGCCCTCTACGCACACAAGAAGATGACCAAGACGCCCAAGGAGGTGGCCGAAGAGGCATGCCACATCGCCATGGTCCGACTCCACGAACCTTCCGGGAAGCAGGACGAATATGCGGCCAGCCTCGGCGGTATCCGGTCTTACGAGGTAGACAGAGAGGGGAGGATCACCCCTAGAGAGCTGAAGATCTCCCCTGAGACCCTGGACGAGCTCGAGCATGGGATCATGATGTTCTACACAGGCATGAAGAGAAATGCCAACGACATCCTGAGGACTCAGCGTGACAAGGTGTCGTCCAACGAAGACGGGGCAGTTGAGAAGATGCATGCCATCAAGTCGATTGGGTACAAGAGTATGGAGGCCCTCGAGACAGGAGACCTAAGGCGCTTCGGGGAGCTCCTCGACGAGCACTGGAAGGTGAAGAGAGGGGTCACCCACGCCATGACCACAGAAGGCATCGATCATTGGTATGCTCTGGCTAGGGAAGGGGGAGCGCTCGGGGGCAAGGTCGTTGGTGCCGGAGGCGGGGGATTTCTCATGCTCTACTGCGAGGAGGGGAGGCAGGCTGTCAGGGCGGCTCTGGTGAAGGAAGGGCTTGTCGAGATGAAGTTCAGGTTCGACTTTGAGGGAAGCAAGGTAATCTACAACATCTGACGACCGAGGACTTGGAGCACATGCAGGCCGTAATACTCGCCGGTGGCTTGGGGACAAGGCAAAGGCCCTTAACCGAGACGGTACCGAAGGTGCTGATTCCAGTAAGAGGGAGACCTTTCGTGGATTATCAGCTGGCCCTGCTTAAGAAAAGTGGCATTGACGATTTCGTCTTCTGCATCGGGCACCTGGGGGAGAAGGTCCAAAGGCACCTAGGGGACGGGAGTGCCTACGGATGTAACATTCGATACAGCTTCGATGGTCCTCGTCTCCTTGGTCCTGCGGGGGCCCTGAAGCGAGCGGTGCCGCTCCTGCAGGATCGATTCTTCGTCACCTATGGAGACGCATATCTGCGGGCCCCCTACGGCGAGATAATGGAGATCCTCGTTTCTTCTGAGAAGCTCGCTGTCATGTCTGTCTACAGGAACGAGAACAGGTTCGGAAGGAGCGACGTCGTTGTGAGAGAGGGCGCCGTCGTCCAATACGACAAGAAGAAGAGGGTCGAAGGGATGGACTGGATCAACTACGGCGTGAGTGCCCTTAGGAAGGAGGCACTGGCTCTCGTACCGGAGGGGGAGTTCTGCGACGAGGAGACGTTCTACGGATCGCTCATCAAGCGCAAGGATCTTCTTGCGTTCGAAGTGAAAAACCGCTTCTACGAAATCGGGACCCCCGCCTCGCTTGCCGAGTTCGAAGCTTTCATAGGGAAGGAGGATCTAGGGCCGTCATACGCGCACTAACGCATTCAGGCCATGCGGCGAATGACTTCCGCGCACCTCTCGACTCCCCTGTACTTCCTGGAGACTGCGGAGACCGCCTTCAGACTCTTGACATAAGACGTATCCGTTGCGCACCTCTCGATGGAATCCATCAGATTCTGAGGAGCCAGTTGCTCCGCCCTTATCATAACACCCAGGCCGAGTTTCTCGAATTTCTCCGCGTTGCTTATCTGCTCAGGATGGTTGTGGATGGGTACCAGCAGCGCCGGTTTAACGTGGTCGATGCACTGGCCGATGGTGCTGTGTCCAGCCCTGGCAATGATAACGGTAGAGAGTTCGAAGAGCTCGTCCTTCATTGGGCACCAATCGAAGAGCCATCCGCCATTGGTGAGCCTTCGTGGCTCGGTGGACCCCCCCGAATAACCCATCGAGATAACGAGATTGTAGCTTCGTGTAATCAATTCAGCGGACTTCAGGAGCGTCTCTGCAAATCTCCCCTTCGTAGCGTCCGGTCCGCTTATCTGGCAGAATACAAGAGGTCTGTTGTCCAGGCCGAGTTTCTCCTTAGCCCTCCTGACCCTCTCGGGTGGCATCTCCACTATGGGCGCTGTGAACCCCACGAACTCGGCTATGTTGGAGACCTCAGAGCCGGCCAGGTTCTCCTCTCCTATGGTGTACGGAGGAGGGAGGTCAGTCATGAGAACCCTCTCGCTGAGTGACCACATCAGACCGAGAACGTCCCCGGCGACGCGCTCGTAGAACCTGCCCGTCCTCCCCCTGAACCTCGGCGGGAACAGGACCTTGAACTGGTTGAGCATCGTGACGACGGGATACCCCATGGACGAGGCAGCTAGGAGAGCGGAAAGCCGAGAGTCTGAGACAACGAGAGTCGGGCCGAATTCTCTGATTGCCCTTCGCTCGAACGCCAGCTGTTTGAGGAAGTTGTTGAACATGAAGGGGAAGCCAGGAAGGACCCTGTGTGACGAAAAGCCTCCCCCACTCGCCCACTCGACGTCCAGTGGGGGGCAGTTCTCCGAGGACGAACCTAGGCCTCTCGCCCTGAGGAAGGCGAATCCCTGACCAGACGAAGAATATCGCAACTGGAACTCGTCCGGAGGAAGAAGTTTTGCAATCTCAAGGATGCGCGTAACGTGCCCAAGCCCGGAACCGAATATTGCGAAGTACACCTTTGAAACCAATTTCCCCCTCCCCGCCTCGCGAAGTGGCGGGAGCCGGCTTCGACTATACTATTAGGGTCTCGGTCTCACTTGGAACCTTTCAAGAGGGTGTGGCTCCCCCCGCATACCGGGGCCGTTCCGGCTTTGCATCCCCGTGCGAAGCAGGATTCACTTCGAAACATACATAACGAAGTGCGCCCCCGGGGGGGTCCAGCGGAGGGGTTAGATTCGTGGTAGTGGAGATCTGGCTTCTTCTCGAAATCGTTACGCTGGGGATTGGAATCCCGGTCCTTGCTCTCGAGTACTACTGGGTGTTCCTCCTGGCGAGTTCGATGAAGTACCCGAGGGATCTAGGTAAGAAGGAAGTCAAGCTGAGCCGGTACCCCCTGGTGTCTGTACTCATAGCCACCTTCAACGAGAAGTTCGTGATTGAGAGATCCCTGGAGGCAGTTAAGCACCTTGACTACCCCAAGGACAAGATTCAGGTGGTCGTCGCCGACGATTCCAACGACCAGACGACGTCAGTTATCGACGCCAAGGTGAGGGACCTGAACCAGTCAGGAATACGGACCCTGATATCGAGGAGGCCGTCGAGGGAGTTCTTCAAGTGCGGCGCGCTCAACAATGCCTTGCAGTTGGTGGACGGGGAATACGTCCTGCTCTTAGATGCCGATTCTCTGGTGTCGCCGGATGTCCTAACCAAGGGGATCGAGACCATTGAGACTCATCCGAGGACGTCCTTCGTCTCCTACCGATACGGGCACTACAACAGGGACTACAACATGGTCACCAAGCTCTTCGCCCTGACTCAGGACATCGGGGACACCATCTCGAAGATGGGATCCTATCAGGTTGACGCTCCCTTCTCCGCCCAGGGAGGGCAGACGCTGGTCAGAACGAAGGACCTCAGGGACGTAGGAGGGTGGACGAACCAAAGGATTGCGGATGACACGGACATCTCGATCAAATTGTACCTCGCAGGGAAGAGAGGGATCTATCTCAGCAACGTGAAAATAATGAGCGAAGACCCGTCGACCCTCGAAGCCTGGAAGAAGCAGGTAGGCAGGACATCCCAGGGGTGGTGGAGGTGCATCGCCCACTACTGGACAGCCATCATCACCGCCAGGGGCGTATCGGTACGGAAGAAGGTGGGGCTGATGATGATGCTCATGTCCCCGTTCTCGAGCCTGAGCTGGATCGTCGTTACCTTCCTTTCCACCATAGCTGTTGTCTTCAACCTGATTCCCCCGGCCACCTCGATATTCAACAACCCGGCGTACGTCGGGATAGTTGCTGTACCGTTCGCTGTCTCGCTTGCCTCAGGCGCCTGGGCCCTCAAGGTCCAGGGTCAAATGACGTGGAGGAACGTGATCCTGATTCCGATGCTTGGCTACGCCACGGGGGGAATGCTAGTCCTTGGTTCTATAGGCTTCTTCTACGGCGTCTTTGACCGCATGGGTTTCTTCCTGTACAGAACGCCAAAGTCCGGCTCTGCAAAGGAGATGACCAAGACGAGTTATTTCCAGCACCTTAGAAACGACCGGAACTCGATAGTCGAGATGATACTCGGGGCCTCCGGAATAGTCTTTGCCTGGTTCGTGTTCGTACACGGCGTCTGGTTCCTCGCCCTTTCGATGTTTGGGTTCGGCATATTTACGCTGAAGTCGATGAACCTGACCAGGGCCATTACCATCAGGCTGCGCAGACCAGTAGGGCCGCCGGTGGTCCTTCGCGCGACTGGCCCGGACATGGCTCAGGCAGACTCTGGCACATCAATCGGCCTCTCTCATTCGCTAAGGGCGAATCCTTTCGCGATCAGAGCCACGACACGCTGAACTGGCGAATCGTGGACCTCTTCCCTCAGGGATGATCGGTCTAGGGCTGATCCGGGGTGGGGCTACCATTCGATCCCTTCAGCGACAACACCGCCCTGATGGTCCGCTCAAGGAACGTGTACAGGGCGACTATGAGGACCAGGAGGACCCCCCAATATGCCAAACCCACCATGGACAGGATCGCCAGTATCAGGAGGCGTTCGCTCCTTTCGCCGATGCCCACCCCAGAGAGAGCCACTCCCAGCGCGTCCCCCTTCGCCCGCGTGTAGCTTACCAGGAGGCTGAAGGATAGCGCAAGAAGTACAAGGATTGGAGGGGAGTAGCCCCCGACCAGTATGCCGGCGAAAACTGCCACCTCAGCGACCCTGTCGAGGGTGGAGTCAAGGAACGCTCCCCGCCTCGAAGTCCTTCCGGTCACACGAGCAACCGCGCCGTCTACTATGTCGAACCAGCCTGCCACCAACACGAAAACGCCGCCGAGGAGCTCGCCTCTGAAACCCGAAGACGAGTAGGCCGCCGCGGCTAAGACGGATATCAGGAGCCCGACGATGGTCCACGCCGTCGGCGAAGATTCGAGACGGGCGAACCACTTCCCGACGGACTGGAGGTTGGATTCCAGCCGTGCCCTGAGCCTATCGAGCACGCGCACCCTCGTGTGGCCTTTTTTATATACAGTGAGAGGAGGTGCAGGCGGTATCCTTGGGGAAGGTGGACAAGGGAATAGGGTGCAGCGTGACCGGCTGCAGGAATCAGGCCGAGAGGTCCATCAGCAGGGACGAGACTGGAGGGAGTGGTCTCAGCCTCGGCGGGGAAGGGCGTCGAGTTTACCTCTGCAGAGAACACTACAAGGTGTGGAAGAAGGCGACCAAGAAGTCAAGAAGCCTAGAACGGTCTCGGTGGTAGGAGACTCTTGGTATGAAGATTCTCCAGATGCATGCCGACTTCATCGAATACACCCCAGTAAAGAAAGAGATCAGATCGGCTGAAGACATCGAGCCGCGCACGGTGCGAGAGAATGACATCGTTGTCCTCTTCACCGCCTTTGAGCAGGGGGATGACGACCAGCTCGTGAAGAAAGCGGTAAACGAATCGCGGGACTTCCTCGAGAAACTCGGCACCAAGAGGGTCCTCCTCTACCCTTTCGCTCACCTCAGCCAGTCTCTAGCATCGCCCTCGGACGCCCTCGCGCTTCTACTCAAGATGGAGAACGAAGCAAAAAGTGCCGGCCTCGAAGTCAGGAGGGCCCCCTTCGGATGGACCAAGGCGTTGCAGATCAAGGTGAAGGGACACCCCTTGGCGGAGATGTCAAGGAGCTATTCGCACGACGGCGCCCCTCCACTAACGCCCCCTCCAAAGCACAGGAAGGAGCTCACAACGGAGGCTGCCATGGCCAGGCTGAAACGGAGCGACTTCGTCAACCTGCCCGATACAGACCATAGGGTCATCGGTGAACGGCTCGATCTCTTCAGCTTCCAGGAAGTCTCCCCCGGCATGGTGTACTGGCACGATAAGGGACTGATGGTCAGGAACATACTGATCGATTTCCTTCGATCGGAGCTGAAGGCGCAGGGGTATCAGGAGGTCAGCACCCCTACCCTTGCTAACACGGCCCTCTGGATGGTGAGCGGTCACTCCGAACACTACAAGGACAACATGTTCCTCACGATGCTTGGGGACGAGGAGATGGGGCTGAAGCCGATGAACTGTCCATCGACATTCCTTGTTTACAAGTCTAGAAAATGGAGTTTCCGCGAGCTCCCCGTGAGGTACGCGACCTTCGATCCGCTCTATAGGAACGAACTGAGCGGGGTTGCGAGCGGACTGTTCAGGGTGAAGTCACTCATGCAGGACGATGCCCACATCATAGCCACGGAGGAACAGGCGGAGAGCGAGCTGTCCAGGATGCTCGATCTCATGGAGAAGGTGTACAGGGTCTTTGGGCTCGGGTTCAAGACGAAGATATCCACCCGGCCCGACGACTACATGGGGAGCGACGAGGAGTGGAAGCGGGCCACGGATACACTGATTCAGGTCGTGAAGGCGAGAGGGTGGAAGTACGAAATCAAGGAGAAGGAGGGCAACTTCTACTCGCCGAAGATAGACGTCGACATCCGCGACTCCCTTGGAAGGGAGTGGCAGTGCGGGACGTTCCAACTCGACCTCCAGATGCCCAAGCGCTTCAAACTCGCATACACCGGCTCGGACGGCAAGGAACACACGCCCGTTGTCCTTCACCGGACCATACTCGGCTCCCTCGAGCGCTTCATGGGGGTTATGCTCGAACACTACAAGGGTGTGCTCCCCGTCTGGTTGTCCCCCGTCCAGGCGAGGGTGATTCCGCTCTCGGACGAGCACTTGGAGTATGCCAAGGCCGTGCTGGCCACAATAACAAGTGGTGGCGTGAGAGCAGAAGGAGACTACGCCAGCGGCACCATGGGCTCGAAGATACGCGACGCTCAGCTCCTGAAGATTCCATACATGCTCGTGGTGGGCAAGAAAGAACTGGATTCAGGAACTTTGGCGGTGAGGACGCGCGCCGGGGAACAGAAGTTCGGGGTGAAGCCCGAAGACTTCGTTGCTCAGGTTCGGGCCGACGTTGCAGGCTACAGGTAGCCCCGCTAGCTCATGAGTGGTATCTGCTGGGTCACGCAGTGGAGCGTGCCCAACCCGTAGACCAGGGCCCTGCAGTCGATGCCCGTCACTTCACGCCCGGGGAACGCTTCTTGGATGCGTTCGACAGCGAGCCTATCGCTCCCCCCTCCGAAGGTCGGAACGATTACAGCGTGGTTCCCCACGTAGAAGTTCAGGTGGCTCGCGGGTAGCCTTCCGTCTGGAGAAATAACCTTCGGGGGCATTGGGATCTCCAGCACCTCGATGCGCCTTCCGTCCTGGTCTCGCGATTCTTCTAGTCGTCTCAGGTTCTCTTTCAGGGCTCCGTGATTAAGGTCGTTGCGATCAGGCTCCGCAGCTGCCGCAACCGTCCGGGGGCCGACAAAGCGCGCGATGTCGTCAATGTGGCCATCCGTGTCGTCCCCTTCGATGCCTGAACCGAGCCAGATTACGTTCCTCGCGCCGAGGTTGGCTCCCAGGACCTTCTCGAGCTCTTCCTTCCCGAGGCCCGGATTCCTGTTGGGGTTTAGGAGGCATTGCTCACTCGTTAGCAGGCTCCCGATGCCGTTCACGTCTATCGAACCCCCTTCCAGGACTACCCCAGGTCTGACGACTGTGAGGCCCGAGCTGGCGGCAATCTCCTCCCCGGCCCCGTCGTCCGGCTTGAGGTCCTCGTACTTGTTCCCCCAGGCGTTGAAGATCCACTTGACGGCAGCGCCCTTCCCCCCTCTGACGTAAGTTGGCCCGTAGTCCCTCACCCAGACATCGACCGTCCTGATGTGGTGGATCGACACTCTGGAGTTCCTCACGCGAGCCTTCACCCTTGACTGTGCTTTCGAGTCGTTCACAAGTATGTGGACCACCTCCCCCTCTCCGAGCGCATCCACGATCCTCACGAACGTCCTCTCCACGGCAGGGAGTATCTGAGCGGGGAAAGTGTTCGGGTCCTTGGGCCACGAGATCCAGGTGCCTTCGTGGGGCTCCCACTCCGCCGGCATCCTGTAGCCGTGGGCTGATCTTTGAGCCACTCGGCCCTCTACCCAGTTATCCCGGCATAGGATGCCGGCTTCCTGTTCCTCATGAATCCCCACCCTTCCTCCACGGCCCTCCCCAGGTTGAGGTCGCAGTCTACAGTGAAAGCCCCGGGCCTGTCCCCCGCCCTGAAGAGGACTTTGCCAAACTGGTCGCAGACGAATGAGCCCCCCCAGAACGTCGTGTCCCCCTCGATCCCCACCCTGTTTACGGCGCATACGACGAGCGAGTTGGAAACGGCGTGCCCCACCTGGACGGCCTCCCATGCCTTCTTCCAGTCTCCCTCGACGGGTTCTATCCCCCTCACCCACCCGATGGCGGTAGGATAGAACAGCGCCTCTGCCCCCATGAGCCTCTCGATTCGGGCGGCTTCAGGGTACCATTGGTCGAAGCATATCAGGGTCCCCAGCTTCCCCCAGGGGGCTTTCGCTACGGCATATTTGTCCCCCGGATCGAAGTAGTCTTGTTCGAAGTAGTGCTCGTCCTGAGGAATGTGAATCTTCCTGTACTTGGAGATAATCCTCCCGCTCTTGCTGAAGACCAGGCAGGTGTTGAATCTCCGCCTGCCCGCCTTCTCGAATATTGACCCGCCAACAAGCGTAACTCCGTTCTTCTGCGCCGATTCTGAGAGCGCTCGGCTGGTGGGCCCCGGGATAGACTCCGGACGCTGTCGCGACCTCCTTGTTGCAGGGAAGTACCGCGAAGCGAAAAGCTCGGGGAGGCAAACGACCCGCGCCCCCTTCCCGGCGGCCTCGCCGACGAGGGACACTGCGTTTTCGACGTTCTCCTGGCGATCCTCGGACATTGACATCTGGACGATGCCCAGTCTCACAATTCGGGAACGCAACGTTCGGGCCCTGGTGGCCGGGCTTTTCAATCTCGTGGACCGCCTCCGGCTGCAAACGTTTTTCCCCACCCATTCAATCTGGCACGGCTATGCCCTGGCTCCAGGCACTGGTCCTTCAGATAGCGAGCACCAACTCGACCACGACGGGGGCCGTCGAGGGTGCATCCCTGGTTGCGACCGTGGCCGAGCTCGCAGTGTCCCTGGGTGCCATCGTCGTCGCAGGGACGTTCCTGACCAGATTCATCATCCGCATTGCGCGCCGCGGCGGCGCGTCCAAGCAGACCGAGTCCTCCCTCAGGGACCTTATGGGGGTAATCGTACTGTTGGCTGCACTCGGTGTCGTCACGACCGTGTCGGGATTGTCCTCCTATTTCACCGCCCTCACGATATCGGGGGTTGCGGGGCTGGCCGCTTCACTAGCTCTTCAGACCACGTTATCGAACATCATCTCGGGTATCCTGATGCTCCGCGACGGTACTGTCCACGTTGGAGACGACATACAGTACGGGGGGCCCGGGGGCCTAAGGGGCGAAGTGATTCGTCTCTCTCTGAGAACCACCTGGCTGAGGACTTCGGATGGCCACATAGCGGTGATAGGGAACAGCAACCTTTCCGCGGGGCCCATACTCAATTTCTCGGCCACGGCCAGGCTCGAAAAGAAACTGAAGTAATGACTCGAAGTCGGCTGGTTTATTAGACAAGAATGGTTTTGGATTCGGTACGTCAGCAAGCGGCGTCAAAGCGCCTGGCCTCCTGGCGCTGTCAGAAGGTGAAATTCCGGTGTGGTATGGAAGGCAGACGTTCAAATCGTTCTTGGGATCTATCATCTTCGGATTTCTCCTCCTTGCCCTTGGCCTGGCGACTCTGATCCTTGGTACGGCCTATGGCCTCGGGTTCTTCGCATTCATGGCTCTCGTTGACTGGGTGCTCGTCGCCCTCTACGTGATCAACTCCGAGTACTTCGTATCCAACCGGAGAGTATTCGTCAAGTATGGCATCATCGGTCGCACATCCAATGATCTTAAGATCGAATGGGTGTCAGGGACAATAGTTCACCAGGGGTTGTTTGGGAGAATGCTGAACTTTGGGGACCTCGAGTTCACCGGCGCAGGGGTGAGCAAGGTGAGACTTCATGGGGTGTCAGACGTATTGAAGGTCAAAGGGATTGTCGAAGATACGATCCAGAGCACCGTTGCTCGTGCTCAACCCCCTGCGCAGAGGGGCTACCCTGCTTCCCAACCGTACGCCGCCATGCCGGCTCCCGAGACAGAGCTGACCTCCGGCCAGCAGTACAAGTTCTGTCAATTCTGCGGGTCTAGGATGCCGTCTCCAGCGCTCTTTTGCCCAAGTTGTGGCAAGCAGCAATTGTGAGACTCCGCAATCCTCTATCCGAGGCTTGTGAACGTGATACGGTCACTCAGCTGCTCCAGAAAAGGTCAAGGGTAGTGGCGCCCATTATCTCGTCGAAGCTAAAGTCGAGGGCATCGAGCAATTGGTCGAACATCGAGTGGGCGTACTCGATGTACTTGTCCGCGTCTATCTCGTCTGGTCTCGCCAACTCTGCCGGCTTCACGTAGGGTGGGCTCTTCGTCTTGACATAGGCTATGATCTCTCCTGCTTTGATCTCCTTCCCCTTCTCCTCGAGCTGCATCGCCGCCCTCACGTGCTGGGGGGTAGTCCCGTTGTACTTGCCCGTTGGCTTGCCCATCATCACGGTGAAAGCTAGGTCCTGGACGGGGACTTTCTTTCCCTTGATGTCTGTGATCATCTTGGTCAGGAGATTCTTCGTGTCCGTCCTCGCTCTCTCGAAGTCCTGCGGGGTCTTGACTGAGCTCAATATCTCGAGGGTGTCGTAGAAGATTCTCTTGAGGTACTCCGGTGTCTGTGACTTCTTGCCCGTCAAACCCTTGATGTCGACAGTACCGTCGGGGAAAACCCCGAAGTAGTTCTTCTTCCTGCTGCTGAAGGCTACGTATCTGTACACCTTGTCGAGGTCAAGTTCGACCCCCAGGTCGGAATCGGCCCAGCGTGTCACGGTCGAAATCTGATCTTTCGAAGGATTCTGCAAGTACACACTGTCCGTGTCGGAATAAAGCACCTTGATTCCAAGGTCTCTGCACCGCGCAATCGTTCTGGTGATTGCATCGCGTCCTAGGGCAGCCGTCGCTTCTGCCACAGGAAGGCAGTAGAAAGCGAATGATTCGAAGCCGAAAGAACCGTAGGCCCCATTGAGGTAGACTTTGAGGCTCTGAGATACGACGCTGTAGAGCTCCCTCTCTTCTCTTGACAGAGTTGGGTCCCTTGCTAGGTGCTTGTAGTGGCCGACTCTCAGGTCGCGAAGGGAGCCGATAGCCAGGCTCGTGATGCCCTTCCGCTTCGTGCACTCCCAGGAGTCCGTGTCGGGTATCTTGTTCGAACGACACTCAGCGTGCGGACAATTGACCGTCTCATATGAGAGATTATGGACCTTCATGAGCGAAGGATATAGGCTGGCGAAGTCGAGCACTGAGACGTCGAAGTACACGCCGGGGGTGGGATCGATTACCAGTCCGCCCTTGTACTTCTTCCCCTTGATGATTGACTTTGATGAGGCGCCCCCTTTTTCAGCAAGCTCGTCCGGCCTTGGGATTAGTGCGCCCATCTTTCTGTGCTCATAGAAAAGCATGCTTCGTATCCAGTTAGAGATGCCCAGCCTCGAGACGTCATTCATCGGCATCTTGCCGATCCTCGAAATCATCAACAGGAGCTTCATTACGAGGGAATCATGCATGCTGGTTAGCTCATATGTCAGTTGGGAGTCGTTGAGGCAGTACTCGGCAAGCTTGGAGAGCGGGAGATCGCCTATTTCTCCTTCGAAGGCGATTTTCGACTTGTTGAGCAGGGACTCGGATATCCCTCCCAGCGTGTGCTCTGAGTACGCGTTGCCAAAGGCGTACACCTGTATCGACCTGTTCCTGAAGAACTGATAGAGGTCGATGTGGATTCCGTGTTTGAGCGCTGCCGCCACTCTTTCAAGTTGGATGGGGTCCTCTGCTTCGCCGATTCCAAGCTTCTCTGCTCTGTGCTGAAGATAGCGCAGATCAAAGTCATCCCCGTTGAAAGTTACGACTACTGGGTAGTCCATCATCTTTGAGAACACCTCTCTCAGAAGGTCGTCTTCCCTTTCGAACACCTTGTGAACGAAGGGTAGTTCCTCCAGTCCGGTTCCTTCCCTTCTTCCCTTCAGAAGGTACACTAGCTTCTCGTTGTCATTGAAGAAGGACACCGCGATTACTTCCTGGCTTGGATTCTCGGGATCTGGGAGCCTACCGGCCTCGTTGTCGACTTCGATGTCCATTGCGATCCTCCTGAAGTCGACGAGGGGCTCTCCCAACAGCTCCGCCCATTCCTTGAGGTAGGGGGTGAACTCGGGCGGGTTTCTCTTCAAAATCTCCTCCAGGGAGCGTGAGACCCTCTCGGGCATTGGATGCCTGACTTGAATGACCTCTCCCTTTGAGATTCGGTAGTACGTCCCCATCCGGAGACGCCTATCATAGGCGAAGTTCTCGTAATACTTGATGTCCGCCTCCCACGCCTTGATGATGTCTCTTATGCTATTGTTCCCACCTCCGATGGCCAGCGGGTCGGTGGTCACAATCTTCCTTAGTTTCGCTTTGGTATCGTTGAGAAGGTCAAGCCTCTCTTCCTCAACGATTTCTATGACGTCCTTCCTTGCCCTGATCAGTCCTAATTCGTCCATGGAAAGGCGGGTAAAACAGTAGGGACGGTGACCTGTGTTATCCTCCCAGACCCAGAACCTTCCAACCTTCTGGTCGTAAAACTTCAGCAGCGCCAGTCTCTTGTCCCCGTCGTAGGAGGCCGATGCCAGGATCGATTCACCGACATCGGACGCAGGTTTGGTGAGTTCAGCTAGCTTGCCCGCGAGTTTCGTCGTCTGGACGGAGGACTGAGCCGACAAGTTTGGGTCGAGCCATGGTAGCGACTTCGACAAATAAGCCTACTGGGAAGCAGCCGTGCCTGTGACAACACAAGGGCGATGGCTGGGCGCTGCATAGGAGAGCAGGTTCGTGGCCTGTGAAGACAATGACTTATATCGGCTTTCCCGGTCGGCCCCTGAGATGCCGAAGTTTCTGGACGCATTGGTGGCCAATGCCGCCTATGCATTCATCGTAGTCGGCGTGATTTGGCTCGCCGTTGCGATACTCTCTGACTCTTCACTGATTCTTTGGCCCGTTGT
Organism: uncultured Nitrosopumilales archaeon; assembly: GCA_964413565.1. GTDB lineage: Archaea > Thermoproteota > Nitrososphaeria > Nitrososphaerales > Gagatemarchaeaceae > UBA183. The sequence goes on along the minus strand of CAYPSJ010000014.1, from coordinate 4,944 downwards.
GGCGTGCATTGCTGGTGGAATCATGCTCAGGGAGTGGCCCTCCGGGAGGCTGACCTGGTCCTGGGCCGTTGCAACTGCGGTGATGGGGTTCCTCCTTTCAGGATACCAAGTATACGCTTGGCTCTCTTTTCTTGGAGGGGCGTTCTCCACCGTGGCTGCGGTCTCCGTCATCGGGTTCGCTTTCTTCGCCCTTGTGCACGTGTTCCTGTTCTACTCGGCCACATCCAAGCCGAGCGTTGCAAAGGCGGCCGCTGAATAGAGCCTTCGCCAAGATATCTACAGGGGAGGGTTGGCCGAGGTAGTGCTCAAATAAACCCCCTGGGAGGCCGCTAATTGGATTCGCATGTCTTTCATTCCCATCAATAAGCCCCTGCTGGGAGAGGAAGAGCAGGATGCAGTCAGGCAGGTCCTTTCGACGGGGAGGCTGGTTGATGCCTCGTTGGAAGGGGGGAAGCGCGTACAGGAGTTCGAAGGAAAGGTCAGGAACCTTGTCGGGACAAGACACGTTATAGCGGTAAACTCTGGAACCGCCGCCCTTCACGCTACCCTGCTGGCGCTGGGGGTCAAGCCCGGGGACGAGGTGATTGTTCCTTCCCTGACCTTTGTTGCCACCGCCAACGTTGTGCTCGCATGTGGTGCCAAACCCGTCTTCGCTGACATCAAGAGGGACTACAACATGGACCCCGCTTCCTTCAGAAAGGCGCTCACCCGGAAAACGAAGACTGTCATCCCTGTTCACGTTTATGGCTATCCGGCCGACATGGACGAAATCAGAGAGATCGCCTCGGCGAGAGGAATTTCCGTTGTCGAAGATGCAGCGGAGTCGCTTGGCGCGACCTACAAGGGCACACAGACAGGAAAGCTCTCGGCCGCTGGGTGTTTCAGCATGTACGCCACAAAAGTCGTCACCTCTGGTGAAGGGGGTGCAATCTCGACCGACGACGATGACCTCGCAGAGAAGCTCAGGCTAATTAGGAATCACGGAATGGTCCACGGTTACGACACGCGAATCCTTGGCTTCAACTACAGGCTTCCGGAGATCAGTGCCGCTATCGCTTCAGTGCAGATGGACAAGCTCCCGGGTTTTCTGAGCGCGAGAGTGAAGAACGCAAAGTATCTCACCGAAAGGGTGAGCACAGCGCCGGGAGTCGAGTTCCCCCAGAATGCGGACGACAGGACGCACGTCTACTACCTCTACACGCTTCGCGTCAGGAGGAACAGGGACCAGGTGGTGAAGGCCCTCAACACATCCGGCGTGGGGGCAGCTGTCTACTGGAAGATACCTGTCCACAAGACTCCGCTGTACGTTAAGCTCGGCTATGGCAGGAAGGTCCTGAGGCAGACGGAAGATGCCGCCCGGCACGTAGTTTCGCTCCCCGTGCACCCCGGAGTCACCGAGTCCGACATTGAGCGGGTGGCCGACAAGTTCCTGGAGGCCATCCGGACCCAGGCGTAGGTGGGCGCCCGTTGCCGCCTCCTGCAAGGGTCTGCGTCGTAGTGCCGACCTACAATGAGAAAGAGAACATCGCACCTCTTGTCGAGTCTCTCGAGCGATCCGATGTTTTGGGGCTCTCCCTCCTACTTGTGGACGACAGCAGTCCCGACAAGACCTCCGAAGAAGTGAAGCGCCTTTCGGAGGGGAGGCTCTGGATTCACCTCCTTGAGCGGCCGAAGAAAATGGGGATAGGCTCCGCGTACCAGGACGGCTTCAAGGCTGCCATCAACTCGATTGACCCTGACGTATTGGTGGAGATGGACGCGGACCTCCAGCACCCGGCGTCTGCGCTTCCCCGCCTCGTTGAAGCGGTCAATGGGGGGGCGGACGTCGTGATCGCTTCGAGATATATTCCAGGGGGCGGGATTTCAGGGTGGGGCCGCCTCCGGCGGGTTGTTAGCCGAGGCGCAAACGCGTACGCTCGCACGATGTTACGCCTGAAGGTCAAGGACGCAACCTCAGGCTACAGGGCGTTCTCAAGGGCAGCGGCCGAGGCAGTGGCTCGGTCAGAGCTCCCCGCCAAGGGGTTCGAGTTCCAGGTAGCCACTCTTCACCTCCTCAAGGACAAGTGGAGAATTGTCGAGGTGCCCTTCACGTTTACTGAGAGGACAGCTGGGAGGTCGAAGCTGGGGCTTGCGGACGTGGCGCGGTTTTTCGTTGCTGTCCTGAGGATTGCCTTCTGAGAGTTGTGACCATGGCCCAAAGGGGGCAAGATAGAAATACGAGGAATCTCGGCCGCCTTCTTAATTGAGTGTGGAAGCGCCAAAGGAACCGCAGCCATCGCAGCCTGCCAAGGTCTTTGCCGGGGCGGTGTACGAGTGCGTCAGGTGCGGGACTAGGACCACCCAAGAGGAGCTAGCGAAGCTCCCTGAGGTCAAGTGCATATGCGGCTACAGGGTCTTCAAGAAGGCGCGGCCTGCAGTCGTTAAGCAGATCAAGGCCGTCTGAAACGCAACTAAGCCGTCTTCGTCGATTGGCTATTTTCGGCCAATGATTTAATTATACGACTGAGACGGCCAGCGTGATTTCTGATGCATCTCATGCAGAGCAAAGAACGCGCGGCCATCCTAGGTTATGGGGCGTATATCCCATTCTACCGGCTCCCTACGGCAGAGATCGCGAGGGTTTGGAAGGGGGGTGGTTCGGGGCCTAATCTGGAGAAGGCGGTTGCCGCCGCGGACGAGGATACAGTTACCATGGCCATAGAAGCCGCAAGGCAGGCCATGAAGATGGCGAGAGTGGAGAAGCTGGGTGCAGTTTTCGTCGGGACGGAATCCAAACCGTATGCTGTGAAGCCCACCAGCACAATTGTCGCCCAGGCGCTGGGCCAGCACAACACCCTTGCGGCCGACCTTGAGTTTGCCTGCAAGGCCGGGACAGAGGCGATGCAAGTAATCACTGGGCTCGTCGGGTCGGGTATGATCGGCGCAGGGCTGGCCATAGGGATGGATACGGCCCAGGGGAGACCAGGGGATGAACTCGAGTATACAGCGGCGAGCGGGGGAGCCGCCTATGTCATCGGGAGGAGATCGAAGGACTCCATAGCGGTGATCGACTGCAGCACATCATACGTGTCCGACACAGGCGACTTCTGGCGCAGAGCGCACGAAAGGTACCCGAGGCACCTCTCTAGGTTCACGGGCGAGCCTGCCTACTTTCACCACATCGAGAGTTCCGTAACGATTCTGTTCGAGGAGACAGGGCATAAGCCGTCGGACTTCAAATACGCCGTCTTCCACCAGCCGAACCCGCGCTTCCCTGTCGAAGTTGCGACCCGGCTCGGATTTACCATGGACCAGATCAAGACAGGGCTTCTCAACCCTATGATTGGGAACACCTATGCCGGGAGCTCCCCAATCGGCCTCGCTGCCGTGCTTGACGAAGCGAAGCCCGGGGACAAGATCCTCCTGGCGAGCTTCGGGTCCGGCGCAGGGTCAGACGCCTTCTGTATCGACGTGCTCGAGGGGATAACGAGGACCAGAGGGGTAAACCCTACGGTGAAGTCGATGCTGGAGAGGAGCACCAAGATCGACTATTCCACATACTCGAAGTTCAGGGACAAGCTGGACAAGTAGGCGATCCCGTGCCAAGGTCAACGGTCTACGTCAACTCGGTGGGTATGACCACCGTCGCAGACCACTGGGAGTCGTCCATCTTGGATCTGGCCGTCGAGGCTTCGAGGGGGGCACTCAAGGGATTCGGGAAGAAGAAGCCCGACCAGATAATAGTCGGCAACATGTTCAGCGCGGTCGGCGCGCACCAGGAGCACCTCGGGGCGATGCTCGCTGACGGTCTCGGGCTAACAGGGACCTCCGCGTACAAGGTAGAGTCCGCCTGCTCTTCTGGAGGCTCGGCATTCAACGTGGGGTACAATCTCGTCAGGGCCGGCGCCGTCGACTCCGCCCTAGTGGTAGGGGTGGAGAAGATGAGGGACCTTGAGCCTGATGACGTTTCACAGGCGCTCGCCATGGCCGAGTCTGCGGAGTATACCCAGTTCGTGGGGGCCACTTTCGCCGCCCTCAACGGCCTTCTGGCCAGGTACTACATGGAACAGATGGACGTGTCCAGGGACGAGCTGAGCTCCATCCCCGTCATCGACCACTCGAATGCTGTCACGGCCGCCCACGCGCAGTTCAGGAAGGCGATCACTCCCGAGGTTGTGAGCAGGTCTGCGATGATTTCCGACCCCCTGAGGCTCTTCGACTGTGCTCCGGTGGGGGACGGGGCGGCAGCAGTCTTGTTGGTGAACGATAACGCCGCCTCGGGAACGAAGAAGAAGATGGCCGAAGTCCTGGGGGGGAAGATTGCGACCAACGACTTCAGTCTCTACGAGAGGGAGGACATGCTCGACTTTAAGTCCACCCGGCTTGCCTTCAAGGGGGCGATGGAGGAGGCTGGGCTCGCACGTGGGAAAATCAGCCTGGCAGAGTTACATGACGCTTTTTCTGTTGTCGGGTCCCTTTCGTTGGAGGCAATGGGGTACTCAAAGAGGGGACATGCTTCAAGGGATGCGAAGGCAGGAAAGTACAGCAGGGGATCTGAGCTCCCCATCAACACCTTCGGGGGCTTGAAAGCCAGGGGGCACCCAGTTGGTGCCACGGGCGTCTACCAGATTGCGGAGGTCTACCTACAGCTCACTGGCCAGGCGGGTAAGAACCAGGTCGAGGGGGCAGAGTACGGCGTCACCCAAAATGTGGGGGGCGTTGACACCACGGCAGCGGTGCACGTCTTCGGGAGGGCGTCCTAGGTGTCGATTCAGTATTGGCGCGTAAGGGACAGGTATTATCGCCTGATAGGGAGCAAGTGCTCGGACTGCGGGGACGAGTTCTTCCCCCCGGTCTACAGGTGCAAGGGGTGCGGCTCCGACCACATCAAAGACAAGGAGATGCCCAAGACGGGGAAGATCATGACCTATACGGTGCTCCACGAGCCGCTGCCGGGGCTCGAAG
>CAYPSJ010000013.1:0-10589 GCA_964413565.1 uncultured Nitrosopumilales archaeon | reverse complement strand
GCTGATCAGACCCTCGAGCTGCTTGATCTCAGCGTAGATGAGGGCGCGCGAAGCCCCGATCTCAGCCTTCAGGTGATGTCGCTCCTCCAGGACAGACTTCAGCTCCTGGGCGTACCCGTAGGCTTCCCTGGGGTCGCGCGGGCGCCCTGAGCCGTCCTTCAGGATCCCAAGGCCGAGACTTATGATCACGTCGGCGCCCTTGAGGTCCGGAACCGGTGGAGGGAGTTCTACCACCTCCGTCACCCTTGCGGGGTATGTGGGCAGCGCGTAGTCGACCTTCTCCACCTCCCCCTTTCTGCTCGAATCAGAAGGAAGCGGTGAGAAGCTCCCGGGTCTCACGGTGGCCATCTGTGGCCTGTGCTTCGGCGTGTAGATCCGAGCGAGCCTGGTACCAAAGTCTGGCCTCACCTGGATCAGGAGATTCTTGAACTGACCAAGAGCGGGGTTGTTGTAGTCCTCGACCGCGAGTTGGACGTTGTCAGTGGCGAGCCCGGTGGGTACCTTGAACGCCACCCTCGCGGCTATGTCCTTGCCCACCTCGTTCGCCGCGAAGAGGAAAACGTAGGGCTTCCTCTCCTTGACGAGGGCGTAGATAGCGTCGATGTATGCCAGGTTGAAGTAGGGCTCGAAGACAGGGGAATCGACGACAAGGACTGTGTCCGCACCGTGACTGATGGCCGCGTTGGCGAGCTCATCGAGGCCACTCCCCAACATCACACCCACCACTCTCTGGCCTAGCTTGCCGGCTACCTGCCTCCCCGCCGCGATGAGCTCGAGAGAGTCAGCGGTCAGCCCTGACCTCGTGTGCTGGAGATAGACCCAGACCCCGTTCGATTCTTCGCTCAAGAGAGGAGCTCCCCTGCGAGCATTTCATAGCTGAAAACGCCGACGGAACCGTTGGCCTTCAAGTCGGCCACCATCTCTGGTGGCAATCCGTTGGTCAGGTCCCCCCTGGAGAATGGGCCGTACCTCTTTCCCCCAAACTCCATCTGTCCCGCCTCCTTCACAAAGACCAGGGTCGATCCCAGGGCCTTCTGTACTGGAGGCTTGCCGACGTCGACGCCGGTGCCCACTATCGTAGGAGAACCTGCGAGCCCCAACCTCTTGGGGTCCGCGCCAAGGTCGTCGGCAGTCCATTTGATGGCCTGGAAGACCTTCCCCCTGTAATTGTTCGCCCTCACCTCGGCCTGGGACCCGGCAGGGGGAGACCTCGGGCGGTACTCGGTGGAAACCGTAAGGAGCGCAGGGAGCTGCATCTCCAACCTCTGAGAAAGATAACCGATCTTCCTTTCGGAGTTCACCAGGGATCCGGCCTGGTCGATGTCGAAGTCCTCCACATAGGTCGCATGTGGGAGGACTTTGCCGAGGAGCTCTGAAACTCCTTCGGCCACCTGCGGCCCTACGCTTCCCGTCTCCCCGTCGGTGGTCTTGATCCCCGCGACGACCACGAACCTGGCTACCCTGTCTCTTTCGGCAGACAGCTCCGCGATCGCAGTCTCCGCCGTCATCTCGCCGGAAAGGAATCTCGCGACTATGCTGTCCTTCAGGGCCGGGAGCTCGCTGTAAATTCTGTTCGGGAGGAGGTTCATGCGGTAGAGCTCGGCTGCCCTTGCCCCGACCGCATCGGAGTACCCCCACTTCTTTATGGCGTCGGCAACCTCGTCGATGGGGTGCACGTGCCTCTCGACGACCTTCTTGACCCCGAGGGCAACGGCGTATGACGTAGCGAGAGTGTCAGATCCTGCCATCTTCCTGTCGCTGAGGACGTACTCCTCGTCTATCCCGAATACCTCCGAGTCGTAGAGTGGTTTCATGAGCGGGACGAGCTTCATGTCGGGTCCCATGCTGAGCGCCACGGCCTTGCCTCCCACCCTGCGCTTGAGGTAGTCTGCTGCCTCGACGGCCTTGGCGTCGTGAGGGTTCAACACCAGGTCCATGGCTTCCCTGTTTAGCACGCCCCCCACCGTTACGGCCTGGGTCGTCCTTGCTGGGACACCCTTCAACAGTACGACGATAAGCAAAACAGGTGCGACCGCCGACTCCATCTGTTCTTTAGCTTTCTTGTCGGGGACTCGACTCTAGGGCAAGGAGTGCTCCCTACGGTTCCTTTGGACTTCCCCCCTTCGCAGCAGCTACTGTACGTTCAGATTGGCCAGCGCTTCTCTGAGCGTGTCCACGCCCTTGTTGAACCAATCGCGCTCTTTGTCAGAGAGCTTGACCTCGTAGATCTTCTCGATGCCACCCCTCCCGAGCTTCACAGGGACCCCGATGCAGAGCCCAGTCACGCCGTACTCTCCCTCAAGGTACGCCGAAGCTGCCATCACCTCCTTTGTGTCGTTGATCATGGCGTTCGCCATCCTTGCGACCGACCTGCCTGGGGCGAATATAGTAGCTCCCTTCTTGGCTATGACCTCGGCGGCCACCTTCCTGGTGTCGTCGATGGCCTGCTGCACCTCCTCCTCGTTGAGAAGGGACGTCAGGGGCACCCCACTCACATACGTGTGGCTGGCGACGGGAATCATGTTCTCCCCGTGCTCCCCCATCACCATCGAAGTGATGGATCCCCTCGATACGCCGAGCTTCATTGAGAGGACATACTTGAAGCGCGAGTTGTCAAGGACTCCCCCCTGGCCTACAACGCGTGCCTTGGGGAACCCCGACGCCTTTAGCGCGACGTAAGTCATCGCGTCCATTGGGTTAGTGACCATTAGGATTTTCGAGTCGGGGGCGTGCTTCGCTATGTTCTTCGTTACGTCTGCTATTATACCCGAGTTCTTCGTGAGGAGGTCCATCCTTGTCATGCCCGGCTTCCTCGCGAGGCCGGCGGTTACTACGACCAGGTCCGCCCCTGCAAGCGCTGAGAAGTCGGCCGACCCTCTCACGTCGATATCGATGCCCGCATCCGAGAGCCTGTGGCTGATGTCGAGCGCCTCCCCTTCTGCGAGTCCAGGGATTATGTCGACTAATGAGACGTCGTCCAGACCCATGGAAGCCACCTCAAATGCTGAAGCGGCCCCGACCCTGCCGGCGCCTGCGAACCCGATCAACGCGACGGGACGAATAACCTATGGTATAAATGAGATTTCTCAGGCGAACCGCCGCGAGACGGCGACTAGAGTCTGAGACCGAAGGACTGGGCGAAGTCCTCGAAGGAGTAGTACGCCCTGAGGAACTCGATCCCCTTCTGTGAAATCATGTACTTCGAGATCTTTTCCCCGTTTAGCTCCAGCAGGAGGCCGGAACCGACGAGCTCTGACAGGAGCTTCGCCATCCTGCTGTACGACATGTTTCCTCTGCGGAGCAGAGTGGTAACCCCCACACCTGTCCCCTCTGTGTTCTGGTCCCTGGCGGTGCTTAGGACATCTGCGATTATCCGAACCTGGGTTCTATACTGGGCCATCCACCTTCACTCCTCCGGCTGCGAAGCTCAGAACGGGCGTGAACAATGTCACAAGACCCATCACTTGTAGTATAATCTGCAATAGTGAAAGAACCCCGACATATTGGTACAATAGTGATAACCACTGGAAGAACGTTCCCACCCCTATCAGGGACAGTCCCATGGCGATCAGCAGTGTGTCCGGCTTCCTGGTCCGGGTGTACGAGTACACCGTCTCGACCACACCGTAGAGCACGAAGTAGAAAGAGAGGATGCTCAGTACGTCCGCAAGCTGGGTGCTGGTCAGGGTGATGACCGGGAAGACGAGGAGGGCTGCGCCAAGCCGCTTCGAGAGGAGTACGTCGACAACGTGAGAAAACGCCAGGAAGAAGTACCCAGTCGTCTCGAGGAGGAGGCCCCCGACGACCACTGCAGTCGTCGATATGGGCTCATTGGGGAATATCTGGCCCAGGCCCACTAGTCCCTCGACAAGGAACCCGAATCCTAGGAATATGAAGGCTGTCGCCAATCTTAGGAGTGACGAGCTCTCCGTCTGCTTGACCCCCCTATAGGCTACGTATGCAACAGAAAACGACACGAAAACGCCGATGAACTGGAGTATATTCTGTATCAGCTCCATGCTCGACTGCGGCGCCATGGTACAGCCTTCTGAACCCCCTTTTGGGTATAAAAGTGTGCCCCCTCAATTAGTTGACCTTTCACATCCTTTCACTTGAATTCGGATTAGTGATCCACTTTCGTGCCCCGTCGTTAGCTTCTACGCTACTTCGTTATGATGGTCAGGACGTCCTGGTCCATCAGCTGGTGGGTCATCCCGACTCGCTGTCCCCCGAACTTTACGCTCTTCCCCCAGACCTGGGCGTACCTGAACTCGTCCTTCATTCCTCGGTGAACCCTGTCGCAGACGTCTCCTATGGTTGCCCCTCCCCTGACCACCATCGGTTCGTCGAAATCAGTCTCCCCCGTCCTGCGCCGCATGTAAATCCTGACGAAGTTGAGCCTGTGGTATATCTCCTCCCTTAGGGCCTGCATGTTGACGTTCGCCTCGGCGGAGACCGGGACGAAGGCGTAGGGGAGCTTCCGAGAGAGCTCCGTGGTGAAACCGGCGTTAACGAGATCTATCTTGTTCATCACCGTTAGGGATGACGCGTACACCCTGTTCCCCGCGAGCACGTCGACGAGCTGCTGGTCGTCTATGTCCTGGCGTATCACCACCCGCGCGGCGTTGATGTCGTAGACCCTCAGAATGTCCTTGACCAGCGCTTCGGTTATCCTGGTCAGCCTCACCTGGGACGTGACGCTGATCCCTCCCGCGTCTGACTTCTCAATGACCACGTTCGGTGGGGACTCGTCCACCCTGATGCCAGTTGACCTCAGTTCTCGTTCGAGCAGGTCCCTCGCTTCCGGGTGGAAGACGTCCACGATGAAGAGGATGAGGTCGGCGCTCCTTGCCACAGCCAGGACCCGCTTCCCCAGCCCCTTCCCCGAGGACGCCCCTTTTATGATGCCAGGGAGATCGAGCAGCTGAATCCTCGCTCCCTCGTGCTCCATCACTCCGGGAACCACCTCCAGGGTAGTGAACTGGTAGGCCCCCACCTTCGACTTCGCGTTCGTCAGTCTGTTCAGAAGGGTTGACTTGCCGACGCTCGGGAGCCCTATCAGCACCACCGTCGCGTCCCCCGACTTCTTTACGTCGTAGCCGATGCGGGAGCCTGTCTTCCGGGTGTGCTGCTCCTCCAGTTCAGCACGCAGCTTGGCGAGCTTCGCCCTCAACAGGCCTATGTGATGTTCTGTCTTCTTGTTTACCTGGGTCCTGTGGATGTCGTCCTCTATCTTCTTGATTTTCTCTGGGAGGCCCATGGCTCAGGCAATCGGGTGTCCCATTCCCACGCCGAATAAGAAGTTTCGAAGTTCACTCCCTTATATGAGTCCGGACTCGTAGGGCAAAGCCGAAGTTGAAGTCAATCGTCCTGGGGTCCCAGGCAGGGGGTGGGGGCCTGAAGCCGGAGCTGGCGGAGATGGAAGTCCCTGCGCCTGGCCCCGGCGAGCTCCTGGTGAGGATGGAGGCCTGTGGCCTCTGCGGAACAGACCTAGAGAAGATGCGTGGTGAGTACACGGCCTCCATGCCCGTGCTCGGACATGAGGCTGCTGGGGTGATTTCTGACGTGGGAGAAGGGGTGATCTCTTTCAGAGAGGGAGACAGGGTGTTCCCTCACCACCACGTCCCCTGCTACGAGTGCTACGTCTGCAAGGCTGGGGATGATACCATGTGCGACATGTACAGGAAGAGCAACATACTCCCGGGGGGGTTCTCCGAATACTTCCGTGTGCCAGAGTGGAACGTGGCGAAGGGGGGCGTCCTTCCGCTGCCAAACGAGGTCACCTTCGAGGAGGGAGCACTCGTTGAGCCAACCGCCTGCTGCCTGCGGGGTATCAGGAAGCACGCGAAAGCCGGGGAGACAGTGCTTGTCGTGGGGGCCGGACCCGTTGGTTTGATGCACGCCCTCCTTCTGGAGCCCATGGAGGTCAAAGTGGTGATCAGCGACATCAGCGGGCCAAGGCTCGAGTTAGCGGAGCGCATGCACCTCGACTTGGTTCTCGACGCATCGAAGGAAGACGTCCCGGGGAGCCTCAGGGCCGAGACCCAGGGGAGAGGTGCGGACCTGGCGATCGTCGCTTCCGGGAGCAGGGCAGCAATCATGCAGGCCCTCGGGTCCATACGCAAGGGAGGGCGAGTGTGCCTCTTCGGTGTTCCTCCCAAGGGCACCGTTCTCGGGTACGACATAAGCGAGCTGTACAACTCGGGGCAGCAGGTAGTGACAAGCTACGGCGCGAACGACGTCGATACGAAGGCGGCGCTGGGAATAATCGCTTCGAACCCGGACTTCGCGCGGCTGGTGACACACAGGTTCACCCTCTCGAAGTTTGACGAGGCGGTGGCGGCCGCGTCTGGGGGGGGAGCGATGAAGGTCATGGTCACTCGCTAGTCCTCCCGAGCACATTTATTACGCCAAAGTCGCCGCGTGCCCCGCACAGGGTAGACAGGCATGGGCTGGGGGAAGAGTAACAGGCTTGCGCGGCTAATGAGCGGCGGTCACACGGTCATGCTCGCCGTGGACCACGGTTACTTCCAGGGACCGACGACGGGCTTGGAGGATCCGAGGAAGACGATAACCCCCCTCCTCCCTTACGTGGATTCGCTCATGCTGACGCGAGGCGTTCTGAGGACGTCGGTGGACCCCGAGAGCACCGTCCCGATCGTACTTCGGGTCTCGGGCGGAACGAGCATCCTGAAGGAGCTATCGGACGAGGTAGTGACCACTTCGATTGAGGAGGCCCTGCGCCTTAACGCGTCAGCCGTGGCCGTCTCCATTTTCGTTGGCTCGCCGAACGAGAAGCAGACGCTGGCAAATCTTGCAGAACTGGTGAGCGAAGGGGAGCGCTACGGGATGCCCGTGCTCGCAGTCACGGCTGTAGGGAGGGAGATGGCCAGGGATGCGAGGTACCTCGGGCTTGCCTGCAGGATCGCAGCGGAGCTGGGGGCGAGCGTGGTCAAGACATACTACTGCGAAGACTTCCGAAAGGTGGTCGACGGGTGCCCAGTGCCTGTTGTCATAGCGGGGGGGAAGAAACTCCCTGAGAAGGAGGCGTTGCAGCTCGCCCACGACGCCGTGTCTGAAGGAGCGGTCGGCGTTGACATGGGGAGGAACATATTCCAATCCACCAACCCGGTGGGGATGGTCAAGGCGGTGCAGGCAGTGGTTCATCACGGAAAGGACGCAGACTCTGCGTACCAAATCTTCGAGAAAGGAAAAAAGTAACCGGCGGCACCGTGGAAACTGTCACCTCGGGAGTTCAGAAACATCCTAGCAGTCGAAAGCCCTGCAATTCGGGCACTGAAATCCGCACACATGGTTCTACAGCATCATCTCCCACAGGCGTAGCGATCTTCGGAGAGTAACCGGTACCAGCTTTGCCCTTAGAACGGTTTTAAGGGCGGCGGAGCCGTCGCGCGTCCCGTGCAGCCGAAGGACGAGCCAGGAGAAAAGCAGCCAACACTGGCGAGGCGGAGCCCCTTTGCTCCCGCGACGAAATTGTGCCCGAAATGCCTGTCCCCCCTGCGGGGTGGCGGGGGCCTAGGAGGCTGGCTGATTCCCATGAACTACTTTTGTCCGAAGTGCGGGTACTCGGGGACGGTCTTCATAGAGCAGGAGCAACAGCCGGAGAAAGGGAAAAGCTGACCTTGGAAGCCCCACCCGGAAGCAACTTGAGGCCAGGGACGGTTGTCGTGATGCTGGGCTTCTTAGCCCTCCTCGTATTCACCATCGCATTGATCGCGGTCTCATTTCCCGCAGGATTCTATTCGGTCTTTTCGGGAAACCTATCTCAGAACGTAACGTATAGCACAGCCATCCGGCCTTACTTCTGGATCGGCCCTGCAGTCGCTTTCGCCCCATTCGTCGTCAGCGCGGGGGCCCTGTTTGTTACACTTACAGGGGTTTACATTCTGTTCTTCTTCTACGCGATCAAGCAGAGGGAGCATTTCTGGAAGGCGACAGGGGCGGCCTTCAGGTCTGGCTTTGACGCACTTGCGTCGAGTCCCTTTGTCGTTGTAATCGTCTCGATTGGATTCCTGAATTTCACGTCTAGCGAAATCGACTGGCTGGTGTCGTGGGCAGGTATCCCAATAGGAGGACCCACTGGCGACCCGCTCTCGCTCCTACTCGGCTTCACCTTCTCCCCGCTCGTAGAGGAGATCGGTTTCAGGGTCGTACTTATCGGCACCGTGGCATTCATACTGTCTCTGGGTCGTCCCTGGAAGGCAGCGCTGTCAGCCCTCTGGAGGCCATCGAGGGCGATGGAGGGCCTTGCCGTAGGGAGTGGCGCATCAATAATAATCTGGGCAGCGACGAGTTTCAGCGCTGTCACATTCGGCGCCTGCCATGTGGTCTGCGGCAGCACCTGGGACATTGGCAAGCTCCCCGAGGCCATCTACGGTGGATTCGTGTTAGGATACCTGTACGTCAGGTACGGTCTCCACGTTGCGGTCTTGGCGCACTGGGGGGTAGATTTCTTTGGAAGTGTTTACTCGTTCTTCGGCCAGGCAGCCTACGGGATTCCATTCGACTCTTCAACCAAGGAGTACCTGGGGCAGTATCTGGTCGACATCGACATGCTGAAACTCTTCGGCTTGGCAAGCTTCCTCCTGGTGGTGTACTTCAGCTTGAAAAGGCTGGCAGCCTGGCGCACGGGCGCCGTGATTGGCGAGTTTGATAAGGGCCCGCAGCGGGGGGGAGGAGTCGAACCTTGACCGTTCTCGGTGCGCCCATACTTAGGGAACTGGTTGCGAAGTACGGCGCGATTTACCCTTCAGACGAAGCGGCCTTCGATGGTGACGGGTACGTCCTCACGGTAAGGGAGGACAGGACTCTCCACTATCTTGAGCACAGGAACATGATCTCCAGGGAGATAGTATTCGCCCCCCCGGACTGCGTCGCCCACCTCACATCGAAGAGCAGGTTCGGGAGGCTGGGGCTGTCTTTCTTGAACTCGGTGAAGGTCCACAGCGGCTTCGTTGGGAGGCTCGCCCTTGAGCTTGTTAACCTGAGCAACGAGAGGACCCCTATAACAATCCGCCAGGGGGACCCGCTGATTCACATCGAATTCATCCGCAGGGAGGGCGCCCCCGAGCCATACAAGGGGAAGTACATGTTTCAGTTCATGAATGAAGCGGAGACGGCCATGTACGTCGACATCCTATCCAAGAACTTCCCGTCGCTCTACCCGAGAGACAAGTTGGAAATAGAAACTAGAAACAGACTGGTCCACGAAGAGTAGCTCTAGATGCCCAGGGCGGACCGCAGGCCCTTGTACCTGTTTCTTATCGTCACTTCTGTGACCCCCGCCGCCTCGGCCACGTCCTTCTGCGTCTTGTCCTCGCCTTCGAGAGTGCACGCAACGTAGAGGGCTGCTGCAGCGAGCCCCATGGGGTCTTTGCCCGCCGATATCCTAGTCTCCTCTGCCCTCTTCAGAATCTCGAGCGCCCGCCTCTTGGTCTTCTCGGACAGCCCGGCCTTCGAAGCGATGCGAGATATGCACCTCGTCGGATCGACGACGGGCATCTTGATGTCCATCTCCTTCAGTAGGAGCCTGTAGCAGCGCGCAATGTCCTTCTTCTTCACGTTGCTGACTGCCGCCAGGTCCTTGAGGGTCCTGGGCGTCTGCGTATCCCTGCAGGCAGCGTAGAGAGATGCTGCTATGATAGCAGAGATAGACCTACCTCTGACCAGCCCCCTTTCCAGAGCCTTCCTGTAGATGTAGGCTGCCTTCTCCACTACAGCGTCCGAGACCGATAGCTTGTCAGAGAGCCTGTCGAGCTCACTGAACGCCTGTCTGAGGTTTCTGTCGACAGGCTCGTGGACCTGGCTCCGAGAGTCCCATGTCCTGAGTCTCTCGACCGTCGCCTTCATCGAAGCTGAAAGGGACTTGCCCGAGGCGTCCTTGTTTATCCCACCGATCACAGTGGCGAGCCCCATGTCATGCATGGCGATGGAGGTCGGGATGCCGCCCCTGCTCCTGTCGTCCTTCTCTTCCTTCGAGAAGGCTCTCCACTCGGGTCCCACTTCTTCGATCTTCTCCTTGACGACGAAACCACACGAACCGCAGAAGAGCTCACCGCCGGCAGAGTCTACAATCATCGGCCCCTTTCCGCATCTAGGACACTTGTCCATGGCCTTCTGCAGGCGCATCAGTCTCGAGAAGTCCTTGTCCCCAAACATAACAATCACTAGCGAAATACTTACAAGCAACTCTCTCCCTGCCCGATATATATGCCTTGCGGGCGATTTGTGGATATTTCACATGTTAATGAACGCCTCGCAGGTCGGGATGAAAGTATTGCAAAGGACGGGCCAGCCAAGAGCATGACCCATATCGCCGTTACCATCTTCCCTAACGTGGAAAGCAGGGGGAGCAAATGAAATCAAACGCCCGGCCTGCTGCAGTGGTCCTAAGGCCTATCATGGACACATACATGGACTCGGCCGTTGCAGTAGTCGGATGCAACTCCCGAGGTATAGACAGGTATTCCTGCGAGCTCGACGTCATCGTGGTCACTGGCGAGCAACGCCCCTCGACCTCTCTGAGAATCGGAGACGTCTTCTTAGACCTGAGGTTCGCGTCGGAGAAG
>CAYPSJ010000012.1:0-12749 GCA_964413565.1 uncultured Nitrosopumilales archaeon | reverse complement strand
GCTTTTATCACGCCCCTGGAGTCGGCGCCGTTAAGCACCACCAGCTTCACCCTTGATTCGACGAGCTGGTCGACGGCCACGGGGTCGACGATGCTGTGAATCCCCGGCCTGTGTGAGCCACCCAGAATCTGCTTCATTTTCTCGTAGGTCAGTCTATCGAGTTTCTTCGCCCTCTTGTTGATCCTTGGGTCCTCGGTGTAGATGCCGTTTTGGTCTGAGGCCTTGACCAAAATGTCCGCCCTCCACTTCGCAGCCACTATGGCCGCCACTGTGTCGGTTGTAATGCCTGGCTTCAGGCCTCCCATTACGGCCACCCTGTTCCTCGCGAGGCGCTGGAGCATGCCGTCGATTGATGTAGGGACGCTGCTCACGCCTCCAAGCTTCATAGCCACAAGCCGCGCATTCAGTCTGGACGCGTGGATTGCCACGGTGTCCTGCTGGTACGTCGAGAGACCCATGGCAGCGGCAGACCTGATGTATTCGCGGGAGATCTCGCCACCACCGACGACGACCGCGACGGAGTGCCCCTCGAAATTGAGGTCCGCAATCACCTCGGCGTAGGCGTTGACGACCTTTGCGGAGGGGGGAGAGCCCAGCACCGAGCCGCCGATTCGTAGCACAGCCTTCATTATTGCAAGTCCTCGCTTGGGCGCTATTAGGGAGTGATAGGTTTTATAAATGGGTCAGGAAGATTTTTTGAGCATTCGAATGTCTGCTGCCTCCTTCAAAGCGACAGTTTCTTCGGCCTGACGTAGAGGTAGCTCTGCATTGTCAAAGACCGACTCAGTCAGGCTATACAAGGTAAGGAAGCTCATTTCAGAGCTCAGCAACAAGGAAGGGAGGGGGACAGAGCTCGTCTCCCTATACATTCCCCCCAAGAAGCCCATCCATGAGGCTATCGCAAACCTGAGGGAGGAATGGGGGACCGCAGGGAACATCAAGTCTGACACCACCAGGAACCACGTACAGGACGCTCTCACCAAGGCGATGCAGAGGCTCAAGCTCTACAGGGCTGCGCCGGACACGGGCCTCGTGATCTTCTCCGGGGCCCTTCCGACCAACGGCCCGGGGAGCGAAGTAGTCAATGTGTGGGAGATCGTGCCGCCGAAGCCAGTCACCCAGTACCTTTACCAGTGCGACGACCACTTCCATGTCGAATGGCTCAGGGACATGCTGAGGGAGGAGAAGGTCTATGGAATCCTAGCCATAGATTCAAGCGATGTAGGAATGGGGATTCTCAGCGGGGACAGGCTGGAGATAGCTGACGTGCTTACCTCAGGCATCTCCGGGAAGACGAGGAAGGGGGGCCAATCCGCCAGGAGGTACGAGCGCGGGCGGGAGATGGAGTTGACCTACTACTTCAACAGAGTAGGGGAGCATGCAACGCGGATTTTCATAGACAATAACAAGGTCACGGGCCTGCTGGTCGGAGGCCCAGGGCCCACCAAGGACGAGTTCCTGAAGGGGGGGTACCTGCATTATGAGCTGCAGAAGAAGATTCTCGCTGTCCTCGACCTAGGATACTCCGGGCGGGAAGGGGTGAGGGAGCTCGTGGAGAAGGGTTCGGACGTGCTGAAGGATGTTCGCCTGATTGAGGAGAAGCGCCTCGTCCAGAAGTTCCTCGCAGAAGTGAATAAACAGGCGGGACTGGCGCTCTACGGCCTCCCAAGGGTGATGGATGCTCTTCAGAAAGCGAGTGCCGAAGTGGTCCTTGTCTCCGACGATCTCGACATGGTGAGGATTGACGCCGCATGCAAGAAGTGCGGTACTGTCAAGTCAGAGACGGTCACGGCGGCGAAGAAGATCCAGCAACGCCAGGAGATGACGTCCACTCCCTGCACGAAATGCGGGGCGACGGACTACGATGTAGTGGAGAGGGACCTTGTGGACGTGCTCGAAGAGCTCGCCTTCCAGGTGGGGTCGAAGGTCGAGGTGATTTCATCAGGTACAGAAGAGGGGAGCATGTTCAAGAGCTTCGGTGGCGTCGGCGCAATCCTGAGGTACAGGAGTTAGGTCACTGCCTCGTCCCGAGCCTCAACCAGAGGTCGCCCATCTGTTCGTATGATACCAAGCCCCCCAGCTATTGACAACCAATGTTTTTGAACGTGGGGTCCGAAAAGCGAGGTGAGCAGGGCAGTCCGTGACCGAATCAGCCAAGCAGCCGCCGCAGCAGCCTTCTGCTCCCCTCGAAAAGCGGACGAAGGGGATGGTCGACGCGGAGTTGAAGGGGAACACTCTCCGGGTGTACGTCTACGCCCTTAAGAAGCGCAGAGTGGGAGTGAGGGAGGTCCAGAGGGCCCTCCTGATGTCTAATCCCTCCCTGGCACAGTATCACCTGAACAAGCTGAAGGACCTTGGGCTTGTTTCAGAGAACAACGGGGAATACGAGGTAGTAGGAGAGGTGAAGGTGGATGTGATGAGGGACTTCCTTCGTCTTGGAACCCTGATCGTACCTAGATTCGTTTTCTATGCAGTGGTTTTCACTGTATTCGCGGTCTACCTTGCCTACGTCGGGTACCCCTACTTCGGAGCCGTGCCTGTGGTCGAATGGTTCTCCGTCATTTTGGCAGTGGCGGCAGCCGCCTTCTGGTACGAGGCCGTGAGGGCATGGCGTTCAGCCCCCTCCCCCTGACGGCGCCAGTACACATGCAACTTTTTTTATCCTGCAAAGGGTGCCAGGAGTAGGCTAGTCTATGGTCATCCGAATAGGAATTATCGGGAAGACGAACGCGGGGAAGACGACTCTGTTCAATTCGATGACTCTCCTTTCGGGGGAAGTGTCGAATTATCCGTTCACAACGAAATCGCCGGAGACTGGTGTTGCAGACGTCGTTACGCTCTGCGTCCACAAGGAGTTCGGGGTCGCTGACAACCCTGCAAACTCGAAGTGCGAGGACGGCTGGAGGTTCATACCTGTCGAGGTCACAGACCTTCCCGGTCTGATCAAGGGAGCTTGGATGGGGAAGGGGTTGGGGAACCAGTTCCTCAGTGTTGCTGCGCAATCCGATGCGCTGCTGCACGTGGTGGACGCTTCGGGGAGCGTCGATAAGGACGGGAAGATATCAGAGCCCGGCACTGGAGACCCCATCGCAGATTTCGCGGACGTGGAACTGGAGCTAGTCCTCTGGTACACGAAGCTCTTCAATACGAACCTGCCGAAGATCTCGAAACTTTCGAAGACGCCCGGCTACGGCATCCCCGCCGCCGTAGAGGAGGTAATGCATGGGATTGGGGTGAGGAAGGAGCACGTCATAGCCGCCCTGAAGGAAGCGATGCTCGAGGAGAAGCAGTTCGACTCGTGGAACGAGAAAGATATCCAGGACTTCTGCTGGTCTCTGCGCGAGTACTCGAAGCCGACGCTGCTGATCGCGAACAAGATGGATCTCCCGTTCGCTGCCGAGAACTTCCAGAAGCTCCGGGAGAAGTTCAAGGGACTCATCGTGGTCCCGACGAGTGGGGAGGCGGAACTCACTCTCAGGCGAGCTGAGGCCAAGGGGCTCATCAAGTACGTCCCCGGCGAGGAGCGGTTCGAGATTCTCAAGCCCCAAGATTTGAACGATGCCCAGAAGAGCGCGCTCGCCTACATTCGAAGGAAGGTCTTCGGGGAGTACCTTAGGACGGGCGTGCAGTTCGCGCTAAACTCTGTGACCTTCAAGCTGCTCAAGGAGAACGCTGTCTACCCGGTACATGATCCACAGAAGCTTTCCGACAAGAACGGTCGGATACTCCCTGATGTGTACCTCCTCCCCAGCGGGTCCACAGTGGAGGACTTGGCCAGGGACATACACACAGACCTGGTCAAGGGGCTCCTCTATGCCATTGACGTCAGGACGGGGCTGCATCTCCCGACCAATTACGTGCTCAGGGACAGGGACGTACTTTCGATAGTCTCAACGGCGAAAGAAGGCTAAGAAGGGCCTTGGAAGACCGGAACATCCGGTGGGGATAGATGCCGTATGGTGGGCCGCTGCTGTCTGACCTGGAGCTGAGGTACCCCTTCGCACCCAGGTCGAGGAAATTCTTCGAGTCCGTCCCTGTCGAGGAGGGGCTGGCCAGCAGGGAGGTGGTCGGGCAGACCGAAAGCAGGCTCCTGAGTTCCCTGGGGAGGGCGAAGTACGAGCCGCACATGTCTGAGCTGGTCGAGTTCTCCAGTTTCTTCGCAGCTGCCTTGGTTGCCAGCCAAGACCCAGTACTGACGTCGAGGTTCTCCAAGAAGGAGGCCGAGAGGGCGAAGGAGTTCTTCCTGAGTGAGGAGCCGGAGGCGAAGGCGGAGATCATGGGGGAATGCTTCGGCACCGCTCCATCGCTGGACGATGCTGCGGACGGACGGGCCAGATACTCTATGCCCTTCGATAGATATCTCTCGCTGGTCTCGAAGTACGAGCTCACCAGGAACCCGAAGTGGAAACTGGCAAGGCAGGAGCTTGAAAGAGGGATTGTCTACATGAGCGACAACATGCTCAACGACCTTTTCGGGGACTCGGCGCTCGCCGCCATCGCCGAAGGGGTGAGGAACCTGCGAAGGGGTCAGTTCCCCAAGCAGCTGCTAGGGGTCAAGGTTGACGTGATGCAGTATGTGCCTTCTCCGAAGCCAAGGACTAACAAGGGGTACTTCTACGTAGAAGATCTCCTGGCGCACCCAGTTTCCGATGGTAGGCACAGATTGGTGTGGCTGGTCCTGGCACCTTACTTGGTGAACGTCAAGAAGCTCGACGACGAGATGGCCATTGAGAGAATCAGGGCGTTCGTCGCAGCGGCTGGTGAGACGAGCGCAATGAAGCGGTTCGTCGAATACAATGTGCGCAGGGCTAGAAGAAACGGACTCCTCCCTCCTACGTTCTCGACCCTCAAGACGGAACACCCGGATATCTACTGGCTTCTGCCCAAGGAGGTCATTGCGGGAGAGGCCGCGAAGAAAAGCAACTCATAGTAACTCATACGTCCTCTGGATCACGGCGACGTTCCTAGACTGGAGGAGGGGAGCTGGTGACTGATTCTCCGAGAGCGATCGACAGGAGCTAGACCCGCAGTTCCATTGATGGCTTAAATCAACCAGTGTGGAGGCTCTGAATTGGCGGGTGAGTGACTTCCACCCGATCCGCCTTACAAATCCCGGTGTGGGAGGAATTGAGCAACAAGAGAACCTGGACAACGCGTAATGTGGCACTTGCAGCGCTGCTGGCCGCCTTGTACGGCGCCTATGTTCTCTACTTCGGTTTCATCAGCTTCGGCCCTCTACAGTTTAGGCTCGTAGACGCCCTGCTTCCGCTCTCAATCCTGTTCGGTCCTCCCGCAATAGTGGGTGTGACAGTTGGATGCTTCATTGGCAATGCGCTTGGACCCAATCTTGGGGTGGTGGACATCGTAGGAGGTCCTACGGCTAATCTCCTTGCCGCAACCCTCGCCTGGGGCATCACGAGGAAGAAGTTCCGAGGAGACTGGATGCTGGCAATCACCCTCGAGATAGCGGTGGTTGCCGTGATTGTAGGGACCTACGTAGTAGTCCTCGCCGGAGCGCCCGGGGTCCCCTTCTGGGTCGGGTGGGTCGAATTTCTTGGGAGTGAAATTGTGCCCATCGGCATTGTTGGTTACCCCCTCCTCAAAGCAGTCGACAGGGCTACCTCCAGAAACCCCGTTTTGCGGACCCAAAACCCCTCTTAACCTAATATACTCTCTCATGGGACAGCCTGCATCGTTTGCAGCCACAGTTCTCAGCGAAGCTTGAAGCGACCTCCTGGGACCCAAAGCTAGAGGCTGAGATGAGACAGGTCTGGGACATAGAGAGGAGAATCTTCGATTTCAAACTCGCAAACAGTAAAAATCGTAACTTCGTGGTCGACACCCCTCCCCCCTACCCTTCGGGGAAGCCCTGGCATCCAGGAGCCCTGACTCAGTACACTCAGATTGACATGACGGCGAGGGCAGCGAGGATGAGAGGGCTGGATGTTCTCTATCCGGTAGGAATCGACAGGAACGGGCTCCCGGTGGAGATTTTCGCCGAAAGGAAGTACAGGGTGCAGATGCGGAAGACCCCGCGGGAGGAATTCATCAACCTCTGCAAACACGCGCTGGACGACTTGGAGGCGTACATGGTCGGCCTCATGAAGACCCTTGGGATTTCGGGAGACTATTACAACAAGTACAGGACCGATTCCGAAGAATACAGGAAGCTCACACAGTGGTCCTTCATCGAGCTATGGAAGAAGGGGCTCATCTATCTGGCGAATAGGCCCAACAACTACTGCATAGACTGTAACACCACCATCGCAGATGCCGAAATCGAGTATGAAGAGCTCCCAACCTTCTTGGTGACGAATATCTTCAGGGTGAAGGAGAGCAGGACGGAGCTGCCGGTAGCGACCACGCGCCCTGAGCTGCTGGCCGCATGCCAGATGTTGGTTGTGAATCCGGCGGACGGGAGGTACAAGAAGTACATCGGCAAGACTGCGATTGTTCCGATTTACAACAGGGAGGTGCCAATCAGGGGGCACAAGAGCGTGGACCCCAAGTTCGGCAGTGGTGTGGTGATGGTGTGCAGCTATGGGGACCTCAATGACGTCATGCTGTTCAGGGAGTTCAAGCTGAAGGAGATTGTAGCCGTGGACATGGACGGGAAGATGACAGGAGTGGCAGGCAAGTACGCCGGGATTGCGATAAAGGATGCCAGGTCCCAGATTATTCAGGACCTGCAGGAGATGGGGGTCGCCACGAAGGTGGAGCAGATCCAGCACAGGACCCCACTCTGCGAGAGGAGCCACACCCCAATCGAAATCATCCCCATGGAGGAGTACTACCTCAAACAGCTCGAGTTCAAGCCTGCACTAAAGAAAATCGCCAGGAAGATTGAATTTCATCCGGAGATGCATCGTCAGATACTTCTCGACTGGATTGACGTGCTCACCACGGACTATCCGATATCCAGGCGCAGATACTACGCCACGGAAATCCCGGTCTGGTACTGCAGCAAGTGCAACACGCCCCACCTCCCCAAGCCCGGGGTCTACTACAGGCCCTGGAGAGACGAGGCCCCCTTCAAGAAGTGCAAGAAGTGCGGGAACACGAAGTTCATCGGCGAGACGAGGACGTTCGACACCTGGATGGACTCAAGCCTCTCCCCGCTATACATCTCGAAATACCTGAAGGGGGGTAAGTTCAGCGGTTTGACGTACCCGGCCACCATCAGGATGCAGGGGAAGGACATAGTGAGGACGTGGCTCTACTACACGCTTTTGAAGTGCTACCAACTCACGGGGAAAGAGCCCTTCAGGCACGCCTGGATCGGAGGGCTGGGCCAGGACGTCCAGGGGAGGGCCATGAGGAAGAGCCTTGGGAACTTCGTGGACCCGGAGCCGATCCTGGTGAGATACGGGGCAGACGCCTTCAGGTTCTGGGGAGCTTCTGAAGCCGGGCTCGGGTACGACTTCCGTTTCAGCGAAGAGAGGATAGCGGGATCAGGGAAGTTCCTGACCAAGTTCTGGAACACCTGCAGGTTCATCAGCTCGTTCCCCATGCCGGATAGGGCTGAGCTTACCTGGACTGACAAGTGGATGCTCAACGAGCTCGGCAAGCTGACCCAGGAGTGCGTAGAGGCATACGAGCGCTTCGACGTATTCACAGTGTCGACGAAGGTCAGGGAGTTCCTATGGAATGTTTTCGCCTCCAATTACCTCGAAATGGCGAAGGGGAGGGCCTATGGGGACGGCGTTACCAGGGAGGAACAGGAGGCGGCCTGGTACACGCTGCATATGGTGGTAAAGAGCATGCTGCTGCTCCTGGCGCCAATCATCCCCTATATGACGGACTATGTGTGGAGGAAACTCTATGGCGCCCAAAGCATCCATCTGCAGCCTTTTCCTAAGCCTGTGAGGTTCGATGTGAGTGAGAAGGTGAGCCAGAGCATAATGGAGTTCAACGCCCAGGTGTGGAAGACCAAGAGGGACAAGGGGCTCACCCTGAAGGACTCGATTGTCACCAAAATACCACCGAATCTGAAACAATTCGAGAAGGACCTCGTCCGAATGCATCATATCACAAAATAGTTCGTTAAACGCAGAACTCACAATCGCTTTTTGCTTTATCTTATATAGCAAAGCGGCGCCCTTCGGAATATGCAAGCATCGATCGCACCCTTCAGATGCATATGGTGTGACGAAAAACTAGACACCAGCAGCAGTCTGGAAATGTCCTACAGCTGCTGCTCGAACTGCCTCTACCCGCTTCCGACGGAGTAGCCGCAACTAACCAGAAGAGATTCTCTCGTAGTCCGCGGCGCTGAACCGAACGCCGATGGAAGAGGCGTTCTCCTCCTGATGCCTAATGTTCCCCGCCTTGGGAATCGCAACCACCTGCTCGTTGCGTGTTACCCAGTTGAGCATCGCCTGGGCAGGCGTCATGTCGTACTTCTGCAGGATATCGCCTGTGATAGAGCGGGTGATGTGGCCATGGGCGAGGGGGCTGTACGCAATGAGCGTAATTTTCTCACCGACGCAGTAGGGCAGGATGTCGCCCTCCACGGACCTGTTCGTCAGGGCGTATTCAACCTGGTTTGACGCGATTTCGTTCTTTGCCAGCGCGGCCCTTGCAGCGTCAGTCTCGGAGGCGCTGAAGTTGCTCACCCCGATGTATCTCACCAAGCCATCTTGGACAAGCTTCTCCATCGCAGACATCGTATCCTCGATTGGAACGCCCGGGTCAGGCCAGTGAATCTGGTAGAGGTCGATGTAGGACACTCCAAGTCTCTTGATGCTGTCCTTGCACGCCCTGATTACGGCGTCGTAGTGGAGGTTCGGCGGGGCTACCTTGGTCGCAATGAATACGTCGTCGCGGCAGTCCTTGACCGCCTCCCCCACGAGCTCTTCTGACCTGCCTGACGAGTACCGTTCTGCGGTGTCAATGAGGTTCATCCCGAGCTCTATGCCCCGCTGCAATGTTGCGATTTCTCGGATCCATTCCCTCTTGTCCCTTGATAGCCCGAGTCCCCAACAGCCCATTCCTATGACGGAGACCTTCTCCCCGGTCCTACCCAGCTCGCGGTATTCCACAGTGGAGCTCCTCAGTACCCAGCTTTATTCATGGCGAGAAAGGTGATAAACCGAGTCCTGAGCGAGTGTAGTCGGGCCAGCGTAGCTCAGCCTGGTTAGAGGGAAACCGACTTCAGCACCTGCCTTGTATCATACGAAGGAGAGCAGGGGGTCGCGAGATCGAATCTCGCCGCTGGCTCATCTCCGATAGAGGTTCCGTTTCAGTCTCTTCGTACTACCTAGCCTGCGCTCTTTCGTAGTACTTCGAAGACGTCGCGCACTGTGGCAGCGAGGTATGCTCCGTACTCCTCGTCGCTGAACTTCACGACATCGAGCTTGCCTGTCTCGGCTGCCATCCTGTAGCTCAGGAGATGGTAACAGGTTTCTTCCCTCCCTCCAAGGACCCGGAAAAAGAAATTGCTGCAGGAGCAGTATGGTTTGGCCGGATCGATGAATTCGTCCCCGAGCCTCCCAACGACTGTAATCACCTTTCTCCCGCTGGGGAGGAACACGCTTTCCTTGACCCCGCCTGCCAGGACTGTGTCAATCGCCTTGTTGAACTTCGATCCGTGCTTGGCGTATCCCGGAAACTTGGCGCGGAGCGTGTCAGCTTCTTTGCTCGTCTTCTCACCTGGCCGGACGGAGGAACTCGGAGAGCGAGGTCTGGTCTTCGACGTCCTCTAGGCTTGAGACCCGAACGCCCGCCCTCCTGAATTCCTTCCCGGCGGTTCTGCTCAGCTCGTCAAAGAGGGCAGACACCGTCTCCCCAATCATGGTCAAGTCGCTGACAGCGGTTTCGAAGGTCTTGCTCTTGGTCTTCGTAGACAAGTCGGTGAGGATGCCGATTGCGGTGACCGTCTTGAACGACTTGCCTGACGACGCCAGTTTGCCGTAGATATACTTCATCCCCGCGGAAAGCTGCTCAGTCACCTCCTTCGGGTCACTGGTGTCCCGCCTGAGGGTCACAATGCGGCTGAACTGGGTCGGTTCGAGACCTGCCACGACGGAATCCGCATCGGTTCCTGTCGCTGCCGCCAGCAAGTATCCTCCGAACTTCTTCCCGAACCGCCTCTCGAGTTCTGGGGGGCTAGACTTGGCCAGTTCCCCGACGGTTCTGATGCCCATCTCTTCTAGGATCAATGTGGTCTTGGGTCCGACTCCATAGAGTTTCGAAGCATCCAGAGGCGCCAAGAAGGACTCAGTGGCTTCGGGAGAAATGACGGTGAGTCCTCCAGGCTTGGACGTGTCAGAACCGAGCTTCGCGACGACCTTGCTGCGCCCAATGCCTATGGAACAGGTAAGATTCTCGCTCTTCGTGATAGCAGTCTTGATTGATTCGGCCAATCCGCGGGCCCGGCTGTAATCTCCCCCGGTCGAATTTGTGATGTCGAAGAACGCCTCGTCGATGCCTGTTGGCTCGAGCACGTCGACCAGCTCTCCAAGTTCCTCCATAATCCTATTCGAAACGGCCTCGTATTTCTCGTGATTCATTCTGATTACCTCTGGATCGTGCCCCTCCAGCTTCTTCTTGGCCTGGACGATGGGCATCCCAGAGTGCACCCCGAACTCTCTCGCCTTGTAGTTGGCGGTGCTGACGACGCCGCTGTCTTCCGTCCTTCCGGAGAAAACGCAGACTATGATGGGCCTTCCTCTCAGAGATGGGTTCTCCACTTCTTCGACCTGCGCGTAGAAGTAGTCGAGGTCGACATGGCCGATGACCCTGGACAAGAATGGGATTCCTCGGGGTCTGCCGTTTAAGGAGTTTTGGAAGCGACTAGCACGATTCTGGATTTTGTCCACCCTTTCACGACTCCTTTTTCAAACCTCGCCACCAGTAGCCGCTTGACGCTTGCGGGCACCGAACTCCAGGCCCTGCGGATTGCCTCTTCTTCCCTCCCGCCGGCTTCTACTGGGTAGAGCCATCTCTCAAAAGTGACGGATTCCTCTAGGATTTCGGAAGACTGGATGCGCAAGCCGGCCTTCGATACCATCGACCTCCAAGCGGCCTGCGTGAAGGCTTTGACGTGACTTCGGTCACGGAGCCTCTCGATTCTGTTGGAGAAGGCCTCGGCGCCTTCGGGGGGTGACATGTCGACGATGCCCAGCCTCCCCCCAGAGCGGAGGACCCGTCTGGCCTCACGGAGGAACCTCGGTACATCTTCGAAGTGGTGGGTCGCCCTTCTGGTGGTGACTATGTCAAACGATGAATTGGGATAGCCTATCTTCAGGGCGTCACCCAGCTCAAACCGAACATTGGTGCGCCCCCTTTCCCTCGCCAGCCTGACTGCCTGAGCGAGCATTTCGTCCGTCACGTCTATGCCCGTTACGTGACCAACCAGCCCTGCAAGTGCTACGGCCGTGAATCCCGTCCCCGTGGCAACGTCAAGAGCAACTTCTGATTTCTTGGGTTTCAGAGCTCTGATCAGCGCGTCGAGATCCGCCCCTTGGGCGTGGCTCTGACTCTTGGAGTAATCCTGCGCGTGCTCCGCGAAGAAACGCTTGGCGGAGTTCTGGCTCAATCTATCACTTCGCGACCGAGGTGTTGTATTATTCGTTTGGGCCGACCCACCGGGATGGATTTACTAAGCGAGAGCCCCGTCTCGCTCGGTCGTTTGAAGCTCGCCGAGTAGTTTTTCGTTTCCTCCGGGTGGCTCCTTAGATAGTCTCTGAATCTTACATGGCGCACGTACGTTCGCGGCTGCCCGGCACGACCACATAGAGATGATGGGCTGGAAGATCGGTGGGGCTCTCGAACGCTTCCCTTCCAGTTATTCCTAGGTCGCCTAGGTGTTTGTACCCTGCCTCCTCCAGGGCTTTGATTGCCTTCGGCACGCCCGCCGCAGACTTAACCACGTCGATGTCGATTATGGGCTTGCGGCAGCCCCCGGAATTGCGGTGCTTCCTACATGGTCGATTCAATGTGGGAGATATCCCAGTGATTCACCGATGCGGTTGCATAGCTTCTTGAATGTAACGACCCAGATGTGGTCGTAATCCACGATAATGACAGGTTCAGGCACTCCCACTAACTCTATTTCAGATGAGTTATGAGAACAGTCCGAGATGAGTGGGGTCGGCCGGATTTGAACCGGGTGATTTTGGTGGCATTGTGATGATGGTTTGTGAGTGGATATTATTCAGGCTCAAACTCTCAAAGATTAGCCTCAAGTCTTAATTCGTTCCCAAGCCAATAGGAGGCTGTGTCACTTCCTAGCAGAGAAGAGGAGACCCTTCAAGGGCATCCGGTAAGGAAAGGTATCACCGTTCTACTTGCCCTCATCTTGGTCCTTGCTCTGGCATCAGGGGTGCTGTTTTACGAATATGAAGCCGAGGTTACTGCCAATGCTCAGGCGAGTCGTCTCCAGAACGGCATTCCCATAGTTGCCGTCTCAGACTGCATAGCAAAGACTGCCTTCTTTCCAATGGATTTCTACCCTCTCGTTCCAGAAGCCTTTCGGAACATGACCATAGCAGGGGGTAGCCTCCTCACTTACTGGCCAACCCCACTTAACAGCACGAGTTTCACACTTTACGAGGTCTGGAGTGTTGCCTTCTTCCCCGCCAACAAATCACTTGCCAACCAGCCTGTGTCAACCTTCCCTTCTGTCGATTTGGTTCACATGGCATACTGCTCGCTCACGGGCTGACTTGAACCGGGTGCTGCCCTTCTAGATTAGGCATAACATACCGAATGAGAACGGCTGTCCAAACCATCAAAATAAGTGGGGT
>CAYPSJ010000011.1:0-36807 GCA_964413565.1 uncultured Nitrosopumilales archaeon | reverse complement strand
ACGACCACGCATGGGGTCTCGGTCATGAACCCCCAGCCGATGGTCTCCTGCATGAGGGAGAAGCCCGGCCCGGACGTCGCGGTCATCGCCTTCCTACCGGCCCAACTCGCGCCCATCACCGCGCCGATGCTCGCCAGCTCGTCCTCCATCTGCATGAACGTCCCTCCGACCTTGGGGAGTCGACCAGAGAGGAGCTCGCTGATCTCGTTGGCGGGGGTGATGGGGTACCCTGCGAAGAACCTGCACCCCGCAGCCAACGCCCCTTCCACGCACGCTTCGTTGCCGGACCAGAAGCGGGCCTCGTTCACGCCCGTCGTTATTCCCAAAGCTGTCGGGCCAACTTTCTCAAGCCCCTGATAAGGAAGGGAGTCGATTCTCGCGGTTAGAAACGATGGGTCGTCGTTTCATGCGCAGGCCATGCCACCCTTGCAGCTGCCCGCCTCTCCGCCTCCCCGCCTCGCCCCATGCCCGGTGATGATCGTGTGGCAAGAGATGTCTACAGGTTCAGGATTCTATTCATGCACGCCAACACCTATGACGTCGGAGTGCCAAGGACGACAATGGTCAGGCACCCCGAAGATGCGAACCTGAGCACGCCCATGCCTTCAGGGCCTGAATGATGTTCGAAATGCCATGAAAAGAATGGGGGAAAGCATTCGTCGGGCATCAGAGCTTGCCTGCACTTTACCACCTGACGAGGTTCCAGAAGAGACGCCGTGCGTGAGAGAACCTCTTCCGAAACCAGTGGATGGTTGCGAGCTGGGTCTCGACCATTTCCCTCTGGAGCTTTAGGATTGCTAACATCCTGCGGACTACATCAGGCTCATCCAGATACGCGGTCGCGTAACGGTACTTGGCATCCCTCACGAACCATCGCTTGCATTGGTAGCAGTAGTAATAGTCCAATCTGGAACCCACGTAGATCAGAGCGGCAGTTTTCCAGTCGGGCAGCTTGGCGCAGCGGACGCACTTCTCCGACGCCGACTCCCTGGCGAGCGCATCCACGTATGACGCCTCTTCAAGCCGGTTATCCCCTTGGAACTGGTGTGGCGTGGCTTGTCAAAGGAAAAATGCAATTGTTGGATTTATCGTTTCCCTAGGGGACTTTTCTTCCCTGTCTGCGGCTGTATCAAGAGGGGTGGTACATCATAGGAGGGTCCGCTGCCATTATTCAGATGCTCTGAATCATGGTCCTGATTTGAGCGCTCACATCCTGTATCGACAGGGTTGTCGAGCAGTACTCGCACTTTACGAATCGGCCGTTGGGCATGGGCAGCGTCGCGCCGCAGTTCGGACACCTCAATTCAACAGCATCAACACCGCCCTGACGCTCGGGCGGAGGGAGGCCTGAGCTCCTGGCTACGTCCTCCCCGAGTATCTGCGCTGAGATTTCGGAGATTTTGTTGTCCACCTCCGTTTGGAGTGACTTGACCTCCGCCCCGTGAATTTCCATCTCGTTGCGCTTGCGCAGCTTGGACGACAGGGACAGCAGGGCACTGCGCTGGATGCGGCCCTGCTCTCCGTTGAGGACTTCAGAGATAGCAAAAAGGTCGCGCTGTATCTCAGCGAGGTTTGCGATGGCCCGCCTGCTGCCAGGCGACAGGCCTTCCTCGCTTATGGGATGGCCTACCTTGGCCTCCAACCTCCTGAGTATCTCTTCTTTCGAAGCCCGGGAC
The DNA here is from genome assembly GCA_964413565.1 of uncultured Nitrosopumilales archaeon. Classification (GTDB taxonomy): domain Archaea; phylum Thermoproteota; class Nitrososphaeria; order Nitrososphaerales; family Gagatemarchaeaceae; genus UBA183. Next base: position 35,131 of record CAYPSJ010000011.1, on the reverse strand, counting down.
AGCATTTCAGATTACATGAATCGCATCATTTGCTGATAGAGTGTTTTGATTTCCTCGGCAGGACCCGACAGGTCCATCTCCGACTTGAAGCCTTGCACCCTGATTATCCCCCTCTTGGCTATTATACCTTCCTCGGTGTACCTCACTCCCTGCAGGTCGTCGAGCCTCTGGACAACAACGTCGTCGTTCTTGAACAAGGCCCCCCTCTCGGCGTATAGCAGAATACGCCTGTCGCTGAGTATCACTTGGTACCTCTTGGTGCCGTAGCGCACGTTCCGCCTGCTCGAGAACTTTACTTCCTCCCCCGGCATGAGATAGTCTCTCAGTGTCATCCAATTTCAGCTCGACGATGACAGGAAGCTGTAAGCGAGCACGGACAGGACCATCACCACAGATCCGAAGAGGCCTGCGATGAGGGCTTGACTTGTGTCGGAGCTTAGGCCAATGCTTTGAACGAAGTTGAGCACGGGCGTCTTGACCATCCACGCAAAACCGCCCAGCATGAATCCTACTATCCAGAAACCGAACAGAGCTGCCTTTCTGCCCAAGGTGATTCTACGATAGTATATCGGGCGCCGGTAAATCAGGTCATGATAGAATTGTTTCACATCGAAGTCGAAAGTTCTAGACGATTTCCGGTGATTTCGAGCGATTATTGCTTGGAGCCTTGGTCTTCTCGCGATTGGGATTCAGAATACTTTCACAGGGAACAATAGAAACAGCATTCGCGTGTGTCTTGTCTTAAATAGCTGGCTGGCTCGGCCCCTCCATGGACTCGGTAGTCCATTTCGAAATCCCCGCCAAGGACGTAAAGAGGGCTTCAGCCTTCTACTCCAAGGCCTTCGGGTGGAACCTTAACCAGTTCCCGGGCTTCGAATACTGGAGCGTCGTCACCACCGACTCGGACGAGAATGGGAGACCCAAATCCCCAGGCTCGATCAATGGTGGCATGGGGAAGGGGGGTGAGATGGCGCCGAAAGCGGTGACGGTCACCATTAGTGTGTCCGACATCGACGCGGCTCTGAAGAACGTGAAGAGCCTTGGTGGGAAGCCCGTAGGCAAGAAGATGCCCGTGGGAGACATGGGCTGGTCGGCCTACTTCGAGGATACCGAAGGAAACGTCATCGGCCTCTGGCAGAACGCGGGAATGTAAGATTGGTTCGGGGCCTCAGGCCCTGACCTTCCCATTTATGCTGTGGTCTTGGACATCGGCACTCAGGAGGTACGTCCCTTCAGTACGTGTAACTGCTGGTTGTTGAGGTAGACGTTGTGGTGCTGGTCGATGTAGAAGTTGATGAAGTTGTCTCAATTGTTGAGGAAGTCGTCGAACTGGTCGTGGTTGCGGATGCTGCTGAGGATGTGGTCGACGCCGTGTCGCCTGTTGAAGTTGAGGTTGTGCTTGTCGATGTGGTGGACGACTTCGGGGCCGGGAGGTTAAGGGCGAACCATATCCCCTCTATTCCCTGTCCATTGACATCCCCGGGCTTGTGATCGCCGCTGTAGAAGTAGAGCGGCCAGCCATCGAACGTCAGTTGTTGTTTGCCGTCTGCCCTCGTCACGGCCTTGAATGAGGTTGCGTTCAGCCCCGGTGGCAGTGTGAGGTTCTTGTCGTAGAAGACCGGCCAGATCTGCACGCAACCGCCGGTGCATGTGCTGGTTCCGTTGGACGGATTGTCCGTGGTCCTGTAGTAGAGTGTCATGCCCGAGCCGTTCACAAGGTAGAACCCTATGCCGCTCTTGTAGGCGATGCCGGCCGATTGGGCACCGGAGGAAGCGCTCGTAACCGTCGTCGTATTGTTTGAGATGGCGGTAGTGGTGAAGGTGGTCGTAGAAGTGCTTCCGCCTTGAGTTCCCAACAGGTAAACTGTGGACGCTCCAAATACTACTGTCAGCACGACGAACACTGTTGTGATTGTCTTGAAATTCAAGATCTGCATTCAGACGCACGTAGTTTACTAAATGAGCTTTCTTCCAAATCTCGTCCAAATTGCAACCGGGATTGGCACCCACCCACTAGACTCAATATGTTGAGACTCGCATGTGGTTTGCCAATTGCAAAGTCTGCGACACTCCGAGCTGTAGGGCCAGACCACGCATGACATTATGTCGGCAGACTCAGAACGGATAAATCAACCAAGAAATGAAATCGCATACATGAGTGTGTGCCCCCGATGCAGCATGCCCATTGAGCATGTCGAATTCTATTCCCAAACGGGGAAGTTCGGGTTGTCAGGAATAATGCGCAAGGATGGGGATGCTGTGATCAACCTTGGGGGAGATTCAAAGAAGGAACCGGGATTCTACTGCCCCGTGTGTGGTGAAATGCTCACCGAGGACGTCCAGACAGCTAGAAGAATACTGAGCGTCCCTGACTAGGGCTCGAATCACTAGGAAAGTTGATCGACCCAGTCCATCGGGAATCGCGTTACCTTCAACGCGTGAAAGGCATGAACCTCAGGAATGAGTTGAGGAGTCGATAGCAGTGCAGTTTCGCAGTAAGGAAGCCAAGAAAGACAAGCAATGCAAGTTCGGAGAACGCGAAGTTGGCCATCGTCGCCACGACGAGAGCGATGGCGAGCAAGACTCTTCCTCGCCTCGGGGGAGGCAGGACTGAGGCGAGCAGAGCCCCCGTCGACACGTAGAATCGAGAAGCTTCAGAACGCGTTCTCTCCTTCCACTTGTCAATCGCTCTGAGCGTCGCCGCCGTGCTGATCCTCAATCAAGGAGCCTTGGTTTGAGAGGTATTTATCGCCTAGTCACGTATTGCATAAATCCCACCCCTGCCTCTGCTAGTCTGGCTTTGAGTGCTCCTCTCCCCGATGACCTGCAGAAGATCCTGGGCCCGAATGAAGAGGCCCAGCTCTACATCGCAGAGAAAATTTACCACCCCAAGATAAGCATCGACTCCGTTCTCATCACAAATCAGAGAATCATCCTTAGGCACCCTCACGCCATGGGACTGAAAAAGGACTACACCGACTACAACTATCAGGACGTAGCCAACGTCGTAATGGACAAGGGGTTCACGCGCTCCACCCTCAAGCTGGACCTCAAGTTCGGGGGAGAGCCGCTTGCTCTGGAAAACATACCCAATTCAGAGGCCCAAAGGGCCTATGGCATCATCCGCGAGAACCTGAGCAGGTACCAGGCCCCGTTCTCGCAGGCGATGATGGGCGCCCCCGCGTATCAGCAGGCCCCTCCCGCTCAGACTCCTTCTACCGCTGGACCAACGACGGTGGTCGAAAGGGAGGTGGTCAAAATCAAATGCAGATACTGCGGAGCTTTGAACGACGAGACCGCGAAGGCTTGCATCAGCTGCGGGGCGAACCTCTAAGTTAACGGCTCTCGCCCTGCCATACATTCAAAGCGCACCTCAATTCGCTCGCCCACGAGTAGTTTGGAGTCGCAGCAGATGGCCCAGAGGATCTGCATGGTGACGGGTGCGAGTTCGGGTATCGGGAAAGAGACCTCCAGAAAGCTGGCAGAACTTGGGGCAACGGTGGTCATGGTGTGCAGAAGTCAGAAAAGGGGAGAAAAAGCGATGTCTCAAATCGAAGGCGCGAGCAACAAGGCCGTGGTCGAGCTCATGATTGCCGATTTTACTTCTCTCGATTCCGTTCGAGCGCTGGCGAAGGAGTTCCTGGAGAGACACGATTCGTTGCACGTCTTGATCAACAATGCTGGAGGGGTCAATGTGATGCGCTCGGTGACGGCTGACGGTTTCGAAACCACCTTTCAGGTGGACTACCTCTCTCATTTCCTCCTTACCAATCTCCTGCTGGGGGCGCTGGAAAAGAGCGCACCGTCGCGCATAATCAATGTCTCGTCGGCGTCACACTACCGGGGCCACCTAAAATTCGACGACCTGCAGATGAAGAAGGGGTATGGCGTCATGAAGGCCTACTCACAGGCCAAACTGGCGCAGGTGCTTTTCACGTACGAGCTGTCGAGGCGTCTGGAAGAGACTGGGGTCACGGTGAACGCCCTTCACCCCGGTGCCGTGGCGACCAACATATGGAAGGGCTCGATGGGTCCTTTCTCATTCCTTGGGAACGTTTCTAGGCTTTTCCTTATCAGCCCCGAGAAGGGGGCTGAGACACCGGCGTACCTGGCGTCGTCGCCACAGGTCGAAGGCGTGACCGGGAAGTACTACGATCATATGCGTGAGAAGCAGTCTTCGGCGGAATCTTACGACCAGGCCGTGGCAAAGAAGCTCTGGGATGAAAGCGAGAGGATGACAGGACTTTCGACCTAGGGAGGCGCATTTCCACCCCCCGAACGACCTGTTCCTCCATACCTCCAACCAATAACATATTTCTGCCGATGAGGGGGGGCCAAATACGCGATGTCGGCGGGCACGGGAACCAAGAAGCCGTATTCCTACACGTTCCGGACGCCGCAGAAGGACCTACAGGGCTCCGGTGGTACCAGCCCTGAGACCCTGTTTTCGATTCGGGACACCCTGCTCCTGCTAACCGAGGACTGTCTGGTGGTCGAGCGCCCGGAGGGCCTTTTCTGCGAGAAGCACAGCCTCCCGGTCATGAAGGGAGCGACGAGGTGCAAGTACCTCGCTTCCCGTTTCGCCAGCAAAGAAGGAGAAGAGCAATCGAAGACCCAGGTCCAGCAGTACGTCAACGATATCCTCGGAATCAGGGATCCGAAGACCGTCAGGCGTCTTACTGGGTTTTGATGGCGCCCAGCCCTTTTTCCGTGAGCCTGCCGTCATCCCCGATGTACCCGCCGAGCTGGAGCTTCGCTATCTCTCTGCCGAGGGTTGCCGGGGGAACCTTCGTTACCTTGTCTAGCTTCTCTACGCTCCCGACGTGCGGAAGGGCACGCAGTATCTTTAGTTCCAGTGGAGAGAGCTCGTCGTTGCCTGCCATGGACGGCAACCGAGGTCTGGCGGTGCTATTGAACCCTCCAGAAAAACATGATTGGCCTTAAGCTCCCCGAACCTGCCGCCACAGAAGGAATGACGGGAGACCTCTAAAATAACCCCCGGACCGGAACCTCTTGTGCCTGTCTTCGATGCGAATGGGATTCCTCTGTACTATGAAGAGGCAGGAAGCGGCGAACCAGTTGTCCTCGTTCATGGCGCCTTGTGCGACCACACTGTGTGGAAGCCCCAGGTGGACGTGCTCTCTGCAAAGTATAGAACAATAGCCTACAGCCGGCGATACGCCCACCCCAACAATAGGGAGGGCGACCTGATGGACAGCACCGTCCAGAACAACGCGGAGGACCTCGCAGCTCTCATCGACGGGCTAGGGCTTGAGAAAGTGCACCTCGTAGGACACTCCTATGGTGGTTTCATAGCCGCGTTCTTCGCCCTCAAGCATCCGGACAAGGCGAGGTCTCTGACTCTCGCCAACGCGGCTGTCGTCACGATGCTTGTCGCAAGGCCAGGTGCCACGGCCTCAATCTCCCTGCTGTTCAGGTCGCCGAGCGTGGCGCTCTCTGCCCGCAACCTAATCAATGCGACCAATGACACCGTCAAGGCGGTGGACGGCGGCGATGCCACGGCGGCTTTCCGGATCTTCGTGCCAGCCCTATCCAATCACAGGACTGATCTGCCTCAGAAGCCCCCGTCCTTCGAGGCGATGGTGACTCGCAATGCAAGAACCCTGCGTGAGACGACGGCTCCCTTCCCTCCTGTTACGAAATCGGAAGTGAGAGGAATCAAGGCACCGACTCTGGTCCTTTGGGGAGCCCTGAGTGCCCCATGGGACTATAAGGTCAGCCAGCTGCTCGCCCAGGTAATCCCCGGCGCCAGAGCGGTCGTGGTGCCGGGCACAGGCCACTTCTTCTTCCTGGAGAATGTTGTGATGGCAAACGAGAAGATGCTGGAGTTCCTGGAAGCCCTGGATCATAACTGAAGCGCACACGTGCTTCCGCTTCTGCATCGAGTCGCATCGGAAGCCAACTGTTATCATAGTCCCAGACCACCCCGTTGCCGATGTGAAGAAGTGTGATTAGCACTGGTACAACCGGTTCTCATACCCTCGAAAACGTGAAGACTCTCGGAGGCATCGGCTCCATCCTGACCCTGCTCGGGTTTGTTCCAACCATCGGGGCCATAATCGCAATCATCGGCCTGGTACTAGTCCTCGTGGCATTCAAGTATGCATCAGACATCCTAGGCGACCCCAAGATCTTCAACAACGTGCTCTATGCGGTAATCCTCGGCATCATAGGTCTCGTGATAGGCGTGGTCGCCGTCGTTGCCACGGTATTCCAGGCGATGGGCATGGGCTATCTGTCCAGCTCCTTCGCCTACACCGGGCCTACCACCGTAACCGCCGGAAACATAATGGGCATGCTCGGGACGATCTTAATCGGCCTCGCAGCTGTCTGGATCTGCTTCTTGGTGTCATCGATATTCCTCAGAAGAGGTTACGGAGAGCTCGGGAGGAGGCTCAACATCAGCCTCTTCGGTACAGGGGCCCTGCTCTACCTCATCGGAGCCATCCTGACCATAATAGTGATCGGACTCCTGCTCATCCTGGTAGCCGATATCCTCTTCATCGTCGCCTTCTTCTCGATCAACACGCAACTCCCTTCGCCATCGCCGATGGTTCAGCCGGCTCAGCCCTCGATGTAAAAGTCGGGGGTCGAGCCTTCCCCCTTGTGTCGGAGTCGGGCCTCTGGTGTCAAGACGCCCGTGTCCCGTTGGGAACCGGTATCTCCGGGATGGCGAGAACGGGGTTTATCCCATCTTCGTATCCCAGGTCGAAGAGCATCCCTTCGGAGAGCTCTCCCATAATCCTCCTCGGCTCTAGATTGACGACAAAGAGGGCCTGCTTTCCCTGTATTTCCCTCGGGTCAGCTCGCTCCCTCTTCATTCCCGCAAGTATCATCCGTGTGTGATCTCCAAAGTCGACCATCAGCCTAACGAGCTTGTCAGAGCCCGCGACGTCTTCGACCGACTTTATCGTCCCAACGCGTACGTCGACCCGGTCGAGGTCCGCTTTGGTGATTGTAGGTTTGATCGGAGCCATTATGGGTGCAGACCCACCTGGCGCCGCTAATTGGTTTTTTGCAGAGCGAAGAGGAGGGGGCGAGTGTTCTAGGCAGATAGTACGCCTGAATACTTCTCCCTCAAGGGCTTCTTGTCTAGCTTGCCAGTGCTTGTCTTGGGGAGCGCCTCGGGCAGGATTATGAACCGCTCTGGGATCCAGAACTTCGCGATCTTTCCTTCGTCCACGAACTTCTGGAGGTGACTTGAAAGCTCCTCCTCGCTCGCCTTCTGCCCCTCCCTCAGCGACACTACTGCGACCGGCCTCTCACCCCAATGCGCTTCGCGCGCACCGATGACCGCAACCTCCATGACCGAAGGGTGGCGCATTATTAGATCCTCCAGGATGAGGGTGGGTATCCACTCCCCTCCGCTCTTGACGGCGTCCTTAATTCTGTCCACTATGGTAAGATAGCCTTCTTCGTCGATGACAGCCATGTCCCCCGTGTGCAGCCATCCGCCCGCCCAGAGATCCCTCGTCTTCGCCTCTTCCTTGTAGTACTCCTTGGTTAGCCAGGGCCCCCTTACCACTATTTCTCCGGCGATCTTTCCGTCCCTGGGGACGTCCTTCATCTCCCCGTCGACTACCCTGATCTGAACCAATGGTATTGGGATCCCAGTCTTCAGCAACAGACTGTCCACAAGTTCTTCGTCACTTAGCATCCTGAGCCTTTCGTTGGGGTTCGCCAGCGTGAGTATGGGGGCGGTTTCGCTGAGGCCATACCCTGACATTACCTTGATTCCCAGCTTCCTCGCCCTGACCGCCAGCTCCCTGGGGAGAGCGGCACCCCCTATAACCACCTTCCAGTGCGAAAGCGCCTCCCTGTGCTCCTCAACCGAGGGATGGTTCACAAGCATATTCAGAATGGTGGGGACCATATCTGAGAAAGTGACCTTCTCGCGGTCGACCAGATCGAGGATGTTCCCATAGTCGTACCTCCCTGCGAGAACGAGTTTCTGGCCGTTCATCGCCACGCTATAGGGGATCCCCCAGCAGTGGACGTGGAAGAACGGGACGAGTGGAAGGACTACGTCGCTCGGGTCCATCCTGTTCTGGGGCGCCGAGCTGCCCAGCCCGACAAGCGAGCTTAGGGTGTGGAGCACGATCTGCCTGTGGGTGAACCATACTCCCTTCGGCATCCCGGTGGTCCCCGATGTGTAGAAAATCGTCGCCTGCGTGTTCTCGTCGAGCTCAGGGAACTTGTAGCTCCCGTCAGCTTGGGCCAGCATGTCGTCGTAGAACTCCACGTTAGGGAATGGGAGCGACGGGGCAGACCCGGTGTCGCTCATTGTCACCACTCCCTTGATAGATGGCACAGCCCCCGCGAGCTTGGCGGCCATTGGGACGAAGTCATCCCGAAGAAGTACGAAATCGTCTCCTGCGTGCGCCATTGTGTAGCCTATGTGCTCTGGGGGGAGCCTGATGTTCACTGTGTGAAGCACAGCCCCCATCATTGGGACGGCGAAGTAAGCCTCCAGGTACCTGTTGGTGTCAACGTCTATGACCGCGACGGTCGACCCTTTCTTGACTCCCATGCCTTCGAGGCCCGCCGCGAGCCTTCTGATTCTCGAGTAGAACTCGACCCAATTGTACCTCGTCTTCCCGTAAACAATCTCAGACTGGCTCCTGCGATGAATGGTCTGGGTGAGAAGCTTGTCGATGGTCAGCTGATAGTCCGGGGAATGACGCCCCTCCATCGCTGACAATAAAGCCGACTGTCTATTTTAGAATGTCGACCTCTGTGTAGCGTCATTGGGCATCAGGTCACCGTGGCACCGCGGTCCTATGGGAGTTGTCGTTTCCGGTTTGGACTTCATTCGCGCATGAATCGACCGTAAATATCGACTCCTGCCCTGCTCGGGCGGATGCCATTCGACGTTACACGCCTCCGGTCGGAGTACAAGGGCCCCTTCGAGCTGGTAAGCACGTCCGACGACAAGACTCTGTTTGTCAGGCGGTGGAACGCAGAGAGGAAGGCAAAGGTCTCGGTCCTCATCTTCCATGGCATAACGGGTTATAGCGGGCCCTACGGCCCGATGGTGGCAGAACAGTTAGTCGCCTCAGGCTACGATGTGTTCGGCCTGGACCTCAGAGGGCACGGCCTTTCCGATGGCCGGAGGGGAGACTACCCGAGCGAGGAGAGATTGAGGAGTGACATCGCGGAGACGCTTGCCCTGGTGAAGTCGAAGTCCGATAGGCTCGTCGTGATGGGGCACAGCCTCGGTGCTCTGCCGGCGATAATGGCAATGAAGAATCATCCCGACGAAATTAGCGGCCTGATCATCGTGAGCGCGGCGAAGAAGGTCAGGACCGGGGTGTACCCCAAGCCCAGTAGGGGAGCGATGCTGAGAACCCTCCTGGGTGTAGGCGATTCTGAGAGGGACTCCGCTCATAGAGTACCGCAGGGAGGGGCAGGTGGGGATTGATGACCCTCTGTTCAACTTCAAGTATTCGGCCAGGTTCTACACGGTCTTGTATGGGGCGGGTGCCCTCAGGGTCATGAGGATGCTCGGCTCCGGCATGGTCGAGTCTCCGAACCTCGACTTTGGTGGGAAGCTGCTGGTTCCGCTCTTCGTGGCCGTGGGGGATCATGACGAACTGTTCACTACCGACGGAGCGAGAGAATTCTGCGACGGCATCAACTGCGACGACAAGGAGTTCCACGTGATTCCAGGAGCAAGGCACGCGCTGTGGCCGAAGGACGCCTTTACGCCCCTGGTTGATTGGCTGGCAAGGAAGTTCTGACCCGCATGCGTGGCACGCCCCCTGCCCTTGGGACAAGCTTTGTTTGTCCAGTTGTCTCCCCAGCCGGGCGAGCGCTTGAAGATAAACCACTGCGAGTTTCCTGACAGGCTCCTTTACGATGTTGAACAGGGAACCTGGGTGGATTTGAAAGAGGATGTCATACGGGTGGGGATCACCAGCCTCCTTTCCTGGTCCTTTGGTGTATTCTCTGCAGTCACCTTCAGGAACATAGGCACCGCCTTGGTTCGGGGCCAGGTCGTTGGTACCATGGAGGGGTCGAGGCACTTCGACGTGTTCCGTTCTCCAATCTCCGGGAACCTCTCTGCTGTTAACGAGCACCTCGTCGACGACCCTGGGCTCCTCAACAAGGATCCCTATGGGGAGGCATGGTTCGCCGAAATCGGGGTCAAGGACAACGGTGAGCTTGGAGCATTGGGAAGGCTCCCTCAGGCGGAGCGCAGGATAGCAGAGCTGCTAAAGGAACGCCACGTGCACTGCTTTGCCGCCTTCCCCGATTTCGAGATCGTCGACACAGGGGTCGAGTGCCAGGCAGTGCTCGCAAAGCTGAACGATCTCTTAGGGAGAAGCACGCCGGGGACCGTAGTGCATGTCGTCTCTGACGACAGCAGCGCCGAGATCGAGATGCAACGATGGTCCGACCAGACAGGGAACTCCGTTGTCGAGGTACAAAAGGAAGGAAGAATCTTCCACTACATCGTCAGGAAGGAACCCTCGAGAGCTGAGGAGGTCTAGCGCTCTATTGGGAGCATGACAGAGTTCCCCCACTCGGTCCAGGAACCATCGTAGTTCCTGACGTCGGGGTAGCCCAGCAGGTACTTCAGGACGAACCAAGAGTGGGATGACCTCTCCCCGATTCTGCAGTATGTGATTACTGTCTTGTCCCCGTCGACCCCCTTCGAATGGTAAAGATTCTCCAGCTCTGCACGGCTCTTGAATGTCCCATCAGCGTCGTTCACCGCCTGACCCCATGGGATGTTCTTCGCCCCCGGGATGTGCCCTCCTCTCTGGGACTGTTCATCTGGATACTCCGGGGGGGCGGTGATTTCCCCTGAGAACTCTTTCTGCCCTCTCACGTCGACGAGCACGTTGCCCTTCTTTCCTATCGAGGCTCTCACGCCCTCTCGGTAGATTCGGACCTTGATGTCTGGGCTTCCGATATGATATTCCTTGGGCGAGTATGCGGGTACTTCTTTGCTAAGCGGCCTGTCCTCGATTAGCCACTTCTTCCGACCACCGTCCATGAGTTTCACGTTCTCGATTTTGTAGTACTTCAGGTCCCAGAAAGCGTAGGCGGCGAACCAGTTGTTGAAGTCCCCGTAGAGAATGATTGACATTTCCAGGGAGATGCCGCTCCTCTTCATCAGATTTTCGAGCTGCTCTTTCGAGAGGATGTCCCGAGTTACTGGGTCGTTCATGTCCTTCTTCCAGTCAAATATCACGGCGCCGGGAATGTGGCCCTGAAGATAGTTCGAGGCCGGGTCGTAATCCACCTCAACTATGCGGACCTTGGGATCCTCTAGGTGATCGGAAACCCATTGCGTCGTGACCAGAACTTCAGGATGAGCGTATGTATCAGCCATATTATAACATATGTAATAATGCCGATATAAGCTTGGCTGTTCGCTTTCTCAAGCCCAAAGGACGGCTTCGAGTCTCGACGCATAGCCGCCGCTCGCACCCGGCGGGAAGGATTCGTTTGAGCTGCGAATTGGATTCGGACCTACTTGGGTGGGCTCAAGTCCCAGATCTTCTTTTGCTTCAGTGCCGCCAGCGCCTTGTCGATATCCGAGACCGCCACCACCACGCCGGCCCTAGCAAACGGCGCAGTTGTAGCGTAGGCGTGCGTAATGTTGATCTTCTTCTTGGCTAGCTTGCCTGCGAATTCACCGAACGCTCCGGGCTTGTTGTCCAATTCGACGTTGAGCACTTCCTCCTCAGAGAATGGAATTTTCGCCTTCCTGAGAGCTGCCCTTGCCCTCGCCACATCGACGGCCATAACCCTTGCCGCCTGTGCCCTCCCCCTGGCCTCTGGGACGAAGACCCCAACGATGTTGACATCGGCGTCGCCTAGCACTGAGCAGAGCCTTGCAAGCGTTCCCGGCTTGTTGGCCAATGGAACCACGAATTGGGTGGCTTTCGAAATCATCAGCCAATTGTAGGCTGTGATTTGTAATAAGCGTTGCCAAGTACTCTAGGACGCGAGAGCAAACTCAATCTAGGGCGGGATCCAGACCTAGCCTACGAACAAGCTCGAAGCAGGCCAGAGGTCGACATATCAGAGGACCTTCACAGCAGAGGACGTCAACGCCTTCGCCGAGCTCTCCGGAGACAAGGGTATCCACCATGTGGTGGCTGACATACAAGGGAGGATCATGGTGCAGGGGCTGTTGACTGCCACCATACCCACAAAGCTCGGCGGGGACATGAACTACATTGCCAGACACATCATCTACGATTTTGCACGCCCTGTCTTCGTGGGGGACACGATAATGTGTGATGGCAAAGTCGAGAAGGTGGAGCCTGCCGAGGGGCGCCTGAACGTCACACTGTCGTTCGTGTGCCGCAATCAGGATGGGAAGGAGGTCATGCGCGGCACAACCGAGGGAATCATCAGGACCTGACTCCTATCACGCTCAACATGGAGTTCGACAGCACAGGCGGATAACGACCTCCGAGGGAAAGATATCCCGGAAAGCAATTTTCTTGCCACGCGACGGCTCCCCAAGGAAATCATGACTCTCATGAGGCCACATGATACACCGGAGACATCCTTCTTAGCCCAGTGCCTTGTTTGGACGGATGAATGGAGGATCGAAACGAAGTCCGCTGCCGCAACTGTGGAGCCCCAGTCGAACCTGCTACTGCCGAGTTTACGCTTTGCGAACGCTGCCGGCTAATCCCAAACCTGCTACTGGGATGAGGGTCCGGAAATCGTTGTTTAGCTAACTCGCGCCGACCGACTTCAGATAGACCTCGATCATTCCACACACGGCTTCCGAGAATATCGCATCGGCCATGGCTTCGTAGCCCGGGGGACTCAGGTGCAGCCCATCGTTCGAGTATTCTTCGCGCAGTCTTCCTGCCGAGTCGGCGGTGGCTGTGAAGAGGTCCACGCATGCGACGCCGAGGGCCCTGCTGTACCTCTTGACGAGCTCATTGAGCTGCAACCTGGGTCGGATGCCTTCGTCGTAGCCACGCACGGACGGGATGGTACAGGCGACAGGGCGTATTCCATTCTTCAGCGCTTCATCATACATGCCCGCGAGGTTCCGTGCCACTGGCGGAGGTTCCATCCCCCACCCCAGGTCGTTTGACCCTCCCAGAATAATCACGACATCAGGTCGAGGCCCTAGGACGTCGCGGCCGAAACGGTCCACCATGTCAGCGGTGAGCTCACCGACGATTCCCCTGTTGAGAAGTTCGACCCTTAAGCCGGCTGCTCTTTCCCGTAGCAACTCCTCAACTTTCTTGCTCAGGGAGTCGGTGTACGGGACGAGCTGGGGGAGTTCCTCATCCTCCGTCGGCGACTGGTAACCCACCGTGAGGCTGTCCCCGAAGGCGATGATGAGCTTCTTCGTCGGTTCGCTCCTTCGGGCGGTCATCAAACCTGGTCTACGCCTCCACGCCTGCCAATTACGTAACCCAGCGCCAGCCCAAGCAGGGCACCCCCGGCGTGTGCTATCCAGTCAACATTCCCGAAAAGGAAGCTGCTGAAGATGAAGATAGCTGCGAACCACGCCATCAGGCCCAGGTTCACCCTTCTGTTCGTCTCCAGGTCGAACGAAATCACCCCCGCAAGAAGCCCGAAGATTCCGCCTGAGGCGCCGAAACTGACCACTTTCGGGCCGTTGGCCAAGCTGAAGATGTTCCCCATAATGCCCGTGGCCAGAAATACTGCGTAGTATTGCCTCTTGCTATAGGTGTAAGAAAGGATGCCGTCCAGCCAGGCAAGGGCCATTGCGTTGAAGGCCACGTCGACAACTCCCGGAAAAAGGTCTGGAGGCGCGACGATAATCGATGTAACGAGCTCCCAAACCCGTCCCCCCAGGACATCCCGATTGTCCTGGAGGAGGTAGAGGGTCAGGGGGTAGCCATCTATCGTCACGAAGGCAAGGACAGTGCCTATCACCAGCCCTCCAACGACCGCGTAGATCAGGTTCCTGCCCTGCTCGGAAAGCTCCAAGTTTGAACTCTGGCGGTTAGTCGCTCGCCGACGCAGCGCTCTCTTCTGTCAAGCGATCTCCTGTCTTGACCTGCCCTTCTTCGAGGACTCTCGCATACCAGCCTCGTCTCCCCGACATGATTTTGAGGAAGGCCGGTCCCTTGGACACTCCTACGTAGCGAAGCAGAAACAGGTTATCGCAAGGATCGCAGGCCTTTGTAATCTGAAAACGCATCCTGCCCACTCCAAAGATCTTGCCAGCGCCAAACGCCTGGTATGGGATCCCGCTAGTAGTGAAGTTCTCTCCAAGGTCCCCTGGCTTGATCGGCCAGCCTTCCGAGTTCAGCTCCCTGATGGTCTCGATGGGCATGATTAGCAGCGCCTGGTCAGGGTCGTCTTGGCGTTCCTCGTGCCTGTAGAGGTTGAAGTCCCCTTCGACGCCTGCGCGAGTCACGAATGCAGAATCTATCCTCTTCTTTGGGAGACCGTGTTCTCCCTTGGTCTGCGGTTTCACATTGATTTGCTGAATCTCTCCGGGCACGCGTCTGGCGCGGACAGACCACTTAATTTGGCTTGGCTAGGCGGCAGCCTTCCATTTTTCTACACTGCAGATGGCAGCACTGTCATGAGGAGATTGGGCTCCGTCACGAGAGCCGTTACGGCTCCGAGTATGCCGTCTTCCAGTGAGCTGATGCGAATGATGAACGTGCCAAACATGATGGCGGGGATGAGTGTCTCGAGTGGAGTTCCGGAAACGCTACCTGCGGACATAACTAAGTCGCAGTTTGTCATCCTTTCGAAGCTACAGACAGGGTTACAAGAGCCCGAAGGATGTGAGCAAAGCCCTCTCGATGGATAGGAAAGAAGTCGACTCCCAGACGTCCGCTCTTGTCTCAAACGGCTACATCACCAAGGACAACAAACTGACCAGCAAGGCCCTCGAGTTAGTTAGCTGACTTCCACTCTAGTTCGGCGGAGGGCGAGTCCATGCAACGACTCTTAGCAATGAGTGTTCTGAACGGTTACCGGTTGACCCGAAACGACAGAGGGACCAGTCTGGTCCTCCTGGCGGATATGGCGGCTGCTCTGGGAGTCATTATTCTCGCGTGGGCCTTCTTGGATTTGAGCGAGGAGGGCTTCCTTCTTCTGACTTGTATAACGCTGGCTTTGGCGCTGCTCCTGGGATTCTTGCTCCGCGCGCCATCGTGCGAGTCCGAGCGCTTAGCCTGAAATCAACATGGACAGCAATCCCTTTGAGCTATGAAGTAGAAATCGGACAGGTAACGTGTACGAATAGTATCACGGCTCTGTAGAGCAAGTCCATCTTCGTTATTACCCCTATCTGCTTCATTAATCCAGCACGGTGCTTGCGCACTTTCGCGCAACACCGCAGCGGACTGGGGCCGGGCGGGAAGTTCGTCTAGGGTCATCCCGCCCCTCCCACAGCCTCTTTCGTGCCATAAGACGATGGATTTTGGCCATGGGGAACTTCCAAGAGTCTAAACAGGGTGTTCTCATGAGTAGTCTTAACCACCAAGGGTTATGTGGCACGCCCATGGACCGGAGCACCCCGCTTTTCGCTGGGGTCGCGATTCTTGCTATCCTCGTTATGGGGGCCGCTGTAGCATTCGTCCCTTTGAAGCCGACCACAACCCAGACTGGCTCGTCGACCTCGACCACCTCAACCACCTCAGCAAGCACTAGCTCTACGAACAATCTGGTCCTCCGGCTCATTTTGAACACTTCTGTCGTTTCACAGGGTCGCTCGGTTTCAATGACTGTCGGGGAGTGGAATAACCTGAACGCACAAAACAATGTAGAGGCGTTCCAGGCCTGGCCCATCGAGGGGCTCGGCGTTGGCCCGTGTGGGCCAATTAACTATCCGTTTGGCTATGAGGTCCTGTCAGGGTATTACAACAGTTCAGCAGGGCTAGATTCGGCCCCGAAGGTCCAACTGTACGAGCCCGGGTTGTACGGGTGCCCCATGATTTTGAGTGAAATCAGTTCCTACTCGTTCTACCCACTGAGCGACCGGGCGGACGTCTATGGGAGCTGCCAGCAGGGTCCTTGCTTCACCGAGGAGATGAACACGACCGCCGCGGTCGAAGGAAACTGGAGCAAAGGCTCCCTAGTGCCCCTTCCCCCCGGCGCCTACACGGTCGTTGCTGGGGACGAATGGGGGGCGCTCCTATTCGGACATTTCGAGGTCGTCGCCACGGGGTCAGAAGGGACCGTCATTCTCCCCGCGGGCACTGCCATCCAGGTCTCGTCCAGCTATGACTGCGTCGCCGGGCACTATTCGTTGCCATTCAGCACGCAGGATGAGGCGCTGTTCACTGGTGGGTTCAGCGCCGCGGCTCCCGGAGTGACGCTGTACGTGGCTACCGCCCAGCAGGCGTCGGTCGTTTTCCAAGGACACCCCTTGAACTGGATGTATTCGAGCGGCCTTCAGAATTCATCCCGCTTCGCCATCAACATCCCTGCCGGCACCTACGTTGTCTGGATCGAGGGGGCCAACCTGAACTGTGGGGCCCACATAGTCATGCCACTGGAGCGGCTTACGACGGTGAACATTACCGAGGCGTTCACGATCAATAGCACGAATTCCTCATAGCACGCAAACAGGTGCGATATTGGGAAAGGCAGTTGACGAACACTTTTGCAGACGTCTCCCTCCCTAGTAACTTGCATTCCGGCCCTCCCCTTTATCCGAGCAACCGAGATTATTCCCAAGCTCGATGGCTCAAACTGGAGACGCCCCCATTATCAATCCTAACTTAATCAAGGGGATCAAAGGGGTGAGGTTCGCCCAGGAGCGCAGGGCAAGTATGAAGCCGTGAAGGGGAACGAGGCGACGATGACTCCAATCCTCCGAGCAGAAGCCCCGAAGCTGGCTTGACTGGCATCGCCAGACAAGCTAACAGAGTCGGAAAGGCTTAAGCCGATTCAAGGGATACGACAGTGCCGAGCACAGCCAATGGCGAGTTCGAACCGTCTCGAGTGGTTTGCAGAGCTTCCCTGTTCGGTAATGGTATGCGATAAGAAGTACAAGATACTTTACATGAATGATAAGGCCGCAAAGGACCACGCCGACGACGGAGGCAAGGCCCTGGTCGGGACTAATCTGATGGAGTGTCATCCGCCAGACGCTCAGGGGAAGCTCAGGGAGGTGCTCGCCTCGGGTCGACCAAACGTCTACACCACCGAAAAGATGAGGAAGAAGAAGCTCGTCTACCAGTGCCAGTGGAAGAAGGGAGGACTGGTGGGCGGGGTTGTGCAGCTGGTCATTGAACTTCCAAGAGACATGCCCCACCATGTAAAATGACTGATCGGGCCTAATCGGCACCTTTTGCCGGCAAAGTCTGTCGGCAGAAGCAGAGTTCGGGAAAATTCTCTTCTAGGGGCCCATCTTTGAAGACAGACGGTGAGGTGTTACCATGAATTTCTTCAACGAGGCCTATCGGGGCGTCCCTCCCTGGGACATCGGCCGGCCTCAACCAGTATTCGCCAAGCTCGCTGTCAGCGAAGACCTGGGCAATGAGATAATCGATGTCGGGTGTGGGACGGGCGAACACGCCCTGCTTTTCGCTTCGAGTGGGTACCAGGTTCTGGGGGTTGACTCGGCCCCACTTGCAATAGAGAGGGCCAGAACTAAGGCGTCACAGAGAGGCTCGAAGGCGGAGTTCATGGTGGCCGACGCCCTTCATCTCGCCGAGTTGCGCCGGCAGTTTGACGTCGCGATTGATTCGGGGTTATTCCACGTTTTTTCCGACAGAGAGAGGGTAGCCTATGTTGAGAGTCTCAGGGCTGTCCTCCGGCCCCGAGGACGGTATTACATGCTCTGCTTCTCGGACAAAGAGCCCGTCGGCTGGGGAGGACCAAGGAGAGTGTTCAAACGCGAGATTCTGGCAAACTTCTCCGATGGATGGCGCGTAGATTATGTCCGTCCCGCGAAGTTCGAATCTGCCTTCGACGAAAGAGGAGGGGAAGCGTGGTTCTCGAAGGTCACCAGAACCTAACATCTGCCTAGATGCCGTTCATCCTTAATTATCTCCGAATAAGGCTGCGAGCAAATGCCTCGAATAGAGCTCTATGAGGGCGCTCAGAAGATAGCGGACGTCGGACTCCCGGAGAAGAAGTTCAGTACAGGGTCTGTCGGCTATTGGGCCACCCAGAAGCTTGAGATCAACGGGAAGAGATACCAGTGTCAGTTCCAACTTGTTGAGATCGGGTCCCGGCAGAAGAAATAGTGACTCCGCCGTTCGACTCATCGCGACCCAAGCCCTGGTCGGAACCCAACCGGTAACGTTCTATAGGTTACACGTGACCATGTGGGTCGCGAGACGGTCGAAGAATGGAGAGATAGGAGAAGTTGGGAAGGATTCGAGAAAAGACGGGGACAGGAGTGTGCAACTGTCGGCACCTGGCAGAGGTCCATGAGATTCTGTTTCAGACGATATATGCCACCAAACGGGGTAGATGCACCATCGAAGGCTGCTCATGTCAGGCCTATGTCAGAAATCCGAACTATCACGTAGTTAGCGCTTGACGCAGGCTCCTTTCCTCAGCTCCTCGAGCTTTCAGGAGTCAGAAGAGACGACTGCACCAAGATTGGGGCGTCGTATAGAGCTCCCAGCGCGACGCAGTCAGAGGCCCTGTACCCATGGAGCATAATCTCCCCTTTGCGGCTGTCAAAGTAGATGTCCCCCCGCAATACGTCGTTCGAGCTGTAGATTTGGACCCTTGCCAGATGGAATCCGTTCCTTTCGGCTAGGTCCTCGACCACGTTGTAGATAGAAGGAAGGGACGACCTGTCTCCCCTCGAGAACCTGTCGATGTGGGTCGCCACCTCTCCGGAGAACGCCCTGATGTACAGCTTCTTCTGCCCGTCGGAAATGGAAGCCAGGACGGCGACCCCCTCGACGCCGTTCTCGTCGGCGAATCCCACCTTCTCCAGTTTGACCGGCAGGAACTCTTCGTTGCTGGACGTCGGCGGCACCGGATTGCGAGGCGTGCCGCCTGTATATTAGACTGCGAGACCACCCAAGCCTAGGAGAATATCATTCCTTGATTGAGACCTCGTCATAGCCGCGCCGTGCGGGCGGCGCAGCTTCTGCCGTGAATGGATGGCGAAGGCGCTCCGTCGCCATCCTGTGGGAGCGCAACATTGCCGACTGGCAGGTCTGTGCGTGATCGCGGATCAACGAAGCAAGCTCCTTGATGTCGACGGCATAGCCAGGACTCCAATACCTCCTGCTACCATTCGACCAATTGACGAACCCGACTGTTCTCCCCCTGTACACGATTTTTTGGAGACCTCCGGTCGGAACGGGTACCCCCACCAGGAGGGACTTAGCGATGCCGACGCTCGGGATACCTAGCACCATCCCTGCTACAGTGGCCAGGCCTCTGAACCTAGGGTGTGCCGCTCCCTGAGCGTCGAAGCAGACCAGCTGGGGCCTAGCCTTCAGCCCCCTAACGGCCTGGACGACGAATGGGCCTTCCCGCAAATAGAAGAGCCCGCTCTGGTAGGGAAGGCTGGAGATTCCAGAGTAGGAGCTCGCCTCCTTCAACCGTCCGTGGTCGAAGAGCGACGCCACTGCGACGACATTGTCTCCCTGGTAAGCAGCGTCGACGGCGCATATCCTTGAGACATCATGAGGGAGAGACACCTCCTCCCTCAAGAGGAGTCCCTGAAGGTCGCCGAAGAAGGCCGTCTCAGCAGGATCAAGTCTCTGTTTTGGTGACTGTGTCATCGCAACTTCTTCCTCACGACATGCCTGGTTTCTTTCGAAATCCAGTCCAAATACCGCCTGCTCCCTTTTTCGGCGCGGAACGCGATTATCTCCGGCGTCAGGTACGGATGTGTTTCCCGGACTGTCCGCTCGAGTTCGCTGAAGAGCTCCCGCCTGGTCTTGATGAGCAGAAGGCTTTCTTCTGCTGACTCCAGTTTGCCTTCCCACCAGTAGAGACTGTGAACACCGTCGAAAGTGCTAACACAGGCGGCGAGCCGACGCTTCAAAACCTCCCTTGCTATCCTTTCGGCCGAGTCCTTCGGGCAGGTAACCAAGACTAGTTGCACGCCTCGGGCACCTCGAGCTTTCTTCACGGCAGTTGGATTTGAAGCCACCTGTGCGGGACCTATTACATATTCCATGACATTTTGCCACGGTTTGCCCTGGCCGGAGCTCAGGACTGACGTACAAAATCGGCGACCGCAAGCAGCTCGGCCGAGGCTACCGCGATCATCGAACCCGCTGCGAGGGCGTGGTTGAACGTGAGGATGTATGCTACTGCGTAGGTTGTCGCCGGGAGAATGACGACCCCCGCTCCGGCCGCCATCCTGGCAAATTCCTGTAAGACGAAGGTTGCCCGCCCACTGGGAGCGAATCCTAAGAAGAGCCTGACCTCGAGCAGACTTGCGGCCGCCACGGCCAGAATCGAAGCGAGGGGGATCAAGATCGAGAAGGGCGAAGCCATCGGCTTCAGCAGACTTTCAACATACACAACGGCGACTGCCGAGAGAAACACGGCCGTGGCGATTAGCGCCTTGGAGAAGGCGATGGTCCTTATCCTCAGGGGCATCGTCTTGGCGAAGTCGAATCCAACCCCTTCGGAGCTGACGAGAACCAACGGTAGGACGAGAGAGAACATCCCTCCGAGGGTCATGGCTACGAGAATGGTTGACGCCCCCAGAGTGGGGAGGAACGCTCTGATCAGGAGGACAACGAGGGTCTCGAACGCGGGTAGCGCGAACAGGAAGGCAGACGGCAGGTTTGCCGACGCGACCCTCAGATCCTTCATCGCATAGGCGGCCACTGGCTTATGCAGGGGCACCGAAGTATCGCGTGTGCGTTCGCCTTCTGTTGCAATACGCGCACTCTCAGGAAAGCTGGCGACGGAGCTCATGCTCCACTTGGACACTGCAACAGCGATCAGAAGGTACCCCACCGTCGCTCCGAGAGCCATCCTCTCGACCATCGACGAGGCGAAGCCGTGCGCGATTGACCCGACGCTGATTCCCAGAGAGAACGGGTAGAGCAACGACAGGATTGACCCCGCAAGCGCGTTCGGGCTAGTCAGAACGCTTTGCACTAGGGGAATGAGGTATCCAGCTGCGGCGAACAGGACTCCGATACCAAGCACAACAACCCCCCATGCTAGAAGTAACGCAATTCGCAGCATGCCTCCGCGTTTGCCCTGCTTGGAACCCAGGATGTTTCTGTAGAAAACACTGGAAAGCCAAAGCGCAACGCCAACTCCCAATACCGAGTTCGTGGCGCCGGCAAGAAGCATGAAAATCCCAGACAGAGCTGAGCCCGTCACGAGCAGGACGAAGAAGACCTGGCAGGCCACCGACCCAACCACAAGGTAGTCGCTTGTCCTCACGAAAGAGAGCAGGTTGACAAGCGAGATGTCGTTTCGAACGAGAGGCAGGGTCGAGAGGACGGGTGAGGGACCGCTGGTCACGAAAGAAGAGAGAGTTTGGACTCCGTAGAGGATGATGAGCGCGAAAGAAACCGCCAGACTCAACGTGACTGACGCGGATACTCCATACGAGGCTCCCAGAGCCTGAGGAAGGAAAGGTGCGCCGGCTGCGACTATGACGAAGACGGTAATGATGAGCTTGTCGAATCTTGCAATACGTAACGCCCTCTCGACGAGGTCCTCCCGCCCCGAGGGTTCCGACGAGCCTCTTCCGAAGGATCCCCACCACATGTTGCTGCTGTTTTGAAGTATCGACCTGAACGCCATTTCCGAGTAAGGAACTGCGCTCAGACGCCAGGCGTCAGCGGTCTTCATCGTCGAAGAAAGACTCCCTTAGCGTCCTCACTGTGTTTTCAACCTCAGACGCTTCGTTGGTGAGTTTCATGAAGACCTCCTCCAACGTCGCGTCCTTCTCCCCAGCTCGGGCCCTTAGCTGGTCTAGGTCTCCTTCGGCGACAATCTTGCCTCCGAAGATGATTCCAATCCTTGAACAGAGCCTTTGTGCTATCTCCATGACGTGGGTGGAGAAAAGGACCGCCCCGCCTCTTTGGACATGCAGTGAAAGCAGTTCTTTCAGGATCCTGCTGCTTCTCGCATCCAGGCTGTTCAACGGTTCATCCAGGAGGAGAACTGGCGGTTGATGAATCAGGGCGGCGATTATGGCAACCTTCTGTTTCGTTCCCATGGATAGGGTGGCGATGGGCGTGTCGAAGGCTGACGCTACTTCAAAAGCCTCGGCAAGCTGGCGTGCCCAGTGGTTCATGGGCTCCTTGGCGAGCCCCCTGACCGAACCCTCAAACTCCAGGAGCGCTCTGGGCGTCAGCGACTCGTAGAGTATCGGAACCTCTGCAACGTAACCGATCTGAGCCTTCGCATGGAGTGGATCTTTCGTGGCATCGAACCTCGAAACAACGACCGAACCCCGGGTCGGTTCAATCAGACCGGCGGTTATCCTGAGGGTCGTAGTCTTGCCAGCTCCGTTAGGCCCTAGCAGCCCGTAGATCTCGCCAGGCATCACCCTGAGATCTAGGCCGTTGAGGGCGCCGAAACTGCCGTACGTCTTCATGAGTCCGCGGGTCTCAATCAGTGCGTCAACCACTCTCATCTACACCTCTCTCCGAACCCGGCAAGTGATTTGCAGACTGGAACGTCAACCCTCTCTGCTTCCACGCTTGGTTTCAAGCTCACTGACGTTAGTGGAAGCAGGGGTGGGCGAATTTACGCGAGCCGTATTACGGCTCTGTAGTGCAGGTCTATCTTCGCTGTTCCACTCCCCGACGGTCAAGCTGCCGAACCGAGGGGGAGTCCCGGCTAGCAAGAGCTGTGATGAAAGCAATGACATGTCTGTGGTCCTAGCATCGCTCCTCGCGGTACCCTAGGTTCAAATCGGACCGAAGCCGGAGCGACCGCAGAGAGGGTTGAGTGAATCTGGCTTAGACGACTCGTTCGAACCTGTCGTCCCTGAAGAAGCGGAAGAATTACGTCGCGCCCCGCGACCGATGACGCCTCAGGACCTGCCAATCTTTTCCGTACTCCATTCGATAGATTTCTCGGATCACTTCGTCATCCTAGGGGAGGTGGGTACGGGGAAGAGCACCGTGGTCCCGATTCATGAGTTCGAGGAGTCCGGGAGGACACGGCACATCATCATCCGCGAGCCGTCGAGGGCCTCCTGCAACGCCCTCTACTACTCACTCGAGGCGCTGCATCCAGAGGTCAAGGAGCACCTTGCCATCATAACCAAGGACACCAAGGTCAACGTCGAGGGCAAAATCAAGATCGTGACGGACGGCGTCTTGATCAGGATGCTGGCCGACCGCTCAGTTTCTGAGACCTCCATCTATTTCGACGAAAGTCACCAGATGTCCTCCCAGCTGGAGCTCTGCATGTCCCTGGCGAAGAAGGACGAAGAGATGGCGAAGAACTTGTTCAGGGTGATGAGCGCCACCATAGATCCGAGAGAGTTCCTCGCCTTCTTGGGAATCTCTAAGCTTCACTCGGTAAGCGGGAGGAGGTACCCCGTGAACGTCGAGGTGGAGCTTGCTCGCGATCTGGACGCAATGTTCGACACCCTCTCGAGGTACCTTTACACCCAGCCCAGGTACGAGTCATGGTTGGTCTTCCTGCCCACGCGTCGTCTCGTCGAGAAGTTCGCGGGGAACTATGGAGGTGTGTACATACACGGTGGCCTGGAAGGCTCCGAAGTTAACCGGATTCAGCGGAGGGCGGAACGGGACAAGAACCTGAAGATTTTCGCCACCAACGTAATTGCTTCGTCGGTAAACATCTACGTGGACAACGTCCTGATATTCAACGATGTAATCAACAGCAAGGACAGGCTGGGCCAGAAGACCCTCCGGTACAGCAAGCTGGACAACAACTCCCTCCTTCAGATGATGGGCAGGATCGGCCGCTTCAAGCCTGGCCGCGCGGTCATCCTCACCGACTCGCCGATTCCAAAGAAAATCACTCCAACCCCCGTCCGCAAGTCTCTTGAATCAGAGACCCCATTCGATCTTGTGCTCCTGATGTCGAAGTATGGCCTCGACCTCTCCAAGTTGGAGTTCATGTCGAGAGTGAACCACAGGGAGGTATCATTCGCAGAAGGTTGGCTGTCCGATATTGGGGCCATAGAACTCCATCCACACAGGATAACAAGGAAAGGACTCCTGATGAGCGAGATTCCTTATGAGCCCGATTTCGCTCACATGATCTCCGGCGCACTGATCTCAGGGGATTACCAGATGGCGAGGTTCCTCCTGGCGTGCGGGTCCTTTGGGGACTCCCTCAACCACGCCTACAAGACGGACTTCGAACCCATGGCCCGAGAGTTCCTATACAACTTCGATAGGTCCAACGAGCTCAACATCAAGGCCCATCTCCTGAAGAGGTACTCCGAAGACACCGGCGGCCAGTTCAAAGCGAAGATGGAAGTCAACGGTATCTTCCTGCGCTTCGTAGAAGAGGCCTGGAAGAACTATGAAGCTGCGAGAGACTCGCTGAACGATCTTCTTCTCGCCTCGAAGGACAGACCGCTGCCGAAGGAGGTGGTGGTCGACCCAGATCTCAGCCGTCTCGAGGCATATTTGACAGACTGCCTGTCGTTCGAACGGTACGATTTCTACGAGAAGGGCGAATACGACCTGAGAAGCATAATCATCGAAGATCGATTCTACGCGAGGAGCGTGACCGTCAATTTCCGTAAGATCCTGTTTGACGCGGTCGCCCTTCACGGAAGAAGGCGCCCCCATCGCTAGCCCCGCCTCGGTGCCTCTCTCCTCTTTGGGCAGAGTTCAAGAATGGCGCTAAGGGAAATCCGACGCTGGCAAGCTTTTGCAAAAAGAAACTCGGTTCGCTAGCACATCCCTGGCCAAGTGGCTTGTTCCCTATGTAATCGTCGCCTCACTTCAGTACCAATTCACGAAGGACGGGCTCTCCTATGCCTCGCCCTTCGTCCTGATGACATTCAGGTACGTCTTGACAGGCGTCATCTTCTATTTTCTCGGGGGAAGAAAGATTCCCCTTGATCGCGACGCCCTGCTAGTCGCCAGTTTCTCCTCTGCAAGCACACTCCTATGGGCGGTTGGCCTTGATTATGTCTCGGCAGGCGATTCTGCCGTTCTGAGCTACACGATGCCCCTCTTCTCCATTCCCATCGCGTTCGTTGTCATCAGGGAGAAAGTCCTGCGTCGTGAACTGCTGGGCGCATTGGTGGGATTCAGCGGCGTTGTTGTCTATTCCCTCACCCTGAACCACGGCTCACAGCCCTTGGGCGCAATGTTCACTCTCGTCGGTGCTGTCTTCTGGGCGGCGTACAGCGTATATTATCGGAAGCTCAGAAGCAGGGATCCAGTCCCTATTCTTACCACGCAATTCTTGGTCGGCTCAATACCGGGCGCTGTCGGTGCTTTGTTCTATCCTCAGATTTCGCCTGCAATCAATCTGTTGATCGACCTTGTCTACATCGTTCTCTTCAGCGGCGTGGCCCTGTTTGTCCTTTGGAACGGGCTCCTGAGGCGGGGACGTGTCGGCCGGATTACGACTATGGCTTTCGCCGTGCCCGCGATGACTATTCTCATAGATTCCATCAGGACGCTCACTTTGCCAAACTCCCTGGCCGTAATCGGGGGCATCATGATGTTCATCGGAGTCTTCATAGCGAATTGGAGCGGGGATTCAGAAAAGGCAGCAGACGACACGACATGAGGTTCCGAGCTGACGTTATGTTTCGTGACGTGTCCTGTTCCTAACTATGAGCCTCCATAGTCCGAAGTAGCGTGTCATCGGGGAAGTCAGCGTGGCTTCCCTACATACGTTCGTCGAAGATCTTCGGATTCTTACGTCGTCTGCCGAGGTCCTCGGGTTCAACCTATCAATGGTGAAGATTTAGACCGAGTCGCGCCGTGGACTAGTTTTGGCTGTTCTCGATCCCAGCTCCAATGTGCCCTCGCTGCGTCGAACCTGACTGAATGGATTCAGTTTTTTTGTGTACCTTCAGCCACCCGGAGACGAGAATCAACAACGACGGCCCCCTTCCCGTCCTGAAGCACCATCAGAGGATTGAGGTCAAGCTCAGCAACTTCAGGAGTTACCTCCACCATCTGGCTGATGCGAAGAATCGTCTCCTCGAGCGCCCCTTCGTCGTACTTCGGCCCCCCTCTATAGCCCTCGAGGAGCTGGCGGGTCTTGAGAGAGCGGAGCATTCTCTCCGCGTCTTGTCTTGTGAGAGGAGGGAGGCCAACGGAGACATCCTTGACCAACTCGACCAGAGTCCCTCCGGCGCCGCAGGCAATCAGGGGCCCGAAGGTAGGGTCGCGGGCAACGCCGACAAACATCTCGACCGCGTCTGAGATCATTTCCTGGACCAGGAAGCCGCTCACGGTAAACCCCTTCTGCTGGACCCGGTCGCGCATCTCCTCAGCTGCACGCCTTACCTCTTCGGATGTTAGTCCGACTTGCACTGCCCCCGCCTCTGTCTTGTGAAGCAGGCCTGGAGCGATTGCCTTGAGAACGACCTTTCCAGCAAGATCACGTGCTGCTTTAGCGGCATCTTCGGCACCTCTGACTTGAAATGACCTAACGGTTGAGATTCCGAAGCATTTCAGGAAGGCTTCGGTGTCGGCGGCGCTCAGCCACTCTTCCTTGGAACCTATCGCTCTTGTCACGATCGAGGCAGCTTCGGCCCTATTGACCTCGAACCTCGGTGGGATGCTGCGAGGAGCATTCAGCCACTTGCCGTAGTCCGTCACCCTAGCCAGAGCTTGCGCCGCCAGCTCAGGGAACGGGTATGATGGTATTCTGATGGTCCCGTCTGAGAGCTCTCCGGAGACACCCTTGGTCGCCATGAAGGTGCTTATGACCGGGAGCTTCCGACGCATCCCCCTCACCGCCCGAAGTATCTCTGACGCCATCTCTTGCGGCCTCTCGGCCAGCGGAGGAATGAATATCACAATGAGGCTGTCGACCTCTTCGCTCTCGGACATCGTCTGGATAGCACGTGCAAAGTCCGCGGGGATTGCGGCACCGCTCATGTCGACTGGGTTCTTGGTGCTTGCGATGGGGAGGAGGAACTTCCGTAGCCTACCCTGCATCTCGAGAGACAGCTCAGGGACCCTCACCCCCAGACTTTCGCAGGCATCGGCCGCAAGGATACCTGCTCCTCCGGCGTTGGTGATTATCGCCACCCTGTCCCCCTTGGGCACGGGTTGAGTTGACAGAAGGGCAGCTACGTCGAACATCTCGTCCAGAGAGTCGGTCCTGATGACTCCCGACTGCCTGAAGAGTGCGTCGACTGTGATGTCAGAGGCTGCCACGAGAGCCCCCGTGTGGGACTGGGTCGCCCTGAAGCCCGCCGTAGAGCGTCCGCTCTTCACTGCAACGATTGGTTTCTTCACAGTGATTCTCTTCGCCAGTCTCGCGAACCGCCCAGGGTCGCCGAACGACTCGATGTACAGCAGGATTACATCGACGTTGTCATTGGTCTCCCAGTATTGGATGATGTCGTTGCCCGACACGTCCGCTCTGTTGCCTGCCGAGACGAACTCGGAGAGGCCGATTCCGAGCCTGTCGGCGAGGTCGATGACGGCAACGCCGAGCGCTCCTGACTGGGACCAGAACCCGATCCGCCCGGGGATCGCCTGATAGGGGGCAAACTGGCCGTTGAGATTCACCTCTGGGTCGGTATTGATTATTCCCATGCAGTTCGGCCCAATCATTCGCATGCCCGACTCCCTGCATACTCG
Source organism: uncultured Nitrosopumilales archaeon (assembly GCA_964413565.1). Lineage (GTDB taxonomy): Archaea > Thermoproteota > Nitrososphaeria > Nitrososphaerales > Gagatemarchaeaceae > UBA183. The sequence continues at coordinate 7,457 of CAYPSJ010000011.1, read as the reverse complement.
GACGAGCTCATCTTGGAGGGCAGCTCCCTGCGCTCCCGTTTCTGCGAACCCCGACGAGATGACGACCAGCGCGCGAACCCCCTTCTGGGCGCACTCTTTCGCCACCTCAACAACGGAACTTGCTGGGACGACGATGAACGCCAAATCCACGGGACCCGGACACTTTAGGACGGAATCGTAGGCGGCAACAGACTGGACGACGGTCGCCCGCCTGTTCACGGGGTAGACCGGGCCGTTGAAGTCTGCGTCAATCAGGTTCCGGAAGAGCTCTCCTCCGATTGTCCCTTTCTCCCGGGACGCTCCTATGACGGCTATGCTCCTGGGCCTGAAGAAGTGCTTGACTGAGGAGACGGCCGCCTCGGTATCGGTGTGCGTCTGCCTAATGCCTGTGGCTGAACTACCCACCTGAGGTCTCCCCCCTCATTCTGCTCGTTGAGCGGCTCCTGACCGTTCCTATAAACGCGCATGACTGTTTCCAAAGACTGCCGGTTGAGAGATGACGAGAATTTGCAGGTCTAATTTGCAAGCGCTAGTATGGCCAAACTTGTAGTTTCAGTGTTCGTGTTCGTGTTGCCGTGCGTCAAGTCAGAGTAGTAGCCAGTGTAGAATCCACCGTCTGATGCTTGCATCTGCAGAAGGATCTTGAGCGCGCTCAGTGGAACCCTCTGACCCAGCAACTCGGCAGTGTAGATGTAGAGTGCAAGTTTGTAGGTCTGATAGATTCCTTTGCTTTGGCCTTCTCGAAACGCTGTGTCGTTGAAGCCTATTCCATTGTACTCGGCAACTCCCGCATTGAAAGCCGCGAGGGCTCCAGGGGAGTTTCCGGCACACACTTTCTCATAGTACGCCCGCAGGAACGCGATGTCGGCATAGCTGTCATTTAGGGGTCCCCCGGACCGGTTGTTGACGGTAGTCCAGACCTTGGCCGACAGGTTGTAATCTTCCGAGCCATTCAAGTCCTCTCTGCAGCTGAAAGCCATGAACTGATTCGGAAACCCCTGAGCATCGTACATGGCAAGGGTCTGGTTTATTCGCTCTGCCATGCCAGAGTTTCCGCATTCCCTCGACAGCACCGATGAGGCAAGAAAGTTGTCGGAGTAAAGGAAGAAATGTTCGTGGTTTGGCGTCTCCGAGACGAGCCCGAGTGACGCGTTGAACTCGGACTCTAGGTATGAGCAGACCGATTGCACCACGCCCGCCGCGTCGAAAGGGCTCCCGGTAGCGCTGATTGTCGTTGTCTTGGTGTAGGTTGTGGTGAAAGTTGAGGTAGTAGCCCCTTCACGCTGCGAGTAGTAGCCGATGCCGACACCGACTAAGAGTGTAATGACGATGCCGACGCAGATCAGCATCAATCTCGTGAGTTCTCTAGCTCCGATGTGCAATACGGTCCTTCTTGGGCAGGTTTCTCAAAGAACCTTGCGTCCGCATCGCGCCCACCAGTCCACGCTATGAAGAACTCGGTCCTAGCCTCGCTTAGAGGGCTGTCCTCTCCTCCAACGCAGCTCATACATCCCTTGGGCGGCGAATTCTAGGGCATGAGCCACCTTGCCCTGCCAAGGTCAAGTTATCCCCTGGTCTCTAGCTTGGCTGTAGTAGCCACCCTTAAGAGAAACACCGAAGAACACTTTCACGTTGGCGGGACCAGTCACCAAGACTTACAAGGTTTCGAAGATGTTCAAGGCGCCTCTAGACTTCTGCTTCTCCTGGTGCACTGACTTCCGTGCCGACGACAATAAGATGACTGGTTCGAAGACAAGGCGCCACTTCCTTGAGCGATCTAGCCGCAGGTTCGTCTGGGTAGCCACGTACAAGGAGGGGAGGAAGATGGTGGAGGGGGTAAGGGTTGTATGGCTCAGGCCGCCAGATGCCTGGCATCTGGACTCCTGTGGGGACGGAAGAGAAATTGGGGACTACAAGCTCACGCCGGTGGGGAGGCGGACTCGGCTCAACATGGTCTTCCATGTGACATACGACGACCCGACGAAGGCAGAAGGTGTCCGAGAGTGGGTGCGAGATGCCAAGCGGGAATGGGACACATTTGGGAGGCATCTCGAAGCAGACTACAGGGCCTCCGTTGGTAAGGGTTCGAGCAGGTAGACCGTGCCTGCTTAAGACTCCCGATTGCATCCCTCTGCCGTGGCACGGATAGAGTTCCTTTACGACTTCGCCAGTCCGAACTGTTACGTCGCCCACCATAAGCTGAGGGAACTAAAGGCGAAACGGGGTCTGGACGTGCGCCTCGTGCCCCTCTTTCTCGGTGGGCTCTTCAAGATGACCGACGACGCGCCCGTCCCCAGGGGGACGAACGAGTACAACTACATGGTTGCCAATCTGGAGCGTATTTCTCGAACCCTCGGAATCGAGTTCAATTTCCCGCATTCGAGCTTCCCTCCGAACTCGGTGAGGGCTCTCCGGGGCGCCTACTTCGCCGAATCGAGGGGGAGGGTGGACGACTACGTGTCGAGAGTCTTCAGGGAATACTGGGTGAAGGGGACTGACATCTCCGACCACCAGAATCTAGGCGCGATAGCGGCGTCCCTCGGGATGGACAAGGGTGAGTTTCTGGAGTTCATAGAGCGAGAGGAGACCAAGCTGAGGTTGAGGAAGGAGACCGAGAGGGCGTACGAGAGAGGAGTCTTCGGATCACCGACGTATTTCATAGACGGGAAGATGTACTGGGGCACTCCTGAGGTATTGTGGCTATTGGACGACGAACTGGCCAGAGTTACCTCTCACTCTTAGGTTGCTATTCGGTTACCATGATTTTGACATTGGCTGTCTCTTGTCACCGTGGATATTTTGAATCTATCTTAGATTCGCAACAATCTCGGGTAGGTCGCCACCTAATGTGTTGATACCTGACGCTCAGGGGCTCGTATTCTGACGCTACTCTCCAAGACTCTTCTTTCGGCGCCTCTCAGAATCTCACTGAGGGTCGAGGGTCTGACCCCGACCAATTCGCTGAGGCCGGTGAGGCTTATCCGCCGAGGGAACTCGAAATACCCCTGCTCTAGTGCCTTCCCCAGTACCTGTTCCTGTCTCTCCGTTAGCGCTACCTGATGGTCGAGGGGACCAACTTCACTCATCGAAGCCTTTCTCCTTGCTGTTCTTCTGTTCATTTCTGCGAACGCTCCTGACGGCTTATTGTGAACCGCCACAGCCTGTACAAGATGTCGGGAACGTTGGCATTGGGCGTACTCTCCACAACGAAGTTCCCGGGATCGCACTGGACCGCCACCTTCGAGTAAGCGGCTCTGTATAAGATGCGTTTCTTCCCCTCATCGTTTACTAATACGCGCTCGATGAAGATGAGGCCATTTTCTGTCATCTCACGTATCTTCCGGTAGGCAGTGCTCGTCGGCACACCCGTCTCTGAGCATATCTCCTCGACGGATTTTCCTTTTGAGATTGCCGACCTCATTATCAGGTTGCAAGAGATGTCAGATATCGCCTTCAAGAAAGACAATCCCATTTCGCTGTTCGCCTCGGTAACAAGGGTCTTCGAGGCGACCGTGTTCATCTGAAGGCTTGATTCTACTGCCTGCATGTCAGGTCGGTCACAGATTGCCGGCGTGAGAGTGATATGTTTCGACCCTAACAGGTTAGGAACAGCTTAGGGAGCCTCGACTCAATCCTCAATTTCATCGCCTTCGCTAAGGAAGCTTCCCAAGATGTTCTTCTCCGCGGCCCTAAGGATCTCGCTTAGGGTGCTCGGCTTGATTCCTATCTTTCCCGCCAATTCCGTCAGACTTATCCTCCTTGGGAAGTCGTAGAAACCCATCTCCATGGCAGACCTTAGGATGCCCAGCTGCCTAGTGGTGAGCTTGAAGTCGGGGGAGACGGGCCCAATATCCTTGACTGTGTAGCCCACTCCCTCCTTGGAGAGACGGCTAAGGAGCAAAGGTACCCCTTCGTTACCTAGGAAGACCTTGTATCCCACAGTACAGTCGTCCCCGGTCCTGGCCGAGGAGACGAACACCGCCAGGTTGGTGCCCAGGATGGAAGGACACGCCATGCAGCTTTTCGCTACAATCACCCCCATCATGTGCTGCTGGGAGAGGTCGGTCAGCTCCGTGCTCATGACCGAAGGGTTGGATTCGAGCCGCTGGCGAGCCTCTCCTGGACTTCCCATCCCTAGCGCGATGTCAACGAAGTGAGCGACTTCTGGTCCCCGGCCCGCGAACTTGAGCCCCAGGATTCTTACCTGAGCTGATTGGTCGATGCACAGCTGCTTAAGCCAGTCATCAGCCCGTGCCTGAAACTGGAGTTGCATCAAAGGAGTTGAATCTCCGAGCCGTGACTTCGGCGACGCAGCTAATGATTCTTTCTCCACACCGTTCGGGCAATGAATAATTATGCACCAGACGGCCGCAAGGCTCAGTTGGAGATCAGGGAAGCGTTCCCAAAGATGTTCGAGAGAGCATACCCGGCCGTCGACCCCACGACCCCTATACTGTCGGTCCTTCCTCTGCTGCGGTTCCACGAAATCGACGTACTGCCCCTGTCTTTCGATGCTGTTAGGAGACAGAAGGGCGTCTTTGGCTTCTCCTGCCTCGCGAGGCTGATAAAGGTCCGACCCGAAGGAATTGGCTCTTTCTTGAGACGACCATGTGAGGTTGTATCTGAGCCTCTTACCACCATTCGAGCTGACCGGTCTCTGTCCAGCCTCCTGAACGTCTTCCTACGAAGACGATTCGGCTTCGCACGTGTGTTGGAAAGCAGAGGGGTCGGAGCCCTCTTGACTCTGACAGATGTCCTCGGGTTGTACGAGGGTGGCACCCTTAGGTCTTCCCTCACTCTGGAAGATGTCGGGTCCGCTGCCTTCTCGATGCCGGGCGAGTCGACCGTAAGAGAGGTTCTTGTCGAGATGTTCGAAAGGAGGATCAGGAGAGTCTTCGTTTCCGGGACCAATGAGTTCGTCTGGGACAGGAACATAATCGAACATTTGTTTAGCCCGGCGGTACTCGCCAGAGTGGCACTGCGCGAGTCGGAAGACATTCTCGAGATACCGATCTCGGGAATTGGGGCAAGAACCGCGAAGGATGTAGAGGGGCGTTTACCGATACGAGAAGCTGCGGCTTTGCTGGAGGTCGAGCCCGGACAGTGCCTGGTCTTCAATGAGAAGGTCGTCACTCCTTGGGATGTTGTGATGAAGCCGTGGAAGGAAAGGGAACTGAAGATACGGAACTATCGCTAGCAATTCTTCGAACGTAAGGAAGTGTCAACCTAGCCTTCGGCTGACCCGCCGCAGGGGCCCGTTGCGCCCCCGCCGGGCGTTATAGCTTCTTGGAGAGCTGGTTCATCATCTTCGGTGCGTCAGGCGACCGCATGGGCTCTCCGTGCCCGCTGAGCATGACCTCGAAGTCGAGGGAAGAGAGCATCTCTATGGAAGCCTTGGCCTGGTCCATGTGTTGTGTGAACCTGGGAGGTGGACCCTCTAACCTCCCTTTCATGAACCTGGCCGTGTCCCCCACGAACAGCACCCTATCCTGCCTGTCGTACAGCGAGATGCTCCCAGGGGTGTGGCCGGGGGTATGAAAGACTGCAAGTCTCCCTATTGTGTCCCCTTCCTTCAACAAAATGTCAGGGTCAACGGGGGTCGTCCTGAAGAACGGGGACATCACGCTGAACGCGAAGCCCATCGCGCCTCCCGGCGAGGGGTACCTCTTCTTACCTGAAACGAAGTCCGCGTCCCCCTCGTGAACAGCCACCTTTGCCCCCGTCGCTGCCTTGATTGCGGCGAGCCCTCTCGTGTGGTCGACGTGGCAGTGGGTGATAATGACCGTCTTTACTTCAGATGGCGTCCGGTTCATCTTCGAGGCAATGAACTCCAGAATTCTCTTGCCGTTTGCCTGCATGGCCGCATCGATGAGCGTCAGCGAGCCATCGCTTTCCTCGACCAAATAGCTGTTGGCGTTGGAGCCGTCGACATACAGCACGCCCTTCACGATTTCGGTCACGTCGCGTTGCTCACCGCCCTCAATCTAGGTACCCGGTGCTATGCGCCCAGGTCCTCATTTGTGCGCTAACCTTTGGGTCTTTTCCTCGCAGCCTGAGATATAGTATGATGAAGTTTGCGTGTACGTGTCCCAGTCCGATGTCGGACTTGAGCCACTTCAACAGCTCGGCGTGTTTTGCGACGACCTTGTGGCCCTTCACGAAGCCCTCTTTGCCCGCCAGCTGCCAGAAGTCGTCCAGGGACTTTCCGGTCTTTGCCTCGATGTTGACCGCGTAGGCCTTGAACGTCGGTCCGCCCATGAGTCTTTTGCGGCGATTGGATGATATAATGCTTTGAAAGAATCAGGAGTCGTAGCAGAAGGCGTAGATCGGAGGTTTCCATTCTCAGTCGAAGAATATGAATCAGCAGACGAACCTTAGATTGGATGTGGTAGTTACTTACAGGCGGGTTGAGAATAATCCTAGTCTAAGGGTTCGAACCCGCATGTGGCTACTTGCGTTTCTTCCTGAGAGATTCCATTCCTTCCAAACTATCCTCAAAGGTACCGAGTGGGTGAACCTCCCTATCGACTGCAAGATTGCTCGGAGAATTGAATAGAATCTCACCCAATTCCTCCACGGAATCCGTTTCTATGATGTAACCGTCTGCAAGTATGTCGAGAAAGGGACCTCCAGCTACGATCTTCTTCTTCTTTTCAAGCTGTAGCTTATAGCGCAAATCGTCCCCTGCCAGTTTAGCGAACTCGGAAGGCTCCTGTGGTGTCGCACTGCCTCTGATTCTCTCGACGACGAGAAATCTCATTGAGCTTAACCAGTCCTGTAATTCTACTTCTTCGATGGTTTCGCGTAGTCGACCATACCTTGGAAGTCAATCAAGGTGACTGGCTCGACTCCGACCACCCATGCGTCATGGCCGGGCGGGAGCATTGAGATTTCACCGGGCCCGATGTCCATCTCGGTGCCGTCGTCCATCTTGACATGCAGAATGCCTGTCTCGTGGTACTGGAAGTGCGCGGCTTCGCAACTCTTTGTCTTGGCAACGGGCTTCACGTGCTTGGACCACTTCCATCCGGGCTCCAGCACAGCTCTGCCCACAGCGGCTCCCTTGAAATTGACCAGTTGTAGCTTGCCCTTCTCAAACTTTCTGAGTTCATCAGGAGCCCCAAACTTCTTGACCTTCGCTTTTGCCAACCCTAAGCGGTTGGGGTGGACCGCATTTAAGCATGTGGAGCTTGCTCCTACGCGAAGCCAACCAGCTGGAAGCTCCGGGAATTTTCCTCTCTGCGGATTCCCTTACAGCTTAGGCTTAAATAACGCCGAAAGGCTGGACTGGTCGTACATTGCGAGAGACGGGTTCCGTTTCAAGATCCGCCCCCGATGACGGTGTAGCCGAGAGGTCTTTCCGCGATACCCCCACCTCCAGCGGCCCTGTTCCAGCACCATCATCTCCCCCGGGCAACACGGGGAGCTCGGCTCCAGCAGGGTTCGTCATGGGCACC
>CAYPSJ010000010.1:0-21943 GCA_964413565.1 uncultured Nitrosopumilales archaeon | reverse complement strand
GACGGCCGCCGACTTCCAGACCGCGGTCACCATCCATGTTGTCCAGGGAGAGAGAAGCATGGCCAGGGACAACGTGTCTCTGGGGATGTTCAACCTGGAGGGGATGCCCCCGGCGCCAAGAGGGGTACCTCAAATCGAGGTGACGTTCGACATAGACGCCAACGGTATCCTTACAGCGACCGCCAAGGACCTGGGAACAGGGAAGGAGAACAAAATCACCATCACCGCCTCGACAAAGCTCTCCAAGGATGAGAAGGAGAGGCTCGTCAAAGAAGCCGAGTCATTCGCAGAGCAGGACAAGAAAAAGCGAGAAGAGGCGGAGCTGAGGAACGAGGCGGACTCCATGCTGTACACCACCGAGAGGACAAAGAGGGACCTGGAGGGGAAGGTGGACAAGGCCAACCTAGACAGACTGGATGCCGCAGCCCAGGAGCTCAGGAAGGCCCTCGAGGGGCAGGACGCGGCCCAGATAAGGGACAGGAACGAGGCGCTGAAGAGGATACTCCAGGAGGTGGGGGCATCGGCCTACCAGCAGACGCAGCAGAGGCAGCAGCAGGCTCGGCCAGAGTCAGCCGGAGGTGGCTCCAAGGTGAGCGATGCTGACTATAAGGTAATGGACGAAGGGAAGTAGGAGGCTCGTCACTGTGGCTGCAAAGGACTACTACGAAGTACTCGGTGTGCAGAAGGGGGCCACCAAGGAGCAGATCAAGGATGCCTATAGGAAGCTGGCACTCCAGTTCCATCCTGACAGGAACAAAGCACCCGAGGCTGAAGCCAGGTTCAAGGAAATCTCCGAAGCCTACGCCGTCCTTTCGGATGACGAGAAACGGAGACAGTACGACGCCTATGGAAGAGAGGGGGTCTATCAGAGGTACAGCCAGGAGGACCTGTTCCGGGGGGTCGACTTCGGGGAGTTCTTCAGGGGGATGGGAGGGTTCGGGTTCGATGACATATTCTCCCAGTTCTTCGGGGGCGGGGGACGCCAGCCCACCAGGGGAGAGGACCTGACATACCATCTTCGGGTGAACCTAGAGGACCTGGTCGGGGACACAAGCAAGGAAATCGAAGTTCCAAGGAACGAGGTCTGCTCAACCTGCAATGGGAGCGGCGCGAAGCCAGGCACCGCACCCCAGAGGTGCGGCACGTGTGGGGGGACCGGACAGGTGCAGAAGGTGCAGTCGGCAGGCTTCGCCCGCCTGGTCAGGGTCACGGCATGCAGCAGGTGCCATGGTAGAGGCTATCTGATTGATGCCCCCTGCAAGGAATGCAGAGGTAGAGGAACGGTGGAGAAGACAAGGAAAATCCGCATAACGATACCTGCGGGAGCCGAGGACGGTCTGACCCTGAGGCTGAGGGGAGAGGGGAGCGCGGGGGAAGCAGGGGTCCCCCCAGGGGATCTCTATGTCGTGGTGAGCGTTGCACCTCACAGGCTATTCGCTAGACAAGATGCCGACGTTTATCTGGAGACAAGAATCGGGGCAGTCCAAGCGATGCTTGGGACAGAGCTCACCGTTCCAACGCTCTACGGAAACGTGAAGCTGGAGATACCACACGGAACCCAGCCGGGGCATGTGTTCCCAATCAAGGGGAAGGGGCTCCCCAAGTATGGAGGTTGGGGGAAGGGAGATCAGTTCGTGAAGGTCAATGTGGAAATCCCCAGGAACATCAGCGGCCAGCAGAAGGAACTCCTGAAACAGCTGGGCGACCTTCGTTAGCCCGCGAACTTGTAAATCATCAGAAAGGGGACTTCCTCAATCTCCCTGATTGCTTCAGGGGCCCCCACGTTGTTGTCCACAGCCAGCGCCACAGATCTCGAGCCCGCCAGGTTGACGATAGAACACGTCCGGATGAGCCTCAGCGCCTCCCCTGTGTCCACAACCTCTCCTGAGTAGAAATCAGTAGATAGATGTACCTTCAGCTCCCCCTCGGTCACTGTCCTTCCCACCAGCTCCTCGTCGCATATGTTGACCAGGATGGTGCCCTTGTATTCCGCCGTGCGGACGGAGAAACCCTTGCCGTTCGCGCTAGGCAACCTTTGCCACCGACCTTGCCCCGCAGGCCTCGCAGACCATAAACCACATCCGCTTCTCCTTCTCCAGGTGGGTATCCGGACTCCCGCAGACCGGGCAGATAACAGCGTCCTTGACGTACCTCTGGAGGAGCTGGGAGAACGAATCGCGGTCCTTGCGGCCGATGAAAATGGCCCTCTCGCCGTCCAGGGACGCTGCAGTGGCGAGCTCCTTCGCCAGGTACATCAGAACTCTGGAAGAATCGCGTCTCAGGAGCTTGGGGAACTCGCCGTAGTTCCTGAAGATGGTCTTATTCCCGACCCAGATTACGTCGGGCTCGGGGAGCTCCAAACGGAGGGCGCCAGACTTCTTGGCGTCTTTGTCGAGGCCGGCTCTGGCCCTCGAAAGCAACTCCTCGTACGAACGGGGCATAGCCGAATCTTCCGACAATGCTATTTCAAGTCTTCTGGAAAAGGCGCGGAAGAAGCGTTTCCACCCTTGAGAATCGTGCGAGTGCCTTAACTACGATGGAAACGGTCTGAAGTCAAAATGGCTGACGTGTCCCTTTTCCTGGTGGCGGCCCTCCCCGTGATGGTGCTGCTGGGCGTCAGACACGCTCTCGACGTGGACCACATCGCCGCCATCGACAACCTCGTGAGGATCAGGAACGCGGACAGGCAGTCCAGGTGGGTTGGATCTCTTTTCAGCGCCGGCCACATGCTTGCCGTCTGCGCTGAGATGGTAGCCCTGGTTTACGTAGTCAAGAGCCTGGAGGCGGAGTCGTCGCTTGGACTCATCGGGGGGATAGCAGGGGCTATTTCCTTGGGCGCCATAGGACTCTTCAACTTCTACAGCCTGAGGAAATACGGTAGGTCGGGGTTCGGCATGCTGGCCATCAGGGCGGCAGGCAGGACCAGGTTCGCGGGCTCTGTGGGCTCTCCGCTCCTCATTGGGTTTGTGTTCGGGCTCGGGTTCGACACTGCGTCCCAGGTCTCTGCTCTGACAGTCTCTGCCGTCGCTTCAGCGACCCAGGGCGCACAGGTGGCGTTGATCCTGACGGGGTTCTTTGCAGTGGGGATGATCCCTACCGACACCCTGGACAGCCTGGTGTTGAGAGAGGTCTTCTCGCGCATCTCTGCGTCAAATGGTTTCAAGGCCATCTCTTACGGCCTGAGTGCAATTGCGATCCTTCTCGCCGTCCTGGAAGGTGCCGGCACGACCACGGGCGTTGTCCTGATTCCCGCCTGGTCTGGGGCCCTGCTCGCAGTGTCTGTGATTGTTGCGGGAATAGCATACTCGTACTACGAGATTCCAGGCTAGAGAAAACCAGGGATGCAACTAGTTCGCTAAAGATTAAATCTGAAACAGGAGGGGGCGCACCGTGAAGCCGAGGGCGGAAATCGGCGTCTTTGGCGGCTCAGGGTTCTACAAGTTCTTCAAGGGAGCCCAAGAGTTTGCGGTCAGGACGCCCTACGGGAAGCCTAGCGCCAGGGTCACGCTATCCCAGATACACCGGAAGAGGGTCGCATTCCTTCCGAGACATGGAGTCCATCATGAGCTTCCTCCCCACAGGGTGCCCTACAGGGCCAACATGATGGCCTTCAAACAGCTGGGGGTTGCCCGGGTGATTGCTCCCAACGCTGTTGGAAGCCTGAAACCTGAGATCATGCCGGGGGACTTCGTCTTCTGCGATCAGTTCGTCAACTTCACCACGGGTCGGGAAGACACGTTCTACGACGGGCCGGAGACCACACACGTCAGCATGGCTCAACCCTACTGCCCCCAGATGAGAGATGTGGGCATTGAGGCAGCGCGGAAGCTGGGCTTAAGGTTCCACAGAACTGGGACCGTGGTGGTGATACAGGGGCCCAGGTTCTCTACCACCGCAGAGAGCAGGTTCTACAGCCGCCAGGGGTGGGACGTTATCAACATGACCCAGTACCCCGAGGTTGTGCTCGCCAGGGAGCAGGAGCTCTGCTACCTCAACATCTCGCTAGCGACAGACTACGACGCAGGGCTGGAGGGAGACCCAAGCGTCAAACCCGTCTCCCACGAAGAAGTCATCAAGGTTTTCAACAGCAAGATGGAGGGCCTCAGGGACCTCATAATGGAGATTGTGAAGGAATTCCCCCGAAGGCGCACCTGCGGATGCGGGTCTGCTCTTGCGCACGCGAGGATGAGTGCCTGATGGGCGCCCTGAGCAGGGAAGTCGAGCGCGCGATTAGGATAATCCCTGACTACCCGAAGAAGGGCATCCCGTTCAAGGACCTGACCACGCTCTGGAAGAATGGGAAGCTCACGAAGAAGGTCAACGACGCGATGGAGAAGAAATGGAAGCGTGCGAAGCTCACGAAAATCGTCGGCATAGAAGCGAGGGGGTTCATCGTGGGCGCGCCGCTGGCCGACAGGCTTGGGATTGGGTTCATCCCCGCGAGGAAGGTGGGGAAGCTCCCTGGCTCCAAGGTCAGCATCTACTATGACCTCGAATACGGGAGACAGGGGATAGAGATGCACACAGACTCGATATCGAGTGGGGACAGGATTCTGATCGTGGACGACCTGCTGGCCACGGGGGGGACGTCGAAGGCTGTCGCCACTCTGGTGGAGAGGATGGGAGGGAAGGTGGTGGGCTTCGCTTTCGTCACGGAGGTCCGGGGGTTGAACGGGAGACGGAAGCTTCGGGGACACGAAGTCTATTCCATCGCCAAGAATGACTAGTGCCCACCCCGTCGGCATCGTCACGGGCACAGGCGTGACCGAACGGTTCGACTTGAGCAGGCCGAGAACCGTCAGGACTAGGTTTGGCAGGGTGAATGTGTTCTTCCACGAGCGGGGAGACTACGTTGTCCTCCCAAGGCACGGCCCCGCCCAAAAGTCCCCTCCCCACGGGATAAACTACAGGGCGAACATCGCGGCACTCGCTCAACTGGGCGTGAGAGAGATCATAGCCACGAGCGCCGTCGGATCAATGAACCAGGGGTTCAGGGTCGGTGAGATTGGTGTGACAGACCAGTTCCTCGACTTCACGAAGAGGAGACAGTCAACCTTCTTTGAAGATGAGGTTGTGCACACCGACATGACGTACCCTTACAGCAGGCGCCTGAATCTTGTGCTGTCGGTAGCAGCGAAGAGGATTGGCATCCATCTCCGACAGCACCTGGTCTATGTGTGCGCCGAAGGACCGAGATTCGAGACGGCGGCCGAGATCAGAATGTACAAGATACTCGGAGGAGACGTCGTCGGGATGACGGGGGTCCCGGAGGTGGTCCTAGCCAATGAAATGAAGCTCGAATACGCGTCAATCGTCATTGCGACCAACTGGGCCGCAGGGATGCAACCCAAGGTCAGCCATGAGGAAGTCCTCAGTGTGATGAAGAAGTCGGGGAAGAGAGTCAAAGAACTGATAGAGGAGACAGTAGCGGGGCTGAGGGGAGAGAAGAGATGACTAAGGTAGCAGACCAGAATCTGGCCGCGGATGGGGAGAGGAACTTCCTCTGGGCAAAGGCGCACATGGGGACATTGAACGCCCTGGCAGCGAAGTATGGAAAGTCAAGACCCCTTGAGAGGGTGAAGCTTGGAGTCTGCCTGCACATCACCAAGGAGACGTCTGTGTTGATCGACGCCCTGCTGGCGGCGGGCGCGGAAGTCAGGCTCGCGGGGGCAAACCCTCTCTCGACCCAGGACGACATTGCTGCCTACCTCTCCACAAGGACGGAGGTCTGGGCCTGGAGGGGCCAGTCGGCGGAGGAATACAGCTGGTGCATAAAACAGGTCCTCGGTTCTCGCCCAGAACAGCTCATCGACGACGGCGCCGACCTGCATGTGGCCGCCCATGTTTCGAGGACGAAGGGGATCGTCGGAGGCTCGGAGGAGACGACCACAGGGGTGATCAGGTTGAAGGCGCTGGAGACCGAGGGGAAGCTCGCATATCCGGTGATCGCAGTGAACGACGCAAAGACGAAGTTCTTGTTCGACAACAGGTACGGGACCGGTCAGAGCACCCTGGACGGCATCATGAGGGCAACGGCGCTCCTCATGGCGGGGGTGAAAACAGTGGTTGTCGGCTACGGTTGGGTGGGCAAAGGGGTCGCCATGAGAGCCAGAGGGATGGGGGCGAGGGTGACAGTGGTCGAGGTGGACCCAATAAGGGCCCTCGAGGCGCACCTCGACGGGTTCGAGGTTGCAGGTATTGACGGCGCCGCTCCTTCCGGGGAGTTGTTCGTCACCACCACCGGACAGAAGAACGTGATCCCATACAGCGCCATTGTCAAGATGAAGGAAGGGGCGATTCTGGCTAACGCAGGCCACTTCGACGTGGAAATCGACGTGAAAACCCTGATGGCCAGGGCAAAGGGAGTGAAGCAGGTGCGCCCCAACGTGGACGAGGTGACCCTCCCTTCAGGGAAGAAGGTGTATCTGATAGCCAAGGGGAGGATTGCCAACCTGGTCGCGGCCGAGGGGCACCCGCCCGAGGTCATGCAGATGTCATTTGCGAACCAGATGCTCGCGGCAATCCGCATCCACGATAACCATGGGAGGATGGAGAAGAGAGTCTACGGGGTCCCACCTCAGATCGAGGACGAGGTGGCAAGGGCGGCACTGAAGTCCATGGGTGTCTCCATCGGGCGCTCCACCAGAGAACAGAAGGAGTACGCCAAGAGCTGGAAGCTATAGGCCGAAGATTTTAAAGCGGAAGAAGGTTGGTTTAACGATTGGTGGATGAGCTCAAAGGAGAGAACGTCATAATAACAGCCGCGCTCCCGTATGCCTATGACGACCTCCACCTCGGCCACATCGCGAGCACCCACCTCCCGCCCGACATACTCTACAGGTACCTCAAGCTGAAGGGAACCCGGGTCATCCAGGTCTGCGCGTCGGATGACTTCGGTACGCCCATCCTGATCTCTGCCGAGAAACAGCACGTGGAACCGAAGGAGTACGTCGCACGCTGGAATGCCAGGTTCAGAGAGGACCTGGAGAGGCTCGGAATAGTGTACGACCTGTTCGACAGGACAAGCTCCCCGGAGAACGTCGAGCTGGTGCAGAAGTTCTTCACGAAACTCAATGAAAACGGCTTCATTTACGCGTCCGACGTCGACCAGTTCTACTGCGAATATGACCACAAGTTCCTCCCAGACAGGTACGTCAAGGGGACATGCCCCTACTGCGGCGCGGAGGAGCAGTACTCCGACGTATGCGAGAACTGCGGAAGAACTCTCCAATCGGGGCAGATACTGAACCCCCACTGCTCCATATGCGGCAGGCCCCCCGTACTGAAGAAGAGCGCTCACTACTTCTTTAGACTCTCCGCCTTCTCAAAGCGGCTCGAGGAGTGGCTTCGGGGAACGCCGGGGCTCCAGGGGGACGTCAAGAATTACGTTCTCAACTGGATAAAGGAAGGTCTGCAAGATTGGGACATCACCCGAGACATCTCCTGGGGTGTGCCTGTCCCCCTTAAGGAGGCGAAAGGGAAGGTCCTCTACGGGTGGTTCGATAACCACCTCTGCTACATCTCGACCGCCCTCAAGTGCGTGGGAAAAACAGGAGATGATGGGAAGAACTACTGGAACGGGTCGAAGCTCTACCACTTCATCGGGAAGGATATCGTGTACCACCACTACCTCTTCCTTCCAAGCATGAGGATGGGAGAGGGGCAGTACAAGCTCCCTGACCACATACCAACCAGGGGGCACCTGCTCCTGCTCGGAAGGAAGGTGTCTAGGAGCAGGCACTGGATGATAACGGTAAGGGAATTCTTGGAGCACTTCCCACCCGACTACCTCCGGTTCTATCTTACCAGAATCACGCCGCTGAGCCAGTCGGACTCGAACTTCGATCTCAAGGAGTTCGGTGACAAGATAAACAACGAGCTTGTGGCGAGTGTCGGGAACTTCGTCTACAGAGCGCTGTCCTTCGTGCAGTCCAAGCACGGGGGCGTCGTACCCACAGCAGGACCAAGAGGACCCGTGGAGGAGGAGGTACTCGAAGAGCTGGAGAAGACGGTGAAGGAAACAGGCGGATTGATTGAGCAGGGATACTACGACAAGGCGCTCAGAAGGGTGCTCGACTTCTCTGCGAGCTGCAACCAGTACTTCCAGAAGAAGGCGCCATGGGAGATGAAGGCAGACGAACCTACAGCACTGTACTATTCATGCAACCTCGTCGCCGGGCTGGCCACACTCATCAGCCCATTCCTCCCCTTCAGCTCCAGGGAAATCTGGGGCCAGCTGGGGTTTCAGGCCCAGCCTGACGACCTGAGCTGGGACTCCGCTTCTGCAATGAGAGTCGAGGCGGGGAGGGAGATTCCGGACCCGAAGCCCATCTTCAAGAAAGTCGAGGACGCAGACCTGAGCGAAGTACGCGTCCTTCTGGGCTAGTCAGTCGCAGCACTGAAGGGCGTCGAGGCCCTCCGGGAGCGCGCAGTCCATTTCGTCGTCCAGCACTCTGTCCCCCAGTACCCTGGCGATTGGGTCGTAGTCGTCGTACTTCGTCGAGCCGAAACCCGACGCCAACAGGCTCACCTGTAGCTGTGCGGTGCCCGAGTAGTCGACGCCATATTCGACATCCAGCTCCGGGTTTCCGGTGGCTGAGCTGACGCGGTCAACTACGAGGCCCACCTCGGGAGCGGTGAGGGTCGAGTCGCCGTTCATGCTGACCAGGGCGTGGGTCGCTTCCTTCGGGTCCCCGAGCTTACCCAGCGATACGACGGCCCCCGCCAGCGCATCTTCGGCCTTGTCTTCTGAGCCGCTGCTCGACACACCTAGGAGGGAGTAGCCATCGCGCAATACCGTGCCGAGAAGTTTGTTCAGCCCGACGGGGCGCGACCCCTCGGCAGATCTCGAAAGAAGCGAGCCGAGCGCCTTGACCGCGGCCTTGTTGGCCGTATCGTAGATGTCTGCCAGAGTCGTGTCCTCAGGAGAGGAACGGAGGAGAATCTCGTTGTCAATCACGACGACGCCTTTCGCGGCCGCCCTCAGGCGCCTTAGCGAGACCCCTGCGTAGAACTTCGTCTTCCTCTCAAAATCGAAGGGCATAACAGCGATGCCAACCGCAGTCGCCCCGCACTCCCGGGCCATTGAGGCGACGACAGGAGCAAGTCCGCTCCCCGTGGCCCCGCCGAGGCCGGCCACCACGAAGACCACCCTGGAGCCTCTCACCGCTTCCCTGATCCTTGAATGGGACTTCAGGGCCAGACCACGGACGATTGCCGGCGTGAGCTTCTGGTCCACCGGGGATTCGACGTGTATCGTGTCCTTCGGATCGACGGTGGAGAAGTCTCCGTCGTCGCAGGAGACGTAGGCGAACCTGTCGACCAACACCGTCTTCCTGCTCAGCAGCGAGACAATCTTGATTCCCGCGCTTCCAATTCCGATAGCTGTGACATCATCTCGATTATTGACAATCAATTCTAGGGCGCAAAGGTTGGTGTCGTCGAGCATAAACAAACCCATCACTCAATATTGTTGACGACAAAGTAGTTTTTGTTTACCCTGCGTCCGATGATATTTTCCCGGGCTACTTTGGCGCCTTTGGGCCGACTTCGTCCTCGTTGACCAGCTTGTTGACGAGGTCGTCCATCATGTGCCCTGAGCACTCGACCCTCACCGCACGCACTCCGTCGATGGAGAGTGCAGCCTTCTTGATGCTCCTCCCCGTGTCGACTGCTGTGGGACTGTATGCCGAGAGCGGTTGGAACTTCACCCGGATCGAGCCGGTCGCCATCTCAGAAACATCCGTCACGATGTTGAGCTCGCCGAACTTCCTCTTCGTTTCCTCGTCTACCAGGTCGTTCAGGCGGGCGACGACTGCCTTCGACAATTCGCTTGGCACGACGGGTCTCTTCGAAATTCCGGAGGCTATATGACCTTTGAGCTTACCAATGGACGCGAAGCGTCATGGGGTGCGATGCCTTCACTTCGTCTATCTTCCCGACGCTCGTTTGTTTGGGGACGGGTCCCAGCGTCCCCTCCTTCATATCCCTGTAGATCTCGTTCATTGCTGCGGCGTAATCATCCAGCATCTCGATCGGCTCTGACTCGGTGGGTTCAATCATCAGCGCCTCGTGGACGATGAGCGGGAAGTAGACCGTGGGGGCGTGCATTCCGTAGTCAAGGATGGCCTTGGCGATGGTGAGGGCGGCCCCTGGAAGCTCGCTCTTCGCGGACACGACCACTTCGTGCTTCCTGTGAAGTTCCTCCCCGTAGGATGCGGGAAACGCTTCGGGGTCCAGGCTCTTCCATAGGTAGTTGGCCGCGAGCACGGCCAGAGAGGAGACATCGGCGAGGCCGGACGCGCCCAGGAGACGGATGTAGATGTAGGCCCTCAGCAGGACTGCTGAGTTCCCGACGAAACCCTTCAACGGGCCTATGGTGTGCTTGAGGTCATAGTCGAGGGTGTACCCCCTCTTTCCCTTCGAGACAACTGGGACAGGAAGGTAGTCGGCCAGCATTCGCGTGACGCCGACGGGTCCAGCCCCCGGCCCCCCTCCTCCGTGGGGAGTGGCGAACGTCTTGTGGAGATTGAGATGAACAATGTCGAACCCCATGTCTCCGGGCCTGGCTCTGCCGAGAAGTGCGTTCATGTTCGCGCCGTCATAGTACATCAGTCCGCCTGCGTCATGGACCGCCTGACACACCTCCACCACCTCCCCTTCGAAGAGACCGAGAGTGTTGGGGACGGTGAACATCATCCCAGCTGTCTTCTCGGAGCAGAGCGCCCTGACGGCCGCTGCCCTGACCTGACCGTTAGAATCGGACGGGACCTTGACGATCTGGAACCCTCCCATGGCGGCGCTGGCAGGGTTGGTCCCGTGAGCAGAGTCGGGGACAAGAATCTCGCTCCTCTCTCCTTGGCCGTGGTCCTTGAGGTACTTCCTGATCATGAGGACCCCCGCGAGCTCCCCCTGGGCGCCGGCGGCGGTGGAAAGGGAGAACCGGTGCATCCCTGTGATTTCGCTGAGGAACCCTTCGAGCTCGTAGAAGATGGACAGCAGACCCTGGACAGTCTCTGGGGGTTGGAGTGGGTGGGCAAACTTCATGCCGTCCGAACCTGAAATCATTTCCGAGACCTTGGGATTGTACTTCATGGTGCAGCTCCCTAGGGGGTACATGCCCAACTCCACTGAGAAGTTCATCTGGGAGAGGCGGTTGAAGTGCCTCATGACTTGGAGCTCTGAGAGTTCGGGGAGCTCTGCAGGCTGGCGCCTCATCGACGAGGGGACAAGGGCGGCCGGATCCTTGAACCGGGCCGCGACTTTGGAATCCGAGGGAACTACCATGCCAACCCTCCCTGGCCTGCTCAGCTCCTTGAGCAGCGGCTCGTTCCAGAACGCCTGGCTGAACCGCCTCGTCTAGACCGCCTCCCGCAGGGCTGCCACGAGCCTTTCGATGTCGTCTCTGGTGTGGACCTCGGTCACGCAGTAGAGGCCTGCTTCTACCTCCAGGCCGAAGGACCTCTGGATGGGGTAGCCTGCGAGGACGCCCTTTCGAGAAAGCCTCCCGAAGACGGCCTTCGCATTCGCATTGTGATACGAGACAGCAAATTCCTTGAAGAAGGCGCCGGAAAAGAGAGGGGACTTCACGCCCTCTACCCTGGATAGCCTCTGGGCAGCATAGTGGGAGTTGGAGATGACCACTTCCCCCAGCCTGCGGAAACCCTGCTTCCCGAGGAGAGAAAGGTAGCTTGCCGCGGCGACGGCCATCAGAGACTGGTTTGTGCACACGTTCGAGGTGGCAGCCTCCCTGCGTATGTGCTGCTCACGGGCTTGGAGGACCATTGCGAAGGCCTTCGCGTCCGGATCTGCGATGGTGCTTGTGATGCCTATGAGCCTACCCGGCATGCTCCTTGCGAGCTTGATGTCCTTCACGGAGAAGATTCCGAGGTGGGGGCCGCCATAGTTCATGGCCAGGCCCAGAGGCTGGCCCTCCCCCACGGCCACGTCGGCCCCGTAGGCGCCGGGCTCCTTGACGAGCGACAACGAAATAGGATCGACACCGACTACTGCCAGGGCTCCCGCACCATGCACCTTCTCAATCATGGATGCGATGCCGCCTTCGATGACTCCGAAGTAGTTCGGGTTCTCGAAATAGACACACGCGACGTCTGCGGTGAGCTTGCTCTCCAGGTCCGCGGGGTCGATGGTCCCCTTACTCGCATCAAAGGAGACCGTCTCAAGCTCCAGCCCGAGGGGTTCTGTGTAGGTTTCTATCACAGCCCGTCGCTGGGGCCCTGCGTTTCCCGCGACCAGCGCCTTCCTTCTCCCTGTGACCCTCGCCGCCATCCGCACAGCCTCTCCAGCCGCGGATGCCCAGTCGTACAGAGAGCTGTTGCACGCCTCCATTCCAAGAAGGTCACACATCAGGCTCTGGTATTCGAACAGGGCCTGGAGCATCCCCTGGCTAACCTCTGCCTGGTAGGGGGTATAGCTCGTGTAGAACTCCTGCCTCGAGGTGATAGACTCCACGGCAGCCGGGACGTAGTGGGGCCAGACCCCTCCCCCGAGAAAGCAGAGGGACCTGGGCGGGGTCGTGTTGCCGCCGAGCCTCGTCTGGACCTCCCGGCGGACCTCGTACTCCGAAGTTCCCTCAGGTAACTTCAGCCCCCTCCTCAGCCTGACGTTCGGAGGGATGTCGGAGAAGAGCTCGTCTACGGAGGAGGCGCCCACCTTCTGCAGCATCTTCGAGATGAGAGACTCGTCGAGGTTCGGAATGAGAGGATGGCGCCTCTGAGACTCACGCATGTCTACCGGCCGAAAAACGCGTGACATCCCAGTTGCCCATGATTGGCTTCCGGGTTCCTGATTCAAAGACCCGGATTGCTCGACCATTCGCTGGAACGAGTAGAGTCCTGGTCTCCACAGGCTTGAGTTCGGGCACGCCTTGGTAACGGGACTCGTCACCAAGTCGGACGTCAACAAGACGCCTGCCCTGCCCTACTTTCTTGAGCGCTCTCTTCAAGACATTTCGCGCGCCATTCAAATCGCGTTTAAGCAACCTCCCGCAACCGACGCAATTGAACTCACGCATATCGAGGGTTACCTCGTTCAGGGACCCACAGAAGAAGCATTCTCGCGTAGAATTCATAGAACTGACTTTCACGAAGGCGATACCGAGGCGTACAGCCTTGTATTCTGTAAATTCTACCAGTTGACCCCATCCGGCATCTAGAATCGACTTGGCTAGACGATAATTCCTCACCATGCCGCCAATGTGCAAGTCCTCGAATCCGATGAGATCGTGTTCATTGACAAGCCGATTGCTGAGCTTGTGATTGGTATCTTTCCTCTGTCTGGCGACCTTCGCATGCTGGGTCGCCACCCTTGTTCTTGCCTTCCATCTGTTTTTGGAGCCCTTTTTCTTTCTTGTAAGACTCTCCTGCAGCCGTCTCAGCCGATTTTCTGCTTGTCTGAGGAACTTCGGAGGTAAGACTTCCATCCCGTCGCTTGTGGTCATCAGAGCCTTGAGACCAAGGTCGACACCGATCGGCCTTGAAATCGGAGTCGATGGACCACCAATTCCTTGTAACGGGATGATATCTTCATAGTTCAATGAAGCATACCACTCATCACATGACTCTCGGGTTATGGTGCATGTCTTCAGCACGGAATCTCTTGGAATAGGGATGTGAAAGATTGTCTTGATATTGCCCAACTTCGATAGGAAGAGCCTCTTCCTACTTGGATCTGGTTTCACTGACCCATTGTAAGCCTGCGGATAGGTGAAAGAGCCCGAACCTCTATCTTCTTTGAACTTCGGATAACGAGTGTTGCCTGAGAAGAACGACTTGAATGACTTGTCGAGTCTATTCAGCACATCTTGAGCTACCTGGGAGTAGACCTGACCTGTTTCGGTATCCGATTTGCGGACGGCGGTGAGTATCCACTGCTGAAGATTGTAGGTGGTGGACTTCCTTTCCTCCTCCCACCTTCTTTTCCTGTGGGACAACGCATCATTCCATAGATGTCGGCAGGCTTCGATCGTGTTCAGCATTCTTCGTTCCTGTTCACGGTTCGGATACATGCGGAACCTAAGAGTTCTCAAGCAGCGCTGGAAGCCGATTTGCGTTTCAATAAAAGCTTGGCTCTGATTCCCACAATCTAGGAGGGAGGGGGTCGCGAAAAACGCTTAAAATAAGAATGTAGCGGCGAGGGGAGATTCGTTTGAGGCTCTCGGTCTCAGTAGCTCTGCTGCTTGTGCTCATTCTCGCCCTGCTGCCTACGCAACTCCCCGCCCATTCTCAGGTGGGGGCGACATCAACTTCCGCGAAGGTATCGGTAAAGAGCCTCTACACCCTCGACAGGTACGGATTTGCCACCATCAACGAGAGTGTGAAGTTCACCGACAACCAGACTTCTGCTGTTCAGATTCCGGCCCTGACCTTCGGCCTTGGCAACCTTTCTTCAGACGTGAAGGGCTACACCCTTACAGGGAGCGGCTTTTCGCTTGCGCCCCCGGCCTCGACAGGGGGGCCTTACACCGTCAGCACCACCCAGTCCATCCAGGCCGGAGGGAACGCCACCTTCGTGCTTAGCGTGCTGCTCGATGGCGTCGTCACCAGGACGACTAGCGGGACACTCCGTGTGCTCACCCTCTCCTCCCCCTCGATAAGTAGCACTGTCGACTCGCTGCTTAACGTAGTCCAGATGCCGACCTCCACCAGCTTCAAGACCGCCCCCCAGGGGCTGTCCGGGAGCATCACCGGGAGCAACAACACCTACTCCTCCAGTGCCTCCCATGTCGCGCCGAGCGCGGCGACTTCAATCTCGTACATCCAGACATCCTCCGTACAGGACTTCAACCCGCTCCGGGTCTTCGAAGCTGCGAGATCGATCTCGGCCGACTCTCGTGGTAACCCCCTGGTCACGGACACGATCGAATTCCAAAACCTAGGAACTACGCCCCTGTCCACTCTGTACGTCCAGCCCCTCGCTCCTGGTAGCGCGACGGCGACCGTCGAGGCGCTCACGGAGCCAAGGCTGCTGAGCCCGGTGTCTGTTTCGCTAATTAGTGACTCGATAGACCTGACGCAATTGGCCGTGGGATACCCCAACAACGGCGTGGCAGCCGGAGGCAACTTCTCCATTACATATCAGTACCCGCTGGGATCGCGCTACTACTCCGTCTCAGGGGGCCAGGTCACCCTGAACGTTCCGGACACCCCACCGATCAGGGCGTTCGTCGACTCCTTCACCATCGAGCTCTCCCTCCCCCACGGCGCGACCTCCTCGAACCCAGCGCCGACGACCACGAAGGGCGTAACTCCTTGGCAGACCGGGCAGACCAACTTCTCCTACGGGCTCTCGGTCGGATGGGCGATTAATGACGGCGTTCCTCTCGCCACCGTCGTGTTCGCACTCTTGCTCATAGGGCTCTTCGCGTCGAGGACGACCACCGCCGAGGCTGAGGAGGAGGAAGAGGAGGAGTCTTCGTCGGAGCTGGCGTCGGCCATGATCAAAGCATTCGACGAGAAGACGAACCTCATCAACAGCCTCTGGCCAGAAGTCGAGTCCAAAGACCCCAACGAGATTGACAAGGAGTACTTCGACGAGCTCAGGACGCGCCTGGACACGTTCAGGAGCAGAGCGCTCCAACGGTTGAACGAGGTCAAGCAGAAGTCAACCAGCCAGAAGTTCTACGAAGTGGTGAACCAGATCCACCAGACCGAGAGGGAGGTGGACAGGGCAGCAAAAGACAAGCTGAACCTCTATCAGCAGTACTACACCCGTCAGATGAGGAAGGAGATCTTCGACAGGCTCCTCCCGCAGTACACCAGGAGGCTTGAGAAGGCTCTGAACCAGCTCTCCGACGAGCTCCACACCGTGCAGAGAGAAGCGAAGCTCCTGTAGGACGGGCCGACCCGGGGGCAGATTTATGAGGCGGGGGAAGGCCGAAGGTCTGAAGGATATGGAGGACAAGGTGGAGAAGCTAGTGATAATTGGGTCAGGGCCCGCAGGCCTCACGGCGGCCATCTACGGCTGCAGGGCGGACCTGGACCCCCTCGTGTTCATGGGGACCAAGTACGGCGGCCAGCTGATGCTGACGAGCGAAGTGGAGAACTTCCCCGGGTTCCCCGACCCTGTTCTCGGGCCCGACCTTATCGCAAGGATGAAGTCACAGGCCGAGAGGCTGGGTGCGAGGCTCGTCCAGGAGGATGTGGTCAGGGCGAACTTCAGGACCTATCCGTTCGAGGTATACACAGGTTCGGGCGTCACCAGAGCACACGCGGTGATACTGGCGATGGGAGCGAACCCGAGGCGCCTGAACCTCCAGTCCGAGATGCGGCTGATGGGGAAGGGGGTGTCCAACTGCGCCGTCTGCGACGGCTTCTTCTTCAGAGGGAAGAAGGTCGCAGTGGTCGGGGGAGGGGACACAGCCATGGAGGAGGCCACTTTCCTCACCAAGTTCGCGTCCCAGGTACAGATAATCCACAGAAGGGACGAGCTCAGGGCGAGCGCGGCCCTGAGGAAGGAAGCCTTCGCCAACCCGAAGATTAGCTTCATCTGGGATTCCGTCGTGACCGACGTGATTGGGGATACGAAGGTGCATGGAGTTAAGATCAAGAACCTCAAGACGGGAAAGGAGGGCGAGCTCCCGCTGGACGGCCTGTTCGTGGCAATCGGTTACGACCCCAACACAGAGATGCTAAGAGGGCAGGTGGAGCTCGACCCGAAGGGGTACGTGGCCATAAGGAACGGGACAGAGAGCAGCATCCCTGGCGTCTTCGTGGCCGGGGACGTCCACGACTTCCGCTACAGGCAGGCGATTACTGCCGCCGCGGACGGGTGCAAGGCGGTGCTGGATGCTGAGAAGTTCATCAAGCAGAAGCTCGAATTAAAGGTCGCTAGCTGATTACAGAGACGAACCTGTCTTCGGCGTGCGACTTGCTCAGCGGGCCCACTATTGGCGTCTTGTAGCCGCACGCCTTGCACCTGTTCTTGTCGTCGAGGTTGTACTCCAGGATCTCGTAGCCGTAGCGCTTGACCAGCACCGCCTTGCACCCGGGGCAGTATGTGCTCTCGTCCGGGTGGCCGGTGACGTTGCCTATGTAGACGTAGTTCAGGCCGGCCTCTCTCCCGATCCGGACGTGGTTCTCAAGCGTCTCGACTGGGGTCCAGGGGAAATTCATCATCTTGTAGTCAGGGTGGAACCGCAGGAAGTGGACGGGCACGTCGGGGCCCAGGTTGTCGTACACCCACCGGCAAAGTCTGGTGGCCGCTTCTAGCGAGTCCCCCACCTTCGGGACGATCAAATCTGTAATCTCCACGTGGACCTTCGCCCTCCTCTTGATCTCGAGGAGACTCTGGAAGATTGGGTCTGCGTTGGGAATGGCGATGTACCGCCTGACGAAGTTCGTCTCCCCGCTCCCCTTGAAGTCCACCGTCACACAGTCGAGAAAGTCGTCCATCATGGCCACCGTCTCCGGCGTGTCGTAGCCGTTGGAGACGAAGATGTTGAACAGCCCATTCGACCTTGCGAGCCGGCCCACGTCCCTCGCGTACTCCATGAATATGGTCGGCTGGTTGTATGTGTAGGCCATCCCCTCGCAGCCGTGCGAGATGGTGTTCTCGACGAGCTCCTTGGGTGTGGCTTCTATGCCTTCGATCTTCCTTAGCTGACTGATGTCGGAGTTCTGACAGTAAGCGCACGCCCACGAGCAGCCAGATGTCGCGATGGAGAAAACCTTCGAGCCCGGTCGGTAGTGCACGACTGGCTTCTTTTCGATGGGGTCGATGTGCCCTGCCATTACCCGGCCGTACACCAGCAGGTAGAGCTTCCCGCCGACAACTCCTCTGACCCCGCAGAACCCAATCTGCCCCTCGGCAATCTGGCAGTTTCGCGCGCAGGCCGTGCACTGGACCCTGCCGTTGGGGAGATTCCTGTAGAGTTCAGCCTGCTTCCCCGTCGCCTCGGAGAGCCTCGTCCGGACAGACATGTGCTCGGATGATCGCGGTCCTCGCCATTAAGGTTTGCAGCACGTTCCGGCCCGTCTCAGCAAACGGTTATAACATATGTTATCTTCGGTCGCCGAAATGGCCACGTTCGTGGAGGCGATTGGCCTTTCGGCCATCATGGGATTCTCGATCTATCTGTCCCTCCCCGTTATCCTGAGAAAGGACCAGGATGAGAGGAGGCTGAGCTTCCTCAGCGCGGTCGCTGTAGGAATCCTCATCTTCCTGATAGGGGATGTTTTCCTCGATGCTGCCGGGTCACTTTACAATGGCTCCCTGTACGGGTATGGCTCATCTCCGAGTTATGATTTGGCGTTCACCCTGTCGATGGCAGCTGGATTCCTTGTCCTCTTCGTTGCCGGCAGCAGGAGAAAGATGGTGCTCACGCCGACAGAGCTCGCCCTCGTGATCGCGCTCGGGATAGCATTTCAGAATCTTACCGAGGGGCTTCTCTTTGGTGCCCTGAGCGTGGGGATTGGGCTCACAGGCTCAGCGCTGGTCGTCCTGGTCGGGTTCATTTTCCAGAATTCAACCGAAGGGTTCCCCATAGCCTCGCCATTCCTTGGCTCGACCGAGGGGAAAAGCGGTGTAATTGCGGGTGCGCTGATGATCGGAGGGCTCCCTACCATACTCGGAGGCGCGGTTGGATACTTCTACAACGCCACCATCTTCGACCTGGTCTTCTACGGCCTCGCAGTAGGTACGATGCTCTACGTCATCCTCCCCATGCTTAGGCACATTCTGGCGGGGACGGCCTCGAACAGACTGGGGGTCGCCTACGCAGGGGTGTTCGTGGGGTTCATCCTCGGCTTCGCCGTAAACCTCCTGTAATGGTTTGGTCTTTGCCTCGGGTTTCTCACCAGCCTAATAGTCCTCTTCTGCGGGGTCTGAGGTGACATCCTTTGGACTTAACGGGCGCCGGAAAGAGAGCGAAGGCATGCTGAAGATAGGGGCCTGGTAGTCAAGGCAGAAGGTTCTGTTGTGTCATCCTCCAGACTGAGAGAGTTCGCAGCGTCCTTCGGCCCCGCCTGGATTGTGATGATCGCGGATGTGGATGCACCCAGCATTCTCACCGCGGCAACCGTCGGGGCAACCTACTCCTATGGGCTCATCTGGTTCTTCCTGGTGCTGACTGTTCCCCTGTTCGTGATTCAGGAGGCGAGCGGGCGCGTCGGGATGACGACCGGGAAGGGGCTGGGGGAGGTCATCAGGGAGAACTACTCGAAACGGGTCGCCGCAGTCGCAAGCCTGCCGATGGCAGTTGTCAGCGTGGTGAGCTACATCGCGGAGTATGCGGGGATTGCCGTCGGGATGGAGCTCATCGGAGTCCCTCCGTTTATCTCGGTTCCGGTAGCGTACGTGGCATACGTCGGGGTGGTTGTCCGGCGGAAGTACCTCACGACCGAGAAAGCGCTCCTGATCGTGTCAGCTGTGCTAATCGTGTCGTACGCCGGTTCCCTTCTCGCAAGGGGGCTGATCTCCGCAAACCCGTTCCATGTTAGCGCCGAACCGGGGTACCTCTTCTTGCTGGCGGCATGTGCGGGGGCAGTAGTGATGCCATTCATGTTGTTCTATCAGGCATCTGCCACCGCGGAGAAGAGGACCACCCGCCTGTGGGCCATGAGGACGGAGACGCTAGTAGGCGCGATCGCGAGCGAGATTGGGATGATTGTGGTGGCTATGGCGACTTCTGGTCTCAGCTCCTCGCTGAACTTCGCAGACCCGAAAGCTCTCGCCCTTGCCCTCTCCTCGCTTGCGGGGGCCTATGCCCCTTATGTCTTCGCTGTCGGGCTGGTGGCTGCGGCCTTTCTCGCGCTTGTGGTAATCTCACTCGGGAGCTCCTGGGCCATTGTCGACACCATGGGGTGGAAGAAGGAGAGTTTCCTATGGGTGTACGTGGCCGAATCTGCCCCTGCAGTTGCGATACCTATCCTCTACCCGGAGCCGCTCTCTCTTGTTCTGGAGCTGATGGTGATATTCGTCTTCGTTCTGGTAGGTCCTGGGATCCTGATGGGCCTCCTGAGCGCAAACAGGCGCATAATGGGGGAGCACACCTCCGGCGCCGGTTGGAGCGCTGCTTACTGGCTAAGTCTGGCGGCAGTCCTTGGCTTCGGAATTGTGGCGGTCATAGCGGCTCTCTGAGCATCTCACCTTCTTCCCCCTTGACGTCTTGGACATGGTAAAGCGGCTCATTGGGTAGCCTGGTTCCCGATGGCAACCAGCGGCTGGGCAGGTCCTCCTGTCCAAAATGCTCAAAAAGATAGCAGGGAAAGCGCTGGTGAAGAAGTAATGTCCCGCCGATATCGGATGAAGGCAAGGCAGGAATCGCACGCCTCCTAGCGAAAGCACTCAACCAGAACCAAAGACTGATCCTCGAGCACCTCTCGGAGCCTAGCAGCAGGCCCATCACGCCCCGGCTTGTGGCCCTTTCTGAATCCACAGGGGTCCCCTTGTCCACCCTCAAGCTAAACGCGCGGATTCTGCGAGACATGGAGCTGATTTCCCTCGCAGACCACAGCGCCTCGCTGACCACGTCAGGAACGGAGGTCGTCCTCCTACTTCGAGACCATGTCGGGCAGGTTCTTCCTGTTCAGGAGGTGAAACGGTGAGCCAAATCAGCCAATCTACGCTGCACGACAGGATGAAGGAGATCGTCTTGGCACACCCGGCCATTAACAACGACTTCCTCAGGAGGTTCTCTCGAGGCGAGGTGACGGACAAAGAGTTCGACGACTTCGCAAGGGAGTTCTTCCACTTCTCCAGGACCTTCCCAGCAATCCTCGCTAACCTGCTGGTGAACACCGCAGACGAGGACGAGGCCTTCGAACTGACGAAGGTCTTGACTTCGGAGCTGGGTGACGGAGATGCGTCGAAGAGACATGAGCTGCTCTTCAGGAAGTTCCTGAGGTCCATCGAAATCGACCCAACCAGAATCATATCTGAGGGAGTCAAGCCGAGCACCAACGCATACCTCAACGGGCTCTGGAGGCTCTACGGAGGGAGGGACCATTCCAAGGCCCCGGGCGCCTCCTTCGGCCTCGAGAACAGGGCAATCCCCATGTGGGACCAGCTCCTCCCCGGTCTGCGGGCCGTCAGGGAGAGGCGGTTCCCCCATATGGACATCGAGTATTTCACCTTCCATAGGGAGTTGGAGAGCCAGCACGAAGACGCCATGGAGGAAGTTTCAGACATAGTGGGGAAGGACCCTGCCTCTGAGAAGTCGTTCGAGAGTGGCATCAGGGAGGCCCTGGACCTGCTGCACGGGTTCTGGGTCGGACTGGAAGAGAACTGAGCCACTCTTCTCCTCTTTTTGCGAATGGACTAGCCTTGATGGTCAAGGATTATTTTGCGCACTCAGATGAGAATGGTGAGAAGCGTGGCTACGCCGAAGCCTCCAATCACGAGTCCTGAGATCCTGTTGACCCATTGTATCCGGTTCAAGTTGAATGTGCCTCTGAGCGCCGAAACGACACTGCTGAGGATAACCCACCAAGAGGCGGATCCTGTGAAGACTCCAGATACGAGTAGTGCAGCTGCAGCATAGTTGCCACCCTGTCCTGTGATCCCAAGCCCTGCGAAGATGGCGGCGAACGCGACCATGGTAACCGGGTTGGAAAGGGTGAGCGCGAATGTGGAGAGGTAATCTCCGGCGAGGCTCCCCTCTGGGTTGCGGTGGGGGTCCCTTGGGGCGCTTAGAAATGTCCGCACACCAAGGAAGAGGAGGAAGAGGCCTCCGAGCAAACGTATGGGCACCTGCTGGCTAATCAACAATGTAAGGAGAAAGGTCACTCCAAAGGCGGCAATCCCGCCGTAGGTTGCATCTGCTGTCGCAGCACCCAGTCCTGAGACGAGTCCCGCGACTCTTCCATTGGCAAGTGTCCTGCGTATGCACAGAACGCCAATAGGACCAACGGGGGCTGCTATGGCGAAGCCTACCACGGCACCCTGGAGAAAAGCCTGAGCGAGGTTGAGCACTGTCCTGCGGGCC
>CAYPSJ010000009.1:0-40679 GCA_964413565.1 uncultured Nitrosopumilales archaeon | reverse complement strand
CTCCCCCCGCACCAGTATGGGCCGCCTGCGGCGACAGCAAGTAGAAGATGCGAATCACCGCCCGGTGAGGACTGCATTGATCCAGTGAGTGGTGTGGGGCGCCCTGGGATCCGAGGCCAAATCCAGAACCCTTCGGGCACGGGTGAAGCTGACGTGGATCGATTCATAGATCTGGGCGTTGCGATTTAATCCCCTTAAGTTGGTTGTCAGTTGTTTTTAGTTTTGTCAGAGAAGTAAACCCTCGGGTTGTGTGACATCGGCAACCATGGAAGTGGTAACGGAATACGCTGACCAAAGGACAGAGCTCGAGGAGAAGATAAGGTCGCTCGAGGCCGAGAAGGCCTCACTCCTCGCCGACATCGCCTCCCTAAAGGAGAAGATAGCCACCTTCGAGCTGGAGAAGTCTGCCAACGCGCTAGAGAGCGAAGTGCAGGCGCTCCGGACGGAGAAGGCTGTGCTGGAAGAGAAGGCCGCGTCTTACGAAGCTGAAGCGGGGTATACTCTTCCGCCTGTCGTGACTGAGGGGGTCTAGGCTCTACCGGAGCCTGGAAGCCTTCTGCTCGAGTTCGCCCTTTTCTTTTCTGAGGTAGCTGACGAATTCCTCGATATCGGCCAGCTTGACCTGCAGGCGTTTCAGCTCGTTTTCCTTTGCCGTCCTGTCCATCGAGTCTTCAATCTCTTTCTGTTGCCGGGCCATCTCCTGGACCTTGGCACTCAGGTCTTCGTTCCCCTTCTTCACTGATGCGAGTTCGTCCTGAATCGACTTCAGTTGCTCCTCGGCAACGATGAGATACCTCTGCCGGCTGATGACAGTTGGGAACTTGGTCCCGCACTTCTCGCAGGTATACATGCCAACCCGCCGTTCGGTCATGCCCCTCTCTCCCTTAGCGGGTTCGACAATCACGTTGAAGGTCCGTGTCGGCATTGATTCCTTATTCCCGCATTTCGGGCAGTTTGGCAATCGCCGTTGCGGCACGTCAGAACGTGTTAAAGCTTTGCCCGAACCAACTCTGAAACTTCGTCCTGATGCTATTGTTCCCTGATGGATTCCAACTCAGACACAGCAGACCAAAGGGTCACCCTAGCGAACGACGGCATGTTCGGGTCCTGCGCCACCTCGTCCAAGAGGCTGATGGCGTTGGCCGCCCTCACCGCTACGCTCTGCTTAGTGTCCTGAAGCATAAGGACAGAGTCCTTGACGATTTTCCTGATGTTCCTAGGTGTGATGTTGGAGTCTGAAATCTGCTGAAGGCTCACGACGGCCTTCGCCAGCTTGGCGTCGTTTTCCTGTTGCTTTTTCAGCTTGGCACTCATGGAAGGAATCCCGGGTTTCGAGACTCGATTCGAAGGGATTAAGTGCTTTTCGCAGCGAGCCGAGTTTAATACGAACAGGACGACGGGAGGGGTGATGAGTGGCTCCTCCAAAGACAGAATGAGGTTGGCTGCCGAGCTGGTTAGCAAGGGAGCGACGATGCTCGCAGAACCTTGCTCCAAAGATGGGGGGATTCAAGTGAGGTATCGAGGGAAGGTCTACTGCACCAGCCATGATGATCTGTCGACGATTACCGAGGGCTCCGCGGTGTCCTACGACGCTGTTGTCGCCCAGATGCGCGAGGTGATTCTGGCGAAGCTGAACGAGACCACCGCGGCCCTGGGCACCGAACGGGACCCCGCAAAGCAGGACCAGCTCGTCTCGCTGGCCTCCAAGTACTTCGAGCTCCTACAGAAGCTACCCCAGAAGTAGCGCTTAAATCGGAACCCAAGGGCTTCCTGTTCGTGGTACTCAGGCTGGGCCAGAAGGTTCCCGAGTTTACCCTTCCAGACGCTGATCAGAAGACTTGGTCGCTGGCCGAACTCACGAAGCAGGGGCCGGTAGTTCTTGCCTTCTTCCCGTTCGCCTTCTCGGGTGTGTGCGACAAGGAAATGTGCACCTTCAGGGATGGGTTCGGCTCTCTTCAGGGGGCGGGAGCCCAGCTCGTCGGCATCAGCGTCGACAGCTCCTACTCGTTGAAGGCTTTCGCTCAGACCTACAACCTGCGGTTTCCACTCTTGAGCGATTTCAACAAGAAGGTTGCCAAGCTTTATGGTGTCCTTCAGGACCCTTGGGTGGGGCTTGGCTACAAGGGAGTAGCAAAGAGAGCAATCATTGTCGTGGACCAGCAGGAGAAGCTCAGGTACAGATGGGTCACTGATAATCCCTCAGAGGAGCCACCATATGCTGAGGTCGTGAAAGCGGCTCAGAAGCTCGTATCCTAAGCTGTTAGTTTTTATACAGGGTGAAGACCCTATTTCATGGATTGAGCCAGGGCACAGAGATCAAGCCCATCGTCCAGCTTACGGAGAAGGCGTCCGACGAGCTGAAGCTGTACCTTCAGAGACAGGGGAAGCCGGGCGCTGCGCTAAGAATTTTCGTGACCGCGGGTGGATGTTCGGGGCTATCCTATGGAATGGTCGTTGACGATAAACTCTCGGATGACGACTACGTGATTGATGTCGGCGGCGCCAAGGTCGTCGTGGACAGGTCTAGTGCTCCGTTCATCGCAGGATCTACTGTTGACTACAGGTCAGAGAAGCTCATGGGTGGTGGGTTTGTCGTGAACAACCCGAACGCCGTGTCGACCTGCGGCTGTGGCGAGTCTTTCAAGACAGCCTAGCTCGTTGGCATAGAACGACTCGGCGTCGAAACTCTGGGCGAGGAACTCAGGTTGATTCGAATTCGACGCCATTACGCTCGAAAGCCGCCCCACGACAGCAGGACGCAGGTAAAGGTCTGAAGAAACCTCGATGACATCATATGCGAGTGCCAAGAAAATGGCGGCAAGGAAAACCTGCTGAGGGAGCGTCCCAGCCTTCGGTGTTAGTCTCTGACTCTGACATGCCTACGTTGAAGGACCGATGCCAGATAAGGTTGCTCGGGCAGATTGTTGGTGGCGCCGGGGGTAGGATTCGAACCCACGCGACCCGAAGGTCACGGGCTGACTGGTCTTTGATCTCGAGTTGCGGACCCGTTTGGCGCCCTGGCGGGTTGCCCGCGCATTAACCACTCTGCCACCCCGGCCCTGCGTGTGCCCAGCCCCAACCGGATTTATCCCTTTGAGGGACTCCGCTTCTTGGAGCGCTCTATGATGTAGCTCCAAGTGACGAAACAGTCGACCAGCTCAGTGTCTTCCGAGCGTTCTTTCAAGGAACCACTTCGTGATGTCCCAGGCCTCGTTGGCCGCATCTCTGTCGTACACCTCCTTCCTTGTATCGTTGAAGAAGCCGTGCCTTGTCCGTGGGTACGTCTTCAAAGTCAGGTCCTTTCCTCCCTCCAGCATTGCGCCCACCCATGCGGGGACGACCTTGTTGATAATCTCATCCTGGTTGGCGTGAATGTCTAGGATTGGTACTGAAATCCTCGGAACGTCCTCTGTGGCAGGCGGCTGGCCATAGAAGCTGATTGCCGATTTCATGCGCTGGCTCTTGGTCGCGCACTTCAGGGAGAGGCCCCCACCCAGGCAAAATCCGAGAGTTGACACATTGCCGAACTTGGAGTGCGCACGCTCGACCGCGGCCATGGCGTCCTCTAGCATCCTGTCTCTGAAGGCAGGTTCGTAGATTATTGCCGCCACTTCCATCACTTCCCCTCCGGCCCCTTTCTTGTCGAGGGCCCGGGCTACCTTCTCTTTGTCCCTCCTTTCTTCCAGGGAGAGTTCCCAGAGCCCCTCCATGGCCTTCTGAATGTTAGCGGGCGTCAGGAGCTCGCCGTGCTGCTTGTACAGGTTCGGCGCTGTCGCTGCAAACCCAAGTTTGCCGACCCGTTTGCAGACGTCCTCCGTATGCTCGACAAGGCCCCATACCTCGTGAAACACGACCACACAGGCGGAAGCCCCCTTCGGCTCTACCGAGAATTCTGTCTTGGACTGGGGCGAGACACTCCCACCGCATCGCCGACTTGGGCGAGCCCACGTTTAAATCGAATGTGTAGCTAGGACCTCAAGTTGGTATGAAGGTTTCACTGGCGTGGTCGTCTCCCCACCCGGAGAGGACCATGGCCGTGGCGATGAGGAGATGCTATAGCACCAAGCCCATTGAGGACATAGAAGCCGAGCTTGAGCAGAAGGGCCCCGAGTACTGGAAGTACCTCATCGGCAAAGCCCTCCAGGACAAGTCCCTTGACGTTCTTGAGCACTTCGTGCTGACCCTGGCGGTCGAAGGTGTGTCCCAAGCGGACATGGGGCTTCTCACCCAGACTTTCCCCTATCTGCGGGCGACTCATCTCCGATTAAGTGACTGGTTACTGACTTTGAACGCGAGGACGTTGGTGGAGCTCTGGAAGGACTCGCGGGGTAAACCTCTCGCTGAGACGATTGTGACGGAGCTTTCGCAAAGGGGCATCTGCCCCATTTTCAGCGAACTGGCCTTTGGGGTGAAAGTGAATGCGAGTTAAGCTCCTTTACCATACTGACCTCGATGCAATCAAGCGCATCCTGGCCCAGAAGGGGATCCCGTTCGACCCCGAGATTGTGATGGATCACGTCGTCTACATGTTCGAGATAGAGGACTGCAGCAGGGTGACTACCCATCAGCTCGTCCGCCACAGAGCAGTGTCCTATGACCAAGAGTCTCAACGGTTCTCCGCGGCGACTAGGGAGGGCGTCGTGACCCCTCCGAGCGTCCAGTCCAGCGACGCGGGGCATGGGGCTTACGATGAAGCGCTGAAGGCGGTGTATTCGGCGTACGAGAAGATGGTAGCAGCCGGTGTCCCCAAGGAAGATGCTCGGTACATACTTCCGGGCGCCATCAAGACTAAGCTTGTCATGACGTTGAATGCGAGAAGTCTCATGCATCTTGTGTGGCAGAGGACGGCTCTCCAGGCCCAGTGGGAAATAAGAGAGCTCGCGACAACGCTACACGTGCTGGCCCAGGAAGCCACCCCTGAACTCTGGACCAAAATCATGGAGAGGTAGTGCTTGGTCAAGGCCTTCGGCACGGCAGGAGTAAGGGGGGTGTTCAACCGTACCCAGACCCCCGAGCAGGTCTACAGTCTGGTCGAGACTATCGCCTTTGCGTCGGGAAAGGGGCGTTATGGAGTCGGATGGGATGGAAGAAAGGTGTCTGCCCTCTTGGCGAGGAGCGTCCTTTCGGCCATTAACGCTGTAGGCAGTGATGCCTATGTGTTCGGTCTGGTGCCGACCCCGGTACTTGCGTTCGGAACTAGATCTAGATCCTGTATCGCCGGCTTCTCGGTGACAGCGTCCCATAATCCGCCAGAGTTCTCTGGCATCAAAGTGTTCAACTGCAAAGGCATGGAGCTTCCGAAGAGAGATGAAGAAAGGATAGAACGGGCCATGGCAGTGGACGTCATGAAGCCCTCGGGGAAGTTCGGCCAAGTCGTATCCGATGAGGAGATTGTTGATGAATACGTGCGTGCGGTGGTGTCCCGCCATCAGCGCGCCTCCCAGCCCCTGCGCATAGCGGTGGACTGCGCCACCGGACCGGGTGGTCTGGTGACCCCGGAGATTCTGAAGCGACTCGGGCACCACGTCGCTCCCGTGAACGCACAGGTTTCCTGGCGCTTTCCGGCGAGGCCCCCGGAGCCGACGGCGACAAACCTCTCCGACTTCGCGAGAATGGTCCCCACCCTAGGAGTGGACTTCGCTTTCGC
Source organism: uncultured Nitrosopumilales archaeon (assembly GCA_964413565.1). Taxonomy (GTDB): domain Archaea; phylum Thermoproteota; class Nitrososphaeria; order Nitrososphaerales; family Gagatemarchaeaceae; genus UBA183. Next base: position 35,032 of record CAYPSJ010000009.1, on the reverse strand, counting down.
CCATGACGGGGATGCGGACAGGCTTGTGATGGTCGACTCCATGGGGAACGTCGTCCCCGATTCGGTCCTCACCATTCTGGCGCTCAGGGGCCTGGGGTTGAGCAAAGGGTCGGCCGTCATCTCCGAGAACTCTTCGAGCGCCGTGGCGGAGGAAGCCGAGAGGCTCGGTCTGAGCGTCAAGAGGAGCCGGGTCGGGAAGACCTTCGCGGTCTTGGAGGCTGAAGGGGGGGTCTTCGCAGCGGAACCGAGCAAGGTTGTCGACCCGAAGTGGGGACTCTGGGAAGACGGAATCAACGCCTCGGCCATCGTGTCAACAATGCTCGCGTCGGACCGGGGTCTGCTAGGGCGAACGATGCAAGAAGTCCAGTGGCGGTACAGACAGACGAACGTCAAGTCGACGGTGAGGATGGACATCCTGCGCACCAAGGCGAGGGAGTCATTCAGAAAGCTCCGAGTTGCCGAGGAGCGGAACCTCGACGGGCTGAAGCTAGTGCTTAGCGACGGGTCATGGGTGATGTTCAGGCCCTCTGGGACTGAACCGGTAACGAGGATCTACTGCGAATCGAAGGACCCCCAGCAGCTCGATACTTTGACGCAGGTAGGCGTTCAGTGCGTCGAAGCCTCTAATATGCCGTAGGGGCTCGGACGACCGATGCAGGAGTCGAAGGCGGTCGCAAGGGTCCTGTCGTCCGGTTACATGCTAGACGCCAAGGCCTACGAGATGATTAGCAAGCTACCGCCTGGGACTGATGTAGACGGCCTTGTGGAGAAGCTTCTCGAGATGAAGGCGGGCTCCCCGGGGGGAGCCAAGGTGATTACGGAAGGGGATATCGAGAAACTGATTCCTCACGAGGCACCCCAAGAACAGGAACGCCCGTCGGTCAGCGATGCCACAGAGCTCGAAGTCCTTTCAGACCCCACCCAAGCCATCTCCCCGGCAGAAGGGGCAGAAGGCTTCGGGAAGCTCTTCCGCGATAGATACCAGAGGCTGTTTTCAATAGTCAGGGAGAGGTTGGACACCAAGAGCAGTTCTACCGTCTCGGCCACAAAGAATTTGGCCCCGGGGAAGAAGGTGAAGGTCGCCGGCCTGCTGTCCGACCGCTCGAGCAAGAGAGGCGTCGTCGAGCTGAAGGTGGACGACCCGACGGGGACACTCAAGGTCGTGTGCCAGGAGGGGCAGGCCGAGAAGGCGGCCCTGGAAGCGCCGCTTGACAGCATGGTGGTCGTCGAGGTTTCGAAGGCGAAGTCGGGACAGCTGTTCACCGATTCGGTGGTGCTCCCTGACGTTCCGGGGAGGAGGGTCGTCTCTTCCTCTCACAGAATCTATGCTGTCCTTCTTTCCGATGTTCATGTTGGGAGCAGAATGTTTCTGGCCGACGACTTCGCGCGCTTCCTTGAGTGGCTCAATGGGGGCCTCGGCGACAAGGACATCGTAAGCAGGATCAAGTACTTGGTGATAGCAGGAGACCTAGTGGACGGCGTGGGGGTCTATCCCGGCCAGGAATTCCAGCTGGCTGAAAGGGACCCGAAGAAGCAATATGAAATGGCCGCCCAGCTTCTGAGACGGGTCCCGGGACACATACAGATCGTCATATCCCCCGGGAACCATGACGCCGTGAGGCAGGCCCTACCGCAACCGGCCGTTGCGGTCGACATGGCTGAGTCGCTCTATGCGATGGATAACGTCCGATGGGTCGGCGACCCTGCATACATCAAGTTGCATGGTGTGACGTTCCTAGTCTACCATGGCAAGAGCCTTGATGACGTGATAGCTACTACCCCTAACCTTGCCTATGACAAGCCGACCGATGCCATGAAGCTCCTCCTTAGAGCGAGGCACCTCGCCCCGACCTATGGTAAACGGACCGCCCTCTCGCCCGAACTCCGCGATTACATGGTCGTCGACCAGGTTCCAGATGTCTTCCATGTGGGTCATGTGCATACATACGGGGAGCTCTCCTACAGGGGAACTTTGCTCGTGAACTCCGGGACGTGGCAAGCCCAGACGCAGTTCCAATTGAACATGGGGATGGAGCCGACTCCTAGTATCATACCGGTGCTCGATCTTTCGACCCTTAAGGCGGTCAGGCGTAACTTCGGTGCCGCAGGATTCCAAGCGGCCTAGGCCGCTGCTCCGAAGGCGGGGTCCTCGGACAGGGTCTTCTCGAGGGTGTCTTTTCCAATCAGAAGTTGAATTCTCTTAGTTCGTCCGCGGCGCCCCTTGCTGACGACAGATGCCTCCACGAGGCCTAGAAGGTCGAGGTCCCCCAAGATCCCGCTCATCCTCCTCTGTGTTAGGGTCTCGATTCCCATATTCTTGCAGAGATTGCTGTACGCCAGATAGAGCTCGCCTGTGTTTGTGCCTCCGTCGAAGCGGGAGACCGCAGCCAAGATGGCCTTGTTCTGGACGGGCAGGGAGCGGATGGCCTCGTCCACCCTGTCGACCTCCATCTTGGCGGAAGCCGTCCTGATGCAAGAGTCGTCGATTTGATTCAATCCCTCCCGCTCTGCTACTTCCCCTGCTATGCGCAGCAGGTCGATGGCGCGTCTAGCGTCGCCGTGCTCTGACCCTGCCATGGCGGCACACAGATTGATGGCTGCAGGCGAAGCCACTGACGGCCTAAAGGCGATTCTTGCTCTTTCGGTGAGTATCTGCCTCAGCTCGTCGACGGTATAGGGCGGGAAAACGAGCTCCTCTTCACTGAGGCTACTGAGAACACGGGGGTCGAGGCCCTCCTTGAACTTGAGGTCGTTAGAGATGCCGACTAGGGCGAGGAACCCTGGTGCCAGCTTCTCCCCCGACCTCGTAAAGGCGTACAGGATGTCGTCCCCGAACAGCTTCACTAGGTAATCGATTTCGTCGAGGACAAGGACCACTTTCTTCTTGTTCGACTTGATGTTCTCTGATATCCTGTCGATGACTTCGCCTATGGCCAGGCCGGTTAGTGGGATCTGTTTCTCCTTCTTTAGGTCAAGGGACTTGGCGAAGTCGGCCAGGGTCCTGTACTCGCCGTCGGCCAGCCGGGTGTTGACGTAGGCCAGCACAAGGTTCGGGTTGTTGGCCTCGGCCTTGAGCTTCGAAAGGACGTAGTTTGTGACGGCGGTCTTGCCGGTGCCCGTCTTGCCATACAGGAGGAGATTTGACGGCTTGGAGCCCCGCAGAATGGGGGCCAAAATCTGGGCCACCGCCTTTGTCTGGGCGTCGCGGAACGGCAGGCGCCCCGGCACGTAATCGGGACCCAAGGCCTCCTGGTTCAAGAAAAGTGGCCTTCCCTCTTTCGCCCTGCGAAAGATTTCGTCTATGCTTTCTGACAAATGGGAACAGTGGAAACACTGGTCTAGATAGGTGTTTGGAAAGCCTTTGCTGCGTGCATCATGTTATCGGCGGAGTGAGCTCGTAGACGCTCGAGGTTGCGCCATTCCAAAACGGAGGATGCCGCCTATCCCATTGGGGAAGGCGGCCTGTGTAGACGGTACCGGGTTGCGAGGAACAACACTGCGAGGGCGACTACCACGAACGCTGCTGTCGCGATGGTTATGGTCTCGGTGCTGATAGCTTGCTGAGTTCCGACCGACGACTCGATTGATTGCTGCGCTGCGGGAATCTGTGACGGCAAATAATACTGGCTGGAACCCTGAGTCGCGGAGTTGGTTGATGCTAACGAGGGTACGCCGCTCGGCTGGTTCGCTACGGTGCCCGACACTGCGCCACCGGAGGTTGCGCTCCTGGAGTCGACGTTTGCCGGCAACACCCAGTAGTTTGGTTGCTGATAGCGGAGGGTTATGCTGATGCTGTTCTGCGGCGGGAGCAGGAGTTCAGAACCCGAGAGCCCAATGTAGGTGGGCTGCCAGTAGATGGTGACATTCACCTTCTGGCCCCCGACTGTTGTCTGGATGGTGCTGCCGTTGGAGCCCACGGTTATTGGTACCCATTTCCAAGCTGTGACGACTGCCGGCGCCACTGGGAGGACTAGGTGGACGATGCCGTTGCTGTCGGTCTGGCCCCCCATGGTTGCGGACGAGTTGGGCCCCCACCAGAAGTAATACTCGCCTACAATCGAGGCATAAACAGAAGCGCCTACTGAGGCGGTGCCATTGACGTAAGAGACCTTGACCGTGACCGGAGCGGTGGGGAGAGTGGTGACGTTCTGCATCTGTATGCTGATTGTTTGGGGACCTGAGATAGTGGCAGTGGCGTAGCCGTATTCAGACGACGGAGGGTAACAGACGGGGAGAGCGATTGAGGTGGTGGATCCGTTGACGTTGGCCAGCGGCGGCGTCGTGCCCACGATTTCCGAACCTTGGGTGGCGCTGCCCTTCAAGAGCGGACAGGCGTAGCCGATGTGGTTGGAGAACGAAGTTGCACTCACAGTGAACAGGTACCCACCCGCCGGGAGTTCGAAGGCCGCCGCTGGATAGGAGGTCTGTGTCGAAGCGATTAGGCTCCCCGTAAGATTGTACGCGGCGAACTGGAAGTTGTAGGCCTGGGTGGATGACGTTGTAGCGAAGACTTGGACGTTTTCGAATGATTCTGCCGATGTAGGATGTACCATGAAGGCGGTCCCCGCAAGGAGGAACGCCATCGAGAGAACTAGTGCCCTTGCTTTGGTCCTTGTTTCGGCTTTGGACATCTTTCTCGTTGAGGGTGGGAGAGGCTGTTTGGATATTCCTAGTGCGCAGAACGAGGCGTTCCAAACGCTAGAACGGGGCCATTCGAGCCTTGGCAATCAGGTGAAAAGGCGTTGGCCGCTTAACGGGGCGGCTAAGCCGGGTCAAGCGTAAATATTCTGGGGTGCCTTTTCCGCGCCGATGGCCGAAGATTCCGTGCCTGAAACAGGAGCTGAAATCGGGGCGGGGGTTCTGTCGCTCCTCCTAGGGTTTCCGGTTGCCGCGTTGTTCAATACTTTCGTGCAGGGCCAAGATCTGGTTGTGCTCCTCTTCGTCTTAATTGGTTTTGGGGGATGCATAGTCTACAGCGAAGTCAATGTGGCAATGCCTAGCGGCTTGGCCTTCGGCGTCGGGTTACTGATGACGGGATTTGCCGCGCTGAACGTGTGGTCGATAAGCCTGGGAATGTTGGGGGCGAGCGTCAGCCTCGTCAAGTACGCCCTCGCGAGGCCTGGGCCCTCCGAGCCAGAAGAGATCCCGTTCTACGCCGGCGGCGACCCCGTCGAGTGAGTTGTTTGGTCGTGGTGACCATGCCGGTCGATGGGCCCGTTCTGCGGGCGGAGGCTCCTTGATGCCCGGCCGGGTGGTGGGAGTCGTTTTCGACTGGGACGGAGTCCTGCTTGATTCTCTCGGGGCGGCTTTCAATGTCTACAACAAGATTTTTGCAAGGGTCGGGACCAAGAGGCTCACCAAGGACGAGTATCTTGAGCTGCAGAGCCCCAACTGGTACGAGTTCTATGTCAAAGTTGGGTTGCCTGCGTCTCTCTGGAAGGAAGTGGACCGCGAGTGGCTCCGGCTCTACGAAGAGGAGAACCCTAGCCTTCATCCGGACGCTCTGAAGTGCCTGTCCCTTCTGAAAAAATCAGGGCTCAAGTTGGGACTGGTGTCGAATGGTTCGAGGTCCCGCGTCGAAAAGGAATTGGCGAGTTTTGGTCTTAATCGATTCTTCGAAGCCGTTCTTTTTGGAGAGAGGAAGGAGGAGCTGAAGCCCTCTCCGGTGATGATTCAGAGGGCACTCGGCGCGATGGGCGTAGAACCTCAAGACGCGGTGTACGTTGGAGATTCGCCCGCCGACATCCAGGCGGCAAAAAACGCGGGGGTACCCTCGGTCGCCATAGCGAGGGGGCCCATTCAGGAAGAGCGCCTCCGCAGGGAGGGGCCTGATCAGATGTTTGCGGATTTAGACGAGATGGCGGGCTTCCTCCTGAGATGCCTCTAATCCCCAGGTCCAGAGGGGTTGATTCGGGCTACCTCTCAGCAACCTGGGCCGGCTTCAGGTACACCCTGCGGTAGACCCATGAATTCCCGAACCTTTCTCGCTTGATGTACTGTCTCTCTGCGAGGCGCGCCAGATATGTTGAGACGGTGCTCAACTTGACCGGCTGGCTGTATTTGTCTTCAAACTCGCGGGCCACGTCGGACGACGAGAAATCTCCGGCTGCAAATGTTGTTTCCAAGAGCGTCTGCACCTTTCCGAAGAACGTCCCTTGGTCTGGCGACCGGGGTGAATGCTCCAAGGGAACGTCCATAACCTCTAGCATGTCCATGGCCTTCATCAGCTTGTCCCGGGAAACTGCACCTTCCAGCGCAAGTGTGTACCTAGTCCCTTCATCGTCCTCTAGCTCGATCTTGATTCGCTTGCGCAACTTACGGCCCCGCCGCTGACCTCAGCCCCGATAAAGCCGTGTCTGGTGTGAACTTGTGAACTAGAAGCTTAGATGGTTTGACTGCGGATTGATACGGCCGGAGTTGTTCACTGGCGTTCACTAGACAATGATTGTAGAAGGGCTTGGACCGGCTCCAATGGAAACAAAGGGGTCAGATTCGGGCGTTTTACAGCTTTTGGGGCTGGACAGGTTCCAGTGGAAATACAGGGGTGTCCAGACGGCCTAGGCTGGCCGCAGCTTCACTTGCCTTCACTTGGAACCCCCACCCCATCGTTTCCATTGGAACGCTTCCGCCCGTTTGATCTGATGCTCCGAACGCCGAACCCTAACCAATTGCGACAGCGGCTAGACCTCAAAGCATATCCACTCGAACCCAGCAACCGAGAACGGGCTCCTTTACTTACGTGGTAATATTTTATTTTGAGGGGTTCCTTTGGAGTAGAAGAACAGGAAAGGTAGGGGTGGGGGAGATTAGTACCTGAGCGACAGTTCTAGAAGATCTAATTTGCGGGACCAACCCAAATCGACTAGGCGGCTGGGTCCCTGCGTCCTAGAAGGTACTCTGGTGCGCCTCGAACCGCTCCGCGAAAGACACGCAGCTGCGCTGATAGACGCGGCCGGGAAGTTGGACTGGGGATGGTTCTTGAGGCCGCTCCATACGAAAGCAGACGTCGACAAGCGCATCTCTGAGGGCCTCATAGCGGAAGACAAAGGCGAGGCCTACGCGTTTGCTGTCATAATGAAGCAAGACGGTCGGGTCGTTGAGAGCACGTCATACCTCCAGGTGGCCGACGAGCACAGGAGGGTGGAAGTCGGCTCCACTTGGTATACTACAGATACCCAAGGTACGAAGGTCAATCCCGAGTGCAAGTACCTCCTTCTGAGACACGCCTTCGAGGAATGGGGTTCCGAGAGGATCCAGTTCACCACAGACGCCAACAATCTTCGGTCTCAGCGCGCAATACTCAGGCTGGGAGCCAAGTTCGAAGGGAAGTTGAGGAGCGACAAGAGGAGGTCGGATGGTTCAATGCGCGACTCAATGGTCTACTCGATTGTCGCAGACGAATGGCCAAAAGCAAGAGAAGGGCTCTTGATCAGAATCAATGACCCCTAGCATCCCAATGTCGGACGCGGTCAACCAGTTACCGGAATCAGCTAGGATTTGCAGGTAGATATCGCCTGCCTTGATCAGTAAGCTGATAGACGAAAGGCTTCGTCGCGTCGTTGCGGGTAACCACGCCCGCCTCGAATAGTGCTTTCATCAACCGAGCCGTGTGTTCACGGGACATCCCGATAGCATCTGTCAACTGACGCGTGTTCTTGGGACTCTCGGCGAGCAGACTAACGACCTTCAACTCTGTTTCATCCAGCCGAACTTGGCTCGAAGAGGCCTGTGATATACGTGATTCTTGTTGTGACTCTGGCTGTTGCGCAGGAGGGGCCGCCGGCATCACATCAGTCACGACTTCCTGGGGAGGCGACGGCTGGGCGGCCGGAGTTGACACCACGGGAGGGCTGACAGTGGGTTGTGGAGCGGGGGCGGCTAACACTCTCGACTGGATAACCTCCAGTCTTCCCATGACGTCTAGTATGCGCTCGTCCTGCCTCTTCATCCTCTGCTCAAGAGCCTGCCACAGATCATGGCCCAAGTCGGAGGACGCGGTGATTTTTTGCGACAGCTGCCTGTATCTGATTAGAAGGCCAAACGCCAAAGCGACGAAGAAGGCAGCAGAAGCCAGGAGGACGGCAGTAACGAGGTCATCAACCAGAGCCATCCGTCGACGTCACACCAAGTTGTGATTTAAGCGTGATGCCGGTCACACGATGATACGCCGTAAGAGAGCATCGAGGAGTTGCATGAAGTGTTCTGCCTCCTCGTCAGTCAGTTCACGGGCTCCTCCGCCCACCAACTCGAACAGTCTGCGCACGTCTTCCACTCTGATCGCTCCCAGCCACAGTGCCATGACAACGGTTACCAGCGACTCTCTAACGTTCTTGCGGGCCTGGTGGACGGTTCGGTAGTAGGACCCAATTGTGAGAGCTCTATCTCGTTTCCCCCGCGTCCGTCCTTGAGACGCGAGCGACGCAGCATCTTTCAACTTGATCTCGCCCGTTGAGACCCGCGTATAGCTGGTGAGCGTCTCAAGCTGCCTGCGGGTAATTGATGATTGGTCGACAAGTCTTTCGAGAAAGCCCATAGGAAGCCGGTTAGCCAATAATGTATTAAAGGCTGCCAACCCCAGTTCCTAGATCCTTGGTTATTTCTGGGACGAAAATGCGAATATATCGCACATAAACCTCAATTATACACTATTTATCGGAAAAGGTACCACGGACACATGAGACACTATTTTATTTACTTCAATAAACCAGCCGGCGGGCGAGATAGATGGGAAGAAGACGCAAGAAGACCCTTCGAGTTATCCACCGAACCTTACCCAAAGTCTTTGCATGTCCTCGTTGCGGCCTGATTTCCATCCGCATCACATCAGAGCAAGACGAGGCATCACAAGACACGGTTTTCCGGGTCACATGCGGTAATCCAAACTGTCCACTCCACGCAGGTAGGGAGATGCGATACGCGACAAGGCGCGCTGACATAGACGTCTACAACACCTTCGTTGACGATTATGCCAAAGCCGGGGCATGATTTGATCGCTCTCGGACCAATCGAGAAACTTCTCATCAAAAGGACTGCGAGAGGTCCAATCTGTGCCGCATTGATAGACCCGGAGGACTTCTCCCCAAAACAGGCGAGAGAGACCACAGGCAAGGCGATCGATGCGGGAGCCTCATTGATTTTGGTCGGAGGCTCGACCTTGGCAAACCAAGGAAGGCTTGACTCCGTCGTCAGAGCCATCAAAGGTCACAAACCGTCACATCCGAGTCACATAGAGTCACAGGTCCCTGTCGTACTCTTCCCAGGCAACATCACGGGCGTATCACGTTTCGCGGACGCGATCCTATTCAGCAGTCTGCTCAACTCAACCAACCCCTATTTTATCATCGGGGCACAAGCGCTTGGATCGGTCGAGGTCTACAAGAGCAAAATAGAAAGTATTCCCATGGCCTATCTCGTATTTGGAAATTCGAGCGCCACCAGTTTCATCGGTCAGGTCAACAGCCTTCCGACTTCGAAACCAAACCTCGCTGCTATCTACGCGCTGGCTGCGAAGTACCTTGGGATGCGCACGTTGTACCTCGAGGCGGGAAGCGGGGCGGGAGAACCAATCCCCATCGAAACGATTCGTGCTGTCAAGAGGGTCTACGATGGCCTTCTTATCGTCGGGGGTGGCATCACAACGGCTGAAACGGCGAGAAAGGCAGCCAAGGCGGGGGCGGACATCTTGGTCATCGGAAACCTACTCCAATCAACGGGGTTCGAGAAGACCCTCCGACAAATCACAGATTCAATCAGGCCCTAGGTCAACTCGAGGCCGACAAAGCGATAAAGGGCAATAGATGTGCACCCTTCAATTTGCCGTACTGTACCCGGTGCGGAATGGAGGTCCTCGTCACAGACAGATACTGTCCCAGCTGCGGCCAGATGGTCGAGGGGCGCACTGGAGTTTCAGCAGCCCCAATGGCACCATCACCCGGCCCGCGGGAGGTTCCCCAAGTCCCACCCACAGGACCCAAGAGCCCTGGAGGGGCAGCAGCGCTCAACTTCTTCTTTCCCGGTCTGGGATACATCTACACCGGTCTTGGCCGTAATATGGGGGAGATCATCTTCGGAGCACTGGTATTCATCTTCTATTTTGTCGGCTTCGAGGTCGGGTATCTAATTGACATACTTACCTACGTTCCTCCGACAACTCCGGTCAATGTTTCTCCATACGCGACCCTGATTCTACTCGCGTTCCTTTTGCCATTCGCCTTCGCCTACGACGGATATCGGAGGGCGAAGTCACCTTAACCCTCAACTACTGCCCGAACTGCGGAGCCCCCCTGGCCGTCGGCCAGAACTTTTGCAGGAACTGCGGCATAAATCTTCGATGGCAGGTTCAATCAGCGCAGGCAGAGGCGCAACAACCCGCAACGACAATGCGAGGCCTTGCACGGAACACAATCGTCTACCTGACTCCGGAAGGGTTGCGCGGGGACGTGTTCCGCTCCAGCGGAATGCTGTTTCTGTCACCACTAGTGCCAATTCCGTTTCTTGTAGCCGCTTACCTTGTCATCCAAGAGGGCGCACTTGCCGTTTACGCCGCCGTCTGGATCGTCTTGTCCTTGCTCATTTACGACGAGCTGAGATGGCAGGGGTTCCGCCGCTTGGAGGGATACTCCCCCCCGGTTCCCCAGCCTAGTAAGACGTCATGGCTCGTGCCTTGGAGCTCTCTACGGATGGCAGACTGGAACGGCAGGACTCTATGGTTCACGAGCACGGATTCCCGGCGCAAGATGTCGGTCACCTTTGACCGCAACGATGCCCCACTCGTCGAAAGAAGCTTAACGTCATGGGGGGTGCGTTATTCGCCCAGGTCCCTTAGGCTCCCCCAAGTCCTTACTCACTTCTCCACCCTGGCACTAATCCTATTCTTGGTCAGTCAACTAATTCTCATTCTCGCTGCGGTCCTTCCCTTCTTCCCGGGGGAGATGCAGATGTACAACACGATTCTGAACAGCACCCGCTCCCAAGTTGCAGGGGCTACATTCATTGAAGCGTTCAAGGCGATTTTCGTCAACAACCTGCAAGTCGCATGGGGCGGCATCCTGCCTGTGCTCGGACAGCTTTCCTTCGGGCTGGCCAGTTACAACACGGGCCGAGTTATCCAGGTGATAGCCATCTCCGACCAGTACCCGGCATCGGTGGTGCTCATCACGCTGTACCTGCTCCCACACACCTGGGTCGAAGAATCCGCTTACCCATTGGCGACCGCCGCGGGGCTACTGGCGATCACGACATGGCGCTCGGTTTCGCCCAGCGAGTTCGCTCACAGGATCAATTGGGGCTCGTGGAAACTCGCATTCGTCATGGGCGGCGTCGTACTGATACTGATCGCAGCCGGTCTTATCGAGACAGCAGGACTTTACCTCGGGACCGGAGAGCTCGTACTCTGGGTACCCGTCGGCATCATGGCTTTCTTCATAGTAACGTGGATCCGCACGCGCAGGCGCAACATACCATCACTCGGTAGTGCTTAATTCCCACTCCCAAAAACAATAATCCGATTTGTCCTTCTCTGCCGACCTCGCTTGGGAGCATGTCAAGACGCTGGCCCCTTTCCCCACGAAGCTCAACTCCTACTATCACGATATCCTCTCACAATATGAGGCGGCCCAGAAAACAGCGTCCACCGCGAGATTAAGGGGGCTCGACCCCACCGACACCGTGGAGAGCAAGACAGTCTTCGATTTAGCAGACCGGGTCAATCAGATGCTCCGCCTCGATCAGTTCGAGGGCCTCGTCGACCGGCTCCGGGAGCTGCTCCACACAACATCGAAGGAGAGGGCCGCCCTTGCCATATCTCAGGAGATTGCCCTAGGGAGGTTTGGTGCGCTCGAGAGGCACGAGGCCCTGAACTACGGAGTCCGTGCGGGCTTGGCAGTAATGACCGACGGGGTTACCGTGGCCCCGTTGGAGGGGATATCTGGGGTAAAAATCAAGCAGAACGACGACAACACAGACTACGCGTCCGTCTCATACGCCGGCCCCATGCGGTCCGCAGGAGGTACGGAGGCAGGATTCTCTCTAGTAATAGCCGATCTTACCGCGAAAAAGCTCGGACTAGGCAACTACAGAGCCAGCCGGGAAGAGATTGACCGTTTCGCCGAGGAGCTGAGAATCTACGAGCGCGATGTCGGGAACTTCCAGTACAAAGTCACCGACGACGACATCAGGAGGGCCATATCAAACCTTCCTGTTGAGATTGACGGAATCGAAACCGACCCCATCGAAGTCGTCGTTCATCGAAATCTCAAGCGCGTAGCGACAGACAGACTGAGAGGTGGCGCGCTCAGGGTGCTCAACGACGGCGTCATAGGACGCGCAAACAAACTGTCGAAGAAGCTCGCCAGCCTGAACATCACAGGCTGGGAGTTCCTCAGCCAGCTGAAGGGAGGGACCCAACAGTCAGCCAACGAGACAGAGACAGCGGGGGCCCACTTCGAGGAGGTCATATCAGGAAGGGCAGTCCTCTCCATGCCTCACAGCAAGGGAGGCTTTAGGCTCAGGTACGGCCGATCGATGGACACGGGCCTCTCCACCATAGGGATACACCCTGCCGTGGCTATCCTTCTTGACTACCCCGTCGTCACCGGAACCCAGGTGAAGGTAGACATGCCGGGGAAGGCGGCCACCATCGCATTTGTAGACTCGATCGAGGGGCCGACGATACTGACGAAAGACGGGAGCGTCATCAGAGTGTCCACGTCGGCCCAGGCCGAAGAGCTCCATGATTCCCTGGCCAAGATCATAGACCTCGGCGATGTACTCATCAGCTATGGCGACTTTCTCGAGAACAACAAGGCCCTCCCACCGTCCCCTTACGTTACTGAGTGGTGGGTACAGGATTTCCGACACGCGTTTGCTGCAATTCCTGGGGCGTCGGACATGCTCGCCGCGGCAGGCATTTCATCCGAAAGGGCGACTGAGCTCCGGTCCTCCCCCACGACGATTCCGTCGGCAACCGAGGCCATCGCAATCTCGAAGTCGCTCGGACTCCCTCTCCATCCGTCCCACACACCACGATTCGACCGGGTAACTTCTTCGGACCTGGCCGAGCTCAGGAAGTATTCTCTCGTGGAAGGGTCCGAGGTCGTGATAAACGCCAACGTCCCCCAGGTCCGATGGATACTCAATACATGTCTTATCGAGCACAGGATAGAGGGGGAGGTCGCAGTCGTAAGCGGCGAGCCGGCGATTGTCCTTAGTGCGCTTCTAAGGCTCAAGGAGCCGGAGTTGGTCGTCTCCTCGGACGAGCCCGAGTACGTCAAGAAGCTCTCCGGGATTCAGCTCGGGCGCCAGAGTACCACCACCATCGGGGTCAGGGTAGGCAGACCTGAAAAGGCGATGGTCAGGAAGATGAAACCTCCGGTTCACACACTATTCCCAGTAGGGTATGAAGGGGGCTCTATGAGGGACATCTTCACGGCAGCCAAGGCTGGCAGGGTGAAGATTGAGGTCGTCAACCGATTCTGCTCCAAGTGCAACGAAAGACGAATGTCGTTGCAGTGCGAGGTCTGCGGCGCACCCACTACCAAATTCATGTCCTGCCCCCGCTGCGGCACGACTACAGAAGAGGAGACCTGCCCCAACTGCAGGACGAAGACCGTCAACTACTCTAAGATGGACTTCGACCTGAGGTCCAGGCTCGAGGCCATCAGGACGAAAATCCCACACAACACCAACAAACCCGTTAAGGGGGTGAGGGGGCTCACCAGTGCTTCGAAGCAGCCAGAGGCAATCGAGAAAGGCATCATCAGGAGCAGACACGACACCTACGTCTACAAGGACGGAACGCTAAGAATAGATGCAACCAACGAACCCCTGACACACTTCAGGCCGAGGGATGTCAAAGCGGACATCCACACGTTAATCGGACTCGGCTACTCTCAGGACAAGGACGGGCTCCCACTGCAACAGGACAATCAGATACTCGAGCTGAAACCCCAGGACATCATTGTCCCTGTCGAGATAGGGGGCGACCTAGTCAGGATGGCCCAATGCGTGGACGACATGCTGCAGAACATCTATGGATTGGAGCCGTTCTACAATGCCAGGGAGCCGGCCGACCTGCTAGGGAAGCTGGTCATAGGACTCGCGCCTCATACTTCAGTCGGTGTGGGCGGAAGGATCGTGGGTTACTCCGCGACGCAAGTCTGTTTTGCCAACCCATATTGGCACTCAGCGAAGAGGAGGGACTGTGACGGCGACGGCGACTCCCTTCTGCTCTTGATGGACGCCCTCCTGAACTTCTCGCTGGAATACGTCCCCGCCCAGATAGGGGGGTACATGGACACGCCCCTGCTCATCCAGCCCGTCATTCTGCCATCAGAGGTGGACGAGCAGGCGCACAACTTCGACATCGCCTCATCCTATCCACTGGAATTCTACGAGAAGACCCTCGGCGCCCCGCCAGCGGCGTCGGTATCCAACCTCATCGAGGGCATCGGCTCCAGATTGGAGAAGGACACCCAGTTCTACGGCTACGGTTACACTCATCCTACGAGCTCTCTTACCATCAAACGCTCTAGAGGCTCCTACTCTACTCTTAGGACCCTCAACGAGAAGATTTCGAAGCAGATAGAGGTCGCATCCCTCATCGAGGCCGTTTCGACTCGAGACGTGGTCGAATCGATCATCAAAACCCATCTAATCAGAGACATAATGGGGAACGCAAAGAAGTATGCCACCCAGGCATTCAAGTGTAAGGGTTGCGGACTGACCATGAGAAGGCCGCCGCTTTCCTGGAGGTGCCCCAGTTGCGGGAGTGAAATCAGAGGAACCCTGACTAGGGCCTCGGTCGAGAAGTACCTCTACATCGCCCAGAGACTCGCGCGAGAATACGACGTGGACCCGTACCTGAAGAACCGCCTCGACATGCTCCAGAGAGAGCTGGATCAGCTCTTCCAGGGACCGAGGAAAGCGGATCAGCTTGAGCTGACCGACTTCCTAAAGCCGGCATTGGCGGATTGAGCTGAGCGGTATACCAGTACGGGATTTCAGCCGAGGAAAGGACTCGCAGGCCGATTCTATCAGTGTACTGAAAGTGCCTCCACCATTCGTTCTCACCCGAACGAATAGGCAGGCGAGTCCCTGAAGGAATACTTGACCTTCTGGAAATCCTTCCTCATTTCCTTGATCCTGCTCACAACCTCCTGCTTCTTCGTGCCTCCGAGGGCGATGTGTAATATCTCTGCAATCTCCTTCATCTCGGATTTGCCCATGCCGAGGCGGGTAAGCTCGGCGACGCCCAGCCGTATGCCTCCAGGGTTGGTGTAATGTCTCCCTGCCTGGAGGTCACCGGGAATCGGCTCCCTGTTACATATGACGTTCTGTTCCTCCAAGAGCTTCTCTATGACGCCACCGTCAGAGTACTTCGTGATGTCGAGGGCCACTTGGTGAGACTTGGTGTACCCGTTCCTCTCGCCAAGCACCTTCTCCCCAAGATTGGCTAGCCTTACCGCGAGCGCCTGAGCGTTCGCTACGACATCCCTGGCATATCTTCGCCCGAATTGGAGGAATTCTGCGAACACCATTGCCTTGGCCGCCACGTTGGCCAGGTGGTGGTTGCTGGTCATGCCGGGGAATACTGCCCTCTTCAGCGGCTCTGCAAACTCGCCACGCGCCGCGATCGCGCCGCCCTGCGGTCCAAAGAGCACTTTATGCGTGCTGAACGTCATTATCTGTGCCCCCTCGCGAAGGGGGTCTTGGAACTGGCCCCCCGCAATCAGGCCTGCGACATGGGCGGCGTCGTAACAGATGACCCCTCCTTTGTCGTGGATAGCCTGTTCCAGCTCCCTGATGGGATGTGGAAAGAGGAAGAGGCTGCAGCCGAACATGGCAAGCTTCAGCGAAGGTAGCGCGGCAATGCGCTTTTTCGTCTCGTCCACATCGATGTTCATCCCCTCCTTATCGAAGGCGAAGTAGGTCACCTCCAGTCCATGGACGGCGCCTGCCGTACCTCCGAAGTCCTTCTTGCCATGAGAGATGTGCCCTCCATTGGGAATCGACAGCGCCATCATCGTGTCACCGGGGTTCGTGAAAGCAGTGTAGACCGCAAGATTCGCCACCACCCCCGACACCGGCCTGACGTCGATGTGTTCTGCTCTGAACAGCTTCTTGCCCAATGCAATCGCTTGGAGTTCGATCTGATCGATGTACCGGCACCCGGCATATACCCTCTCTCCGGGCCACCCCTCTGCATACCTGTGCCCCAGGTCCGAAGAAAGCACTCTCCTTACGGGCTCAGAGGCAAGGTTCTCACTGGCTATCATAGGCAGGCTCTCCGAGAACCACTTCTCGTGAGCACGGACCTTGGTCATGGCTGACCTGAACTCGGAAGCGTAAGAAGGCATGAAACGCGACAGAATCTCTATGATAATTATACGTTTGGCGGCGGCACCCGGCGGACCTCGGAAGGTTGCTTAATACCCCCGCAACTTGGGGACCGAACCATCCGGTTTGTCCTCGGAACCCAACGGGGCGGCCTACGGGATCGAACTTGCCCACGTCAGCAAGTCCTATGGTTCGGTACCCGCGCTCACCGACCTGAGCTTCGAAATTCCTGTTGGCGGAAGATTCGCGCTGCTCGGCCCCAACGGGGCCGGCAAATCAACCACACTGAAACTTCTCATTGGATCGCTGAGGCCGGAGATAGGGTCGATCAGAATACTCGGTTACCCACCGGAAAGCAGGGAGTCGAAAGCCTCGGTCGGCTACCTCCCAGAGGATGCGCTCCCCTACAGGATGCTTTCAGTGCGGGAGAACCTCGAGTACATAGCAGCCCTGAGAGGAGTTGCCGACATCAAGGGGCGAACCGACTACCTACTAGACGAACTCGAATTGAGGCAGTACGAGAAGTCGAACGTGGGGCGTCTCTCAAGAGGGAACACGCAGAAGCTGGCTATTGCACTCGCGATCGTCCATTCTCCGAAGGTCCTGCTCCTCGATGAGCCTCTCAACTACTTGGATATTCCCACGCAAGAGAAAGTGATTTCGATGCTTGACAGGCTGGAGGGGACACACCTCGTCTCGACCCACATAATGTCCATCGCGAACAGGTTGACCGACAGCGTTGTCATGATATCTAAGGGGCAGTTCCTCTGGGAAGGGACCATAGAAGAGCTGAGGAAGAAGGGGTCTCCAGACGAGCCGATTGAGAAGGTCGTGGCGAGGATGATGACTGGTGCTACGTAAGCTCCTGCAATTCGTACTCAGAACTCGATTCTCTAGGCCATTCCTGATGCTCGTCGCCATAATGGTCACCTACGCTCTAATCATCTACACAACAATCCCTCCATCGGGCATGAGCACCGTCCTCGGATACTACGCGTCAGGGATCATCGCGATGTTCTTGGCAATGGCACTGGCGACAGGTGGGGTAATGGTGATGAAGTCTGATCGAGACTACCTGTTCACCCTCCCCCTAAGTCCCCGAGACCTATCCCTATCGATCTTCTTCGCCCAGTTCATCGCCTTCGGGACCACAGTCCTCTTCATGTTCGTCTACCTCGCGGAGGCCTTCACCTCTCCCCTCCTCGTCGTGGACATGGTCGCGCTAGCACTCACGTTCACCTCACTCGGAGTCATTGCCCCTTTGATACGAACCCGCGTCCGTATCGTGCTCTCCGTGGCCCTCGCTCTCTGGACGCTCCTTTCCTTCGCCAACTTCCCCTTCACCCCTGGGTCTGCCTTCAACGGAAACCTGTACGGGGGGACGGCGACTCTCCTGATGTTGACGGCTGTGACTGTTACTTTCGCCTTCAGAAGCCTTGGAAGAATCGAGCTCGATATGATGAAGAGCCTTGTCAGAACCACCGCTCAAGACATCAAGTCTCCAAACAGCTACGTCGGCAAGAGCCCGCTCGGTGCGATCTATTCGATGAATCTCACCAACATGTCGCTGGCGGGGAGGATGAACATGGCGGGAACCTCGAGGTACGTCTCAAGGCGGGTAAAGACTCGATGGGTCGCACTGGCATCGACAGTGGCGGCGGTGGCTTTCTTCGCCTTCGCCCTTTCACAGGGGCCAGCCAACATGACAAACGATATGCCGCACGGCGACGTGGCGAATGTCATACTCGCAGTCGGCCTCTCTTTTATCGGGTTTTTCTTCTCCCAGTCAGCGATAACAAACGAGAGACTCTGGCTGTCCCTGACCTCGCTTCCGCCCGCGACCTATTTCAAGCACCTCATCTCGTCTAAGGTCGTTTCACTTCTCGTCATCTTAGCGCCTTTTGCGATAATCGACGCGGCATTGCAAGTGCTCGGGGATCCGGAGGCTCTAGGGGCGCTGATGATGATCCTGCTGGTCATCCCTGGGGCGTTCGTCCTAGAGATATGCTGGGCAGCCTACATCGCACCCATCCAAGTTAAGGGAGACGACATGATGATGCCCGCCCAGTTCAACCTCCGGCAGATGGCGGTTGCCCTGCCCATGGGCGTGGTGGTGCTAGTCGCTGTAATCGGGGTCCTGTACGCACCATTCGCAGCGGCCGCAGGTCTGGCGCTCTGCCTCGTCTCGGCCCTGTTGACGCTGAGCAGAGGGTTCTGGAGCAGAGTTGTCACCAAACTCACGGAGAACGGGTTCGTCTAGGCCGCAGCTAGGGCGGCACGGAAAGCACTATCTGGGAGTTTCTTAGCCGCTCCCCTATGCAGGTCCTCACAAGCTCACAGGCCTCTATGATCCTATGATCTGCAATACTGTAGTAGATAGTTGAGCCGTCCCTGCGGGTCTGCAAGAGCCCGAACTGCCTGAGTATCGCCAAGTGCTGCGACGCGTTCGCCTGGGTGACCCCGACGATCTTTGCCAGATCATTCACTGACTTCTCACCATGCTTCAGAGCCCGCAACATGTGGATTCTCGTGGGGTGCGCCATGGCCTTGCAGAATTCTGCCTGGAGTCGGTAGAGCTCCTCCTCGGCTTTTGCGCTGCTCGCGCTATGCATTCGTTTTGCCCCCTTCTGCGACGTTCACGGCGACGGCCTGCTTCTCAGGTTCGGGTGGTTTCGAAACCGGGAATCTAGTCTTCCCGAAGAACACATCGAACATCCTCTCCAAGCTCCCATTGAGCGCTCTCCAGTAGATCATGGCGAAGGACCTCTTCATGTAGTACTTCACCAGGGAAGGCGTCTGATCCGTCGGAGGGGAGGTGTAAGTTGCCGAAACGAAGATGGCCCTGTGGTGCCCAACCTCCATGGGGCAGTTGATTCTGCCGTTGTACTCCAGGAAGTCCTGGGATTTCTCGATTTCAGCGACAATATTGTGTGCCACGACCACAGACTGAAGGTGAGCCACCACCCCTGACTTGGACACTGGGATGTTAGTGGCGTCCCCAATGCAGTAGACGCCCTTCTGACCGACCACCTGCATCGTACCTCTGTCTGTGGGAACATATCCGTCTTCATCTCCGATTCCAGAACTAACGATGACATCCGATCCATGGTGCGGCGGAACTGCGATGAGCATGTCGTACTCGACAGCCTCACCTTCAAGCGAGTAGATCTTGTGTTCCTTGGGGTCGACGGCGTCGGCGTTGAAGAACGTCGATACATCGACTCCTTTCTCCTGGAACATCGGCTCCACCACCTTGGAGATTTTCTCCGCCGGATAGGGCCTCGGGTAGGGGGTGAGGAACTTGATCTTCACTTTGTCCCTCATTCCTCGCGCCCTGAAGAACTCGTCCAGCATGAACACGGCTTCGTCGGGCGAAGGAGGGCACTTGTGCGGGGTGCCCGCTATGGCCACCACGACCGTCCCGCCCTCGAACTTCTGGAGGGCCTCCCAGATGCGCTGAGAGTCCTTCCAGCCAGTGTGGAAGTTCATCGACCCTTCGGCTAGTCCTGGGACCTTGGACGGGTCCGCCACTGCCCCTGTTGCGATGAGTAGGAAGTCGTAGCCGAGAACCCTTCCGCTCTTGGTTGTAACTGACCTGGACCCATAATCAATTTTGACTGCGGGGTCTTGGATGAATTCGACTCCTTTCCTCAGGAGTTCCGTTTCATTTTTGACATATTTCTCCGGGTCTGCCCCCTTGAAGGCGATGTCTAGGTTCCCCGGTTGGAACGGATGTTTGAGGTGTTCGCCGATGAGCTGGATGGAAGCCAGCCCGCCACGGATTTCGTCGTGCAACTTCGAGGCCAGAAGGTTCGCCGTGAACGTCCCTCCATCCCCTGAGCCGATGACGACCACTCGCTGCACGGCGGCTCTAGCTCCTCTTCTTTGTGACTTTGACGAGGATCCGGATATACCCCTGTTCGTCAATGATGTCGAGGAGCTCGTTTCCGCTCTTCTGAGCCCAGGCGGTCACATCCGCCTTCGCCGCCGGGTCGGTGGCAAGCAGCTCGATGACATCCCCGAGCTGGGCGCTCCTGTATGCCTTGAAGAGGTCTGTGATGGGCCCAGGGCAGAAGCTGCCCCGGGAGTCGACCACCTTGTGCTGCTCTACTGTTGACATCTACGTCGCCTAGATGAAGATGATCTGCCCGCCCTCGCCCAGAGACAGCATCGTTGCCGCCCCTACTACATCGTCGACTTCATCGATAAGGGTCTCCTTCGGGGTTCCCATGACTTCCATGGTAGTCGAGCAGGCGTGGAGCTTGACGCCAAGGTCCTTGGCCATCTTGATCATGTCCGGGATAGTTGGCATCTTCGCCTTCTTCATCCGCCCATTCATCATCCTCGTGGCCATGGCAGTCATTCCGGGGATCATCCCTAGTATGTTAGGCATCGGCATCCCAGGGTTGCCGACCGGCGCGACCTTCAGGGAGTTCACCGTCTTCTTGTTTATTGCGTTCATTCCCCAGAAAGTGAAGAACATGTGCACCTCCCTCCCCATCGTCGCGCCCGTGGTGGCAATCATGAAGGCGGGGGCCACCATGTCCATCGTCCCCTTCGACAGTATGATGAGTAGCCTGTCGGTCTGCTCACCCTTTTCCGCAGTCTTCAGCTGTGTTACCTGAGCCATTTCAATTCACGAATATTCGCGTCTGCTAATGTCTTAATAAAACGCGAAGCCGATTCTCAACATTGGAAAGCGTCTGCCCTTGTTTATACGGCCTTGGTCACTTCAAATGGCCGGACGGGGGCGTTACCCTTAAGAACGCTTGGCACGCCTCACCTAATCACATGAGCAAGAAGGATAATGCTCCGATGCCTGCGTCGAGTGCAGGCCTCCTGACCTTCTTCAATGAAGAGACGCAGGGAGTGAAGATCAGGCCAGAAATAGTCCTCATCGGGTCGATTGTACTGATTACCGTCTCAATTGTCATCAACCTCATCTAGAGACCGGAGTCCAAAGACCAGTTCGGCTACCGAAGCTCTTGCAAGTCGCTACAGGCACCTTTTCGTCCTGCCGCCTGCCCCCCAACTAATTCTCTATGGTGGGGGCGCCTGTCTCCTCCTCTCTTTCCTCTCCAAGGGAACCGGCGGGATTCTTGTATTCTTCCTCTCTCTACTTGTCTTCTTGCTATCGGCATCTGCGATATCAAGTGCCCTACTCATAATCGAGAGAAGGACCATCGCCACGTTTCGCAGGGTCTTGGCCATGTTAATGGCAGCGGAATTCCTCTGGCTCCTGATTGGGGCGGTCGGGGGCGCCTACTCCCGGGTGTCCGGCTCGTCATACCCGCTCACCAACGCAATCCTCTTCGGCGCCTTCGTCTCTGTGGGGTTCGAATTCCTCGTCATCCACGGGGTTTTCCAGAGAAGTGCATTGGTTTCGTTCGCGCTCGCCCTTATCCATCCTGTGTCGACGGTCCTGATAGTCAGGACTCCCGAACTAACACAACACTTGGACCCTGTCGCGACTTCGTGCGGGGCTGTGGCTACGGCACTGTTGGTCGCCTTTCCCCTGCTCCTCCGAAGGAAGAAGACGAGCCTGGGGGACGACGCGCTAACCCTGTTCCAAGCTTTCATGAAAACATGGGCGGGGGGGGACTCCAACCAGCTCGAAGATGTCATTGCTGAGCACTCCGAAGAGGTTGAAGTTTCTACGAAAATCCTGAGGTTCAGGACCAAAATCGGAGACACATACCTCATCCTGCCGGGAGTGCACCCAGGCCCATTCCACCCTGTGGGGAGCTATGACCTACCGGGCGTCATTTCCAGAGCCTTCAAGGAACTCGGGCCTGTTATGACGTTGCACAGACCCGGAGGACATGAGCGGAATTTGGCCACCCGGGCTGACACCGCGAAGTACGTGCAGAGCGTGACCGAGCTCGCCAAGACTATCACCTCACGCAAGGACGAGGCATTTCTGCAGGGGCCCCTCTATGCCCACGTAGGGAAGGCGACAGTCAGCTCTTTGGCCTTCGCCAACGACTTGATCGCGACCATTTCATTCGCCCCTCTTGGTTCAGACGACATAGACACCTGCTACGAAGACGAACTCGCCAAGATTGCCTCCGAGTCGGCCTTCGATCTGTCCGTGGTGGACGCTCACAACTCCATCGACCCTGACCTGCAGTCGCCGACGATCGACGACCAGGGGTGGAGGCGCCTTTTCGAAGACACTAGAACGTCAGAGGCGAATGTACCAAGGATTGCATACTCACACTCGAGCGAAATTTGCTTCGCTCGCAAGGGCGACCTGACCGAGAACGGCCTTGGGCTCCTTATGATTGAAAAGGAAGGCACAAGGTCGGCCCTGATTCTGGCCGACGCGAATAACTCTGTCTCCGGCATCCGCGCCCAAGTGGCCACCGCCCTCAGCTCGGCTGGCTACGGCCTTATCGAGTTCTGCACTTCTGACAGCCACAACCTGGCCGCGAGGGGGCTCACGGCCGAAAGAGGATACGAAGCCCTAGGCGAAGCCACACCACCAGCGTCGGTAGCCGACGCAACGGTGAAGATGGCAAACCTGGCGGCATCAAGGCTCGCTCCAGCCGAATACGGCTCTGCCAAGATGAAGAGCAGGGTCAGGGTGTTCGGGTCCAAAGCGCTCGGCGAGTTCGCATCCCTGACCCAGGCAAGCTCGGAGCTCTCTAAGACCTACTTCAGGTTCGCAATCATAGCCGAGGTTGCTCTCCTGTTGGCGTCAGTCTTCTTCTAGGAAACGGATTTAGACGCTCGCCCTGCGGCCGACAACCATGAGCCGGCCGAAGGGGATTCTTATCGCCATCGAGGGGATAGACGCAGCCGGGAAGAGGACCCAATCCTCCATCCTGCAGGCTTGGTTCAACTCGAAGGGCTTGACGACTCGTACGCTTTCATTCCCGGTCTATGAGACCACCATCGGAAAGGAGATTAGGAAGTTCCTAGATGGGAGCGTCGACTACCCTCAGCAGGTAAGGGCCATGCTCTACGCCGCCAATAGGTGGGAGAAGAAGACGGAGCTCGAAGCCGTCCTCTCCAAGACCGACGTCACTATCGTGGACAGGTACAGCGGGTCCAACCTCGCCTATGGAGTCAGCAATGGGCTTGAGCTCGAATGGCTTCTGCATTTGGAAGAGGGGTTACCGGAGCCTGACCTTGTGCTCCTGCTTGACGCGTCGCCCACGAAACTCGTCCCGAGGAGGGGCGACCGGAAGGACTCCTACGAGCGGAACGCCAGCCTTCAGGAGAAGGCGCGAGAAGCATACATTGGGCTGGCAAAGCGGTTCGGGTGGAGCATCGTCGACGCGGACGGGGGCATCGAAGAGACCAGCCGAGGCGTAATCTCCGCAGTCTCCCAGTCACTGGGAGCGAGGCTCCCGACCAAGAAGTAGCGGTCGCGGTGCAAAACCGTTTAAGACACGCTCGGTGTGCTTAGGGCAGGCGTGACGCTAACCCCCGTTGCCGAAATCAGGGATCCCGTCCACGGCTACATCAAGATAACCGAAGCTGAGAGAGATGTAATCGACACACCCTTCGTGCAGAGGCTCAGGAGAATCCACCAGCTGGCGGGCGCCTATCTTGTCTATCCTGGAGCTGTCCACACTCGCTTCGACCACGTGACCGGGGCCATGCACGTCGCAGGGGAGATAGCGGACGCGCTTTCGCTCTGGATCGACCTCGCTCCCGACGCCATCCAGGAAATCAGGCTTGCCGCCCTTCTCCACGACGTCGGCCACGGTCCGTTTTCGCACACCTTCGAGGAAGTCCTTGCATACAAGACAACGACCACCCACGAGGACATCTCTCAGCGAATCATCACGGGGACCTCAATTCGCGATGTATTGAGCAGCCACGGTTTCTCGCCGAGGAAGATGTCTGTCTTCGCCGTCGGAAAGCAGTCGGCGAAGCCGCCCTTCATGAACGAAATCATAGCCGGGGGACTCAGCGCCGACATAATGGACTACCTTCTGCGAGACTCCTACTTCACCGGGGTGGAGTATGGCAAAGTTGACGTACAGCGCGTCATAGACTCTCTCAGGGTCGCAGACAAGCACCTCGCTCTGGACAACGCGGCACTCTACGCCTTCGAGGCGCTGCTTCTTGCGAGATACGAGATGTTCAAAGCCGTCTACTTCCACCGAACCGTCAGGGCCGCCGAGCTGATGCTTGTTAATTCGATGAAGCTAGCAGAGGAGGCACTTCACCTGACTGACCTCTCGAACATCGACGACTATCTCGAGATGACCGACGAAAGGATTCTTCACGATTTGGTCTCCCTCAAACCAGCCAGCCCAGAACAGCAAGAAGCCCAGCGGCTCGCGGTCGACTTCAGAGACAGGCGTCTGGTGAAGTGTGTCTTCGAGCAGCTCGTCCAGAGGAGAGACAGGGTTGTAGAGCAGCTTTTCGAGCGAAGTCGCATGAGGGACCAAGTAATCCTCGACATAGCTGAAAAGTCGAAGGTCGACAAGAAGCACATCTACCTCGACGTCCCCACAACTCCCTCGGTGCCGTATACGTCGACAAGGCAGGCGCTCGCATCAATCAAGGTTATCTACGGAGAAGGAAAGAACACGACGCACAGGAATGTGCCCCTTAGCGATCTTCCGCTAGTCGGTTCGATTGCAGGCTTCATGGATATCCTCAGAATCTACACGAGGGCAGAATTTAGGACGGCCGTTGAAAGGGCGACTGCGCACCTCTTCTCAGACGGCGGTTACATGACAAAGATATCGGTCTGACAGACGCTGCCGGCCGAAAGATGCTGGTCGTAAAATACTATTCGCACCTTCACATTCGTGGCCTCAGACGAGAGGTTCGCCTACGAAACTTTTCGCCCCGGGCAGAGGGAGCTGGCCCAGCGGGTCCGCGAGGCTTGCCTCGACGAAAGATTCGGCTCGCAAGCGGCGAGAGAGTTAATGCTTTCGTGGCTCAAGAGCAATCTCACGGTGGGCGACATGACACCCGGGTTGATCGAGGAATTCAGCCGCGAGTTCTGGTCGTCCCAGAGCTGACCACCTCGCCCTTCCGGAAGGCAATCTTGGCGGCAGCAACCTGGTCTCGCTGCACCCCTTTCATTTTCGAGCTTCCAGCCGAGGTCCCCGACTCGTCAACCACCTCGATTGTCGCGGCTGGCACCTCCTTTCGAAGCCCATCCACAAGCTTGGAGGCCAATAGCCTGTTTCCGTTCCCTACCCTTACGAGCAAGCGACTGTACGGAACTCCCCTCGCGAAAGCACCGACCCTGGAACAGACCGCCGCCGTCGAATCGAAGGTGTTGAAGGCAAGTTTCGTCTGCCCGTAGAAGACAGCGAGACCGGTCCTCTTCCCAGGGTCGACTCCTACAAGAATCACGTCTCCATCCCCAGACAGCCGGGAGAAGACCTGCCCTTTGAAGATCCCCGGGTTCTCATCAAGGTCTTCGAGGGCCATGGCCTTGGAACCGAACTGTTCTGCCTCGTCTGCCGTGGTGAGGATAAGATCACAGTCGCCGAAGTCGGAGTCGGGGAGAGCGCTCGAGAAGGCAAGGCCTGCTCTCCTCAGCCTTGAGACGAGGGCGTAGTAGGCCCTGGCCTTCGCCGTGACCACACAGATTCGGTTCACTTGAAATCTCGAAGGCGAACACCCCGGCTGACCTAATGAGCTTTGGCCATACCGGTTTTTGCTATGGGGATTCGAGCACTACCAGAATAGGACGGGGCTCCCGAAGGAGAAGTTCTCCACATTGCGTTGCTTGTCAAGTTTCATGTGCTCACAACACTATGCGCCGGAGTGACCAACTGAATTCTCGTCTCATCCATGTTAGAATCCGCATGGAAACGCTACAATCTGGTTCGGCAGTTGCTTAACCTTATCTGCCAGCCATTCCATGCCTTGGTCAACATGACTCTGGATGAGAAAATCCGGTACGGAATGGTCGCCCTAACAGGAGCGAGCATCGTCTTCGCAACACTGGGTGTCCACATCGACCCGCTAACTGTCATCGGCGGGATGGGTGGATCGTAAGGCAAGCTGAGCTCAGGTAGCCCTTAACTCAGCTTGTCGTCCCCTTTATCTCCAGCACAAGCCTATCAAATCTGTTCAGTAGTTCGACTTGATTGAAATTCCATTTCTTCTCCTCTTGGCTATAGAGGCTCGGTACGATTGAGAATCTTAAAGCATTAGCCTGATCCATGAAGTGCCACATGGACTTTTGCTTGATGGGCGAAACAACTTCCTTGATGAATCCAAGAGCCTCTGTAATTGTTTCGCTAGGGAAAGCAATCTGGGCAAAGTAATTCTGCCCTCCTGCCTCAAGCCAGAGGAACGGCAACCGGTTAACTTTCGCCATCAGCTCCATACGCTCATTCTCTGTAACGCCTCTAGCTAACAACTCAACCCACATGTATCTATGTCTCCTATGCAGCGCCTTCTCCAGCTTGGGGTCGTAACGTGTCCCCGCCCAATTCACCAAGTATCCACTAACCAAGTTGTTGCCCACAACATGGACGCGATTGTGCCAACTTAGTGTCTTGTAGTTTACTTGGAGCTTCGGCGAAATCTCGAACAAAGTAGTCTCTGGGTCTATCTGAAGCTGTTCAATCAGCCTCAAATCGATCTGATCAAATCTGCCTCTCTCAGAAGGTGCGAAGTTGGCAGAATCTGATTCTACCTTCGACTGTGGTCCCCAATCATATTGCCAAGAGTCATGTTCAAAATCGTAAAGCTCCGATCGCATGGGGGCCACCCGCACCCACTCGAATGGCACCACCTGAATTGAGTCGAATACGCCTCGCTGTTTTAGAGCTTGCATGAACCGAATCCAATCATTGGTAAACTCACGAGGCACATTGGCCTGAATCGAGTACGAGTCCTCCGTCAGGGCCTTTGCGAAACTGCTCAGATAGCACAATTCACTCATGGCCATCAATATCGCATCAGCGTAAGGGACGAACTTCCCTGAGAACTCAGCGAATGCGACGACCCTTCCCAAGCCAAGCTTCTCGTAGTTGGGAATCGCTGTCATTGTGTAACCTTTCTTCAGCAACCGTTCCTTGTACCAGTATCTGGCCGTCTCCTTGTGAATTCGAACCTCCCTTGCTATTCGGTTTATTTGCGGACCATATTCGGTGAGCAGTTTGACCATAGCTGCTATCTTGGAATTTGTATCATCGAACTTCGACTTTGCAGTTCTAGCGGCGGGCTCTAGGACCAACCCTTCTCGCCCGCCCCCAGTGTAGAACTATCTATTATTACAGATGAATCGATTCCCAAGGCCAAAACAGCCGATTTCGCCACTTTTGGACACCAGTACCCATTTCGGAGTATACATAAATAGATGTCTGGTCAGCTATGCATTATACGACAAATACCTCCTGCGCGTTGCCGCCCTTCGTCCAGAATATTGGGAATATTCTAACTTTCACACATAATTCATAAATACTTTGCATAGCATCTTTCCCAAGACGCGCAACGGATGAACTTGTGGCATTTGTTGGGCTTATCTCGGGTAGCGATAAGGGCCGAATCAATTGACGAGGCCGGTGCCGGGCTCTGAGCCGGCGTCTCGGGGCGCGATTCCTTTCCTGATCTTCCGTGCTCTGGCCCTCAGAGCAGACGCGAGCCTTTTCGCTTCGGCATCAGTGAGCGAATCAGCCACGGAACTGCTTTGAGGAAGAGTTACGCCTTCCTCCTTCGCAATTCGACGAACCCAACTCCAGTAGAGATACGACATCGAACGCGAGCCACCATTCTTCGCTCTAGCGTAGATACCCAAGACGGTTCTTCTACCCCACAACAACATGGCCTGCCCTTATAACGCCCTCCATCTAACAATGAGTAGAAGCCGGTTCTGATGGCGACCACCCTCGGACCAGTGTTTTTAACGCAAACTCAAACGACACCAGAGTTCGCATGAGCCTTGGCGCACGCGAGGCACAGTCGTTCTTCGCCCCCCTCAGGGGTAGGACGACGACTTTCCTCCTAGAAGATAGGCTGGCTAACCTCGATTTCGCGCGCTCTGTCATCAGCCTACTGGCACAAACACCTGACGCAGCAGAGGTTCTCGATTTGGACGCCTTCTACTCATCGAACGCCGATCAAATCTTCAGGTCGCTCGGTTCCCCTACCGCAGTGACCCTCAGGGTCCCCGAGCCCGGAGTGGACATCGAGGAAGAGCTTGTTGCCATGTTCGAAGGCAATCAGGGAGTCGTAATCATAGACAGCCTCAACAGCTTCTACCACCTGATTTCACAGGAGGACGGAAGCTCCCGCAGCAGGAAGCTGAACTTCGCAATCGCGGCACTGGCGTACTTGGCAAGGACAAATGCGAAGACAGTACTCCTCTCCATGTACAGGCGCGAGGGTTTCACCCGCTGGGGGACTGGGAGGTCCATCTCAGGCCTTTCTGATATCACCGCTTCGGTCGGCACCAGAAAGCAGGAGTTGCTCGTAAAGGTCGAGCGAGGACACGGCTGGGAAGGCGGAGCCTTCTCTACCCGAATCCCTTCAGAATAGCCATGTCGATGCCAACGAACACGGCCACCACAAGCAGCAGGAGCGCCAGGCCTAGGTACAGGTTGACAGTCCTGGAGCGCACAGTCTGCCTCCCGCTCTGGTAGACGAGGTAGACCCCTGCGCCCCCGACTATGATCACGAAAGCGTCGACTATGGCCTCGGGAATCGACATAGCAGTGCTGCTCAGGACCGGAATCTCGCTTTGGGCTGACCCGGGAACAGGAAACACTACGGCGTCCACGAAGCCTGCCATAAGAGCGACTAGGATAATGATGTACAGAGCCTCGATGAGGCCACCCCCTCTCGTCAGCGATGAAACGAGGCGCACCAACGAGTCCTTGAGCGCCCCTATCGTCTTCTTGTAAGCAGACTCGAGTACTGTTCTTAGCATTCAATCACCCTCTCAGAAGCTCGGCTATCTCCTTTGCCCACTGGCCCGTTTGAGGGTTGCGTTTAACATTATCCAAAAAGTCATTCCATTCCACATTCCCATAGGCCTTCACCCAGAGGGGGTAAGCCGCCCTAACCTTCTGTTTCGCTTCGGCGTGATAGCGGCAGAGGTCTGTGACCGTCTCCCTTCCGCAGATAAGGCACTTCATGGCTTCCTCTTCCCTGGGCAGTTAGGGTTGACGCAGAGCCTCCAGGGGCGCCGTCCCCCCATTACGTATACGATGGGCCAGGAGCAGAGCTCGCAGGGTTTCGGAGCAGTCCTGAGAGTCCCTTTCTGAGGGAGCGGGGCAGACGCGCGGCACCCGCTTGAGTAGTTGGAGCACCCCACGAACCTCTTCTTAGTTGCCTTTGATCTGATAACCCTGAGATTCCCCGTCCTACAGAAGGGGCACTTCCCTAGCTCAAAGGATTTGGTCATACTCGCTGTCACCGCGGAGTCGATTTCTCGTCCGATCGTCTCCTCGTTGGTCCTCAGCTCCGCAAGCTGTTCCACGATGGACCTCAGAGTCTCCCGCAGTAGCTCAGCTTGATCTCCGCTCCCGCCCTCGACTGCCTCTAGCTTGTCCTCTATCTCGCGTGTGAGCTCTGTGCTGATGATTGACGGGGCGTATTGTGCCATTGTCTCCACGACAGACAGCCCGAGATCTGTCACTTCCATGCTCTCTGCGGAGACGTATCCCCTCCCCACGATAGTCGCGATTATGTCGGCGCGCGTGGCCTTGGTCCCTATCCCTTCCCTTTCCATCTTCTCGAGGAGGCTGCTCTGGTTGTACCTAAGAGGCCTCTGCTCGAACTTCTCATCCAGCGCCACGCCGACCACCCTGAACCTGTCTCCCTCGGAAACCGCGGGGACCCCGATGTCCTTGTATCCAGCGTACCTGCCATAGTACTTCATCCACCCGGGGAAGACGGTTCTCCCTCCTGCCAACTTGAATTCGTGTTCGCCTACTGCAAGTGTGGCTTCGGCCAGCTCTCTCCGAGCCGAGGGACCGAAAGCGGCGAGGAACCTCCTGACGACTAGGTCGAAGACAGCCGACTCCGGAGCCTGGAGGGGGCGTTTAGGCTTCTCACCGGTGGGGTGGATGGCGGGGTGTGCTGCATCGGATTTCGCGCCCTGGACGGGCTTCAGCTCCTCCTTCAGAAGTTCGGCTGCATTGGCAGAGTACTCGGTGATTCTCCCCAGACCTTGGATGATGCCTCTGTAGTTAATCGATGGGGGGAGCCTCTGACCCCCTGTCCGGGGGTATGAGATGAGGGCCTCGAGGTAGAGCCTCTCAGCGATTTGGAGGGTCCGGCTGGGGGGGTACCCGAAGGCCCGATAGGCTTCCTTTTGGAGGTCGCCAATGTTGAACGGTACCGGTGGCCCGACCTGGACAGTGAACCTGCGCATGGCGGCCGCAACCGCCTCCCTCCGCAAGCACTCCTCCCTGATCTTCTCGGCTGACTCCCTAGTCTCGACCCTGTCCTTGGCGTACCCCGCTATGAGTCTCACACCATCCCTCTCGAACGTCCCCGAGGCTTTCCAGTAGGGGACGGGAACGAAAGTCTTGATTTCCCGCTCCTTCTCCACCAAGAACCCCAGGGTAGGTCCCTGAACCCTGCCGACACTTATCGTCCTGTACCTGTGCCCGGAGCCGAGCGCCGACTGCGAAAGCGCCCGTGAAAGGTTCACCCCCCAGATGAAGTCTATCGCGTGTCTGGCCCTCCCAGCTAGGCCGAGCCCCTGCCCTGCCTGAGGCTTCAGGTCGTCGAAAGCCTTCACCAGATCTTCTTTGGTGAGCGTGGAGAACGTGGCTCTCAGCGCGATTTTCTCCTTCCCTCCACACGCATACTTTAGCAGGTTGTACCCGATTGTTTCCCCTTCTACGTCGAAGTCGCAGGCGTTGACGAACTTCGACGCCCCCGACGCAAGCTTCCTGATGGTCAAAATCCGTCTTGCCGCGGTTGTGCTGTTCTCGTCGACAAGGTCGGACGAGTACCATTCGACGTCGAATACAGGGTAAACCGTCCTCTCCCGTGCGGGGTCAGAGACTCCGTACAAGTGCCCCTGGGCAGCACAGACAACGAACTCCTCTCCCTTCCGGTCGAACCTGAACACCGTCGTCCCCTCCACCTGCTCGCTGCGAGACTCGCCTTCGGAGAGGGCGTCGGAGACCCTCCTGGCCGCATCAGGTTTCTCGCAAATCACCAGGGTGTACCCGCTACTCATCCCGAAGTATCTCCCGGAAAACCCAGGGCACCCACGGGAACTTTAGCCTATCTTACGAAAACGACCCGTCTATCTTCTGGATGTCGACCTCAAACTTCGTCGCCGAAAGTCTTGTGCCGCACTTTTTGCACTTGTAGTCTGCAGCCTTCAGCACGTCTCCCGGGGATCTGAGATCGAACCCGGAGTAAAGCGGCGTCCCACAAGAAGAACAGACGATTTCGTAGGTCAACGCCTGCACCGCCCGATGCCAGGCATTTAGCAGTATGCTGGCCTACCGGACGGCCCGGAGAAGCCGAGGCTCCTTAGATAGACGTCCTCGTCCATCGGTATTGAGAACCTCCTTCCGCCGTATTCCGTGTTCCTCAGAAGCCTCCGATTCAGTCCTCTTACGAGTACGATGGGCTTCGCCTCGTCAGACTCTCCCATCAGTATCTCGGCGGCGGAGCTCAAATCATCCGCGACGCTCTGGGAAGTCACTTTCAGCACGTTGCCGAAGAGGTCCTTTCTCCCACGCATGTCGAGGACGGCCTCTATTCCCGACGAGGCGACGGCCACCCCGGTCGTCCCCTTTCTCGTCGGCGAGAGCCTGCTGTCGCAAATCACGACGCCGACAGAGACTCCACGGGAGAACCTGAGCGCCTCCCGTATCCTCCAGGCGGAGAGATCAGGTCTCCGGGGGTATAGTACAACACTCCCGTGCCTCACATTCGACTTGTCTATGCCCGCGTTAGGGGTAAGGAGTCCATCCTTGCTCGCAAGCATGAACCCGGGGATTCCGCCGAGGACTTCGTCGGATTCCCGAAGGACAAGCTCGCACAACCTCTCGTCCATCCTGTTCCCAGCCGCCAGCTGCTTGGCCCTCCGGCTAGCTCTGACCGAGCCGAGCTTCACCACCCTCCCTTCCGAGACGGCGACGAACTTGCTCGAGATTACAAGGACGTCCCCGTTTCTCAGGCGCCTGCCAAGCCTCTTCTCGATTAGGGCCACGATGTCGAATCTCGAGCTCTTGGGCCGAACGGCGACCGGCGTCAGCGTAAGCAAACAGCGGATCGAGGCGTGGCTCTCTTAAATAGAGTCGGGAATCGCGGGCCACTGTGCTCAGGACGACCCAACTGTACGGATATCACACGAAGCACGCCAAGCTGACCGAGTTCGCCGGGTACGAGATGCCTCTATGGTACACGACAACCACTGATGAGCACATGGCGGTCAGAAACAAGTCAGGGATCTTCGACGTCTCCCACATGGGGAGGTTCGTGGTCAAAGGGCGCCGGGCTGGCCCCTTCCTAGAGGACCTGGTCCCTACCAGCGTCCAGTCGCAACCCCCGGGGAAGGCGTTCTACACGCTTCTGCTCAACGACGGTGGCGGGATCATAGACGACCTGATCATCGAGAAGCTTGCCGACGACAGGTACATGGTCGTAGTGAACGCAGCCAACGCCAAGACGGACATGGAACACATGGTGGCCCTGGTGCCCCAGGGATTCGAAGTCAACGACCTGACCTCTGATTCGGCTATGGTTGCGGTACAGGGTCCGAAGGCGTCCGATTCTCTCCAGCCTTTGGCCGAGCTGGATCTTGCGCAGCTGAAACGTTTCCGTTGCGCGGAGACAAAGGTGCTGGGGGAGGAGGCGATAGTGTCGAGGACTGGCTACACAGGCGAAGACGGGTTCGAGGTAATAGTGTACGGTGCATCAAACGAGCATCCCGAAGGAGCCATACGGGTCTGGGAGAGGCTTGCCGCGACGTCGACTCCCTGCGGCCTCGCCGCCAGGGACTCACTCAGGCTCGAAGCCGGACTCCCCCTGCACGGGTCGGATATCGACCAGAGCACCAACCCCTACCGGGCCGACCTTTCTTGGGTGGTTTCAGCAGGGAAGACGGGTTTCGTCGGTTCCAAGGCCGTCGCAGAAGCCGCCACACAGCATCCCCAGTCAATCAGAAGGGGGCTCATACTGGACGTGGGTATCCCGAGGCACGGCTTCGAAATCGAGGGGGCAACGGGTTCAGTGGGGACTGTGACCAGCGGCGGCTTCTCCCCGATAATCAAGAAGGGCATCGCCCTCTGCCTCGTCGCCTACGACAACTCCGGGTTCGGCACAAGGGTCAGCGTGAATGTCAGGGACGCTCCACAGGGAGCTACGATCACCAAGCCCCCTTTCTATGACGAACGGCTTTACGGCTGGAAAAGACAGAAGGATAATTAGTCCTCCGAAGGGGCGTTATTCCCCGATGGACCTCCAAGGGTACCATATTCCGGAGGAGCTGATGTACACGAAGGAACACGAGTGGGCGAAGGAGGAGGGCGGGGTGGTCAGAATCGGCATCACAGACTATGCCGCAAAGACGCTGAATGACGTCGTCTACGTCACATCCCCGAAGGTGAATGACAGGGTTGAGCAGGCGAAGACAATGGGGACCGTGGAGTCCATAAAGGCAGTCTCAGAAGTCTACTCTCCGGTTTCAGGGACTGTTACCAGGGTGAACAGCGAGCTCGACTCTCATCCGGAACTCGTCAACAAATCCCCATACGGCGAGGGGTGGCTTGTGGAGGTGAGGGCCTCGAACCTAGCTACCGAGAGAAAGGGGCTCCTCGACGCTAAGGCGTACGTCGCTCTCCTGAGCACCCTTCTGAAGAACTAGGAAAGGCACGCTTAAAATAGCCCGACGATACTCGACATCCAGAATTGGGTCTACTGGACACCCTAAGGTCCCGGATACACAGACCTGAGGTATCGCGCAGGGCACTCATGGCGACAATGGTGCTCTCCATAGTGTTCACAATCGCCGTCCTGATACGGTCCTACGCCGCGAAGTACGGTTACTTCCTGAACGAGTTCGACCCCTATTACGACTACTATGCGGCCCAGCACATCGTCAATCTCGCCCAGTCGCAGGGGCTCTGGAACGCCCTGTTCGCCAACCCGGCAAACTGCGGCCCGACTGTCTATACTGCTTGCCACAACATGCAGGGATATTTCTACTGGCATGACATTACCACCTGGTACCCCGTCGGAAGGGATGTTGCGGCGACTTCACAAGGCGGGCTCCAGATCTTCGGAGCCATGACCTACCTGCTAGTCCACAACGTCTTCGGGGTCCAAATCACCCTCTACGACTGGCTCGTGATTCTTCCGGTCCTTCTCGGAGCGCTCTCGACCGTTGCGTTCTACTTCCTGGTGAAGAAGATAGCAGGAGACGCCGCTGGGCTCTTCGCCGCTCTGATGTTTGCAGTCTCCCCGCCGCTCATCGAGAGGGGTAACCTGGGTTGGTTCAAGTCAGAGCCGCTCGCGATTCTGCTCTTCGTCACGGCGAGCTATCTAATGCTGACAGTCTTCGACAAGGAGAGGGCAGTCCGCAGCAGGATTCTCCGGGGCGCGCTGGGGGGCTTTCTGATCGGCTATTCCCAAACCGCCTGGGGTGGAGGAGACTATTTCGCTGCCGCCTTCGGACTCATATTCGTCCTGCTCCCGTTCCTTAACCTCGACCTCGCGGGCTACACGCCTGCCATAATTTCCTTCACAGCATTCACTCTCTTCGTAAGTTCCATCTTTCCGAGGCCAGGAA
>CAYPSJ010000008.1:0-9028 GCA_964413565.1 uncultured Nitrosopumilales archaeon | reverse complement strand
TGGTGCGGGGGGTGGGATTCGAACCCACGAACCCCTAAGGGATGGGAGCCTCAGTCCCACGCCGTTGACCATGCTGGGCGACCCCCGCGCACGAATTCCGGCCCCCTCGCCTGATTCTAAAAAGTCTCCGAACCCTTAATGGCTCGCTGTGATGCGCGAGGACACTGTGCGTTCACGCGTACCCGGGCTTGGTCCTCCGCTCCTGCTCGGACTTCGGTGTGCGGGCTGCGGTCGGACCTTTGACGCCGACCGTCTCACGAACACCTGCAGCAGTTGCGGTTCGTTGTTGAGCTGCTTCTACGATTATGAAAAGACGAGGGAGCGGTTCACCCCTTCCGCAGTGGCTGGACGGGAGAAGAATCTGTGGCGCTACTTGGAAGTGCTTCCGATTTTGGACCCGGCAAATGTCTGCAGCCTTGGCGAGGGCTTCACCCCCTTGCTCAGATTGGAGAATGGTGTCCTGATGAAAGACGATGGGCAGATTCCCACGGGGACGTTTAAGGCCAGAGGAATGGCTGTCGCGGTTTCCAAGGCAAAGGAGCTGGGGCTGAAGAAACTGGTCGTCCCATCAGCCGGGAATGCGGGTGCCGCACTTGCGTGCTATGCAGCCAGGGCTGGTCTCTCTGCTAGAGTTTTCATTCCCAGGGAGACGCCTGAACTGATTATGAGAGAATGTAGGGTCTATGGTGCAGAGGTAATCCTGGTCGAGGGGAACATCAGCGACGCGGGGACGAAGATGAAGGAGGACATGGCCGGGTACTTCGACATGTCGACGCTAAAGGAACCGTACAGGCTCGAGGGGAAGAAGACGATGGGGTACGAAATCGCCGAGCAGACTGGTTTCGAGCTCCCCGGGGTGATTCTGTACCCGACGGGTGGAGGAACGGGGTTGATTGGAATGTGGAAGGCCTTCGACGAGATGGAACGACTTGGGTGGATAGGACATGGTAGGCCGAGGATGTTCTCGGTACAATCGGACGCATGCGCGCCTGTGGTGAAGGCGTTTTCGTCGGGAATGGATACCACAGATCCTTCGTTCCCCGATGGGAACACAATCGCTGCGGGACTGAGGGTGCCGAGACCCTTTGCTGGAAAGCAGATACTTTCGGTCCTTAGAGAGAGCAAAGGAGGTGTGGTGAGCGTGTCCGAGGAAGAAATTGTCGGTGCGGTGAGGTCACTAGCGAAGGAGGGAGTGTTCGCATGCCCGGAGGGAGCCGCAACTCTGGCGGGCCACAGGCGGCTCGTGGAAGACAAGACCGTAGACAATGGCGAGACGGTCCTGCTCTACAACACGGGGACGGGTCTGAAGTACCTGAACCTGTTCGCCTGAGGTCAACACTTTTCTGATTGCCCCCTGAGGCACGAAAACGAGCCAGCGTAGCTCAGCCTGGTAGAGCACACCCATTTTTGGGGCTCAGACGCCTCGTAAGCGTGGGGTCGCGAGATCGATGCTCGCCGCTGGCTTCCCTTTACAATGTCCTTGCTTGTTTCTAAGAGTCCTCAACTTGACGTAAACATTATCCTCGGACAGAAGCGTATTCCTCACGGTACTCAAGTCCTCGTGTTCAGAAAGGAGATGGTGCACGCGTTCCTCCAGCCAGGCCGGCCATCTCGCCGGAAAGGTGCGGGCGTATGCCACTCGGTTGAGAAGCAAACTGCGATGAGTGCCAACTTGAACGTTGAAAATCTGCATTCTGGCCGCGTCGAACGCGGAAATTGATACGCTTTCGCACCCTTTGGATTTGTAGATCTTAGCACGAATGCCCACCTTAGCGAACAGTTTAGCGAAGAGAGGGCCGTTTGGTTCACTTGTTATGTCGACTCCTCTGTTACTGACATTTACACAACCATCGGAATCGGCGATTCCTCTCAGAAACCATTCGATTGAAGCGGGCGCGGCCGTTAGCAGCCAATCCATGCTCACGGGATTGTACGAAGTGAGTTGATCCACGTTGAGACCTAGGCAAGCAGTGTGAAACCAGAAGAACACCTCGGAGAAGTAGGACATCCATCTATACGACCCAGATGGATTGTTTGCACGTGGGGAGCCATCCCTTATGCGCCCGCAGGTCATGCCCAGCATAGAAATGCAGTCCATGACAAAATTCCCAAGCTGCAGATTCTGGGGATGCTTCCGGGTCAGACCGATCTCTACACGCGCCCAAGGATGTTTGGTCGAGAAATTCTTGCCTGCATCACCCACCAGCCAGCCCAGAAGGTAGTACATCATATCCAGGAAACGCCCGTTTCCCTGGGAACCGGTGTACGCTCGGCGGATAGCTAGAACTGACTTCTCAAATTCGAAGGCACTTTCAACCCTGATAGGCAAAACAAGCGTCTCCCAGACGTTCGAATTCGAGGCCGAACCCGGTTTCTTCGAGGGCCTACACCCGCAATCCTCCGGGCATGAATCCGTCTAATGAGGAAGCTGCAAATTGTCATCCCGCCAATGGGACGGGAGTGTGAAAGTGTTCAAGCCGAGAGCAGGCCCACCGCCGGCTCATTGACTGTTTCTTCCGAGCCAGTTTGAGTTTTAGTGTTCCAAGCTACACATAGGTATCGTCTTCGAACAGGAGTCTGTTCCTGATAGTGCTTTGAAGGAACCACAGAATTGAGTCGGACGATGCCGTTTAATTCATCAACCGACGCACAGCACGGTGTAGTCCCGCGAATCCCGCTCTTCTTCAGGAGAGATGGGCCAAGGCCCTTCCCTTCTCAACGATGCTCAGATCTGTAAGGGCGATGAGCAGCAAGCTCTCCCTAAGCCTGTCATAGGCTCTTGGAGGGAGGTTCCTCATCTTGAGGCGCATCCAGCAAAGAATTTCCAGGAACCCGTCCCTGTTCAGGGACACCCTCTCGTCTGCGACCTGCGAACACTCTTCGTTCAGTAACTCCAGATAGTTCTCCTCGAGTTTCTTGATAAAAGCCCTACCCGTCAGCTTCCTGACCTCAGGACGCCTGAATGCCGAATCATAATCGAAGTGTTCCCCCTTGAACCCCGTCGCCATGATCCAGCATCCCCGGGCAATCGTCCTTCTGTAGGGGGGATAGGTGTCCGTGAACGCCCTCAGCCCCTCGTCTTTCCCCAAGAGGCCCTCGTAGTCGACCGAATCCACGAAAAGTCGCATCAGCAGCTCAGCGTAGTCCCTTTCGCTTTCGCTTGGCTTGAACGCCGGTTGAAAGATCTCCTTGTAGACCGGGAGTATCCCGAGAGTCCCCACCATCTTCAGGGTGCCCTTGACGATGGTTTCCCTCGGGCTCAGGTCATTATGCACGAAGTCCCTGAAGAACCAGCCCGTCCTATACGAGTCCGTGTCCTCTTCCGCCCGCTCCTCCAGTTCTGCCCTGTCCCTGGATAGATCCAGCTCCAACACTTCCTTCCCCTTGTCTGTCAGAGAGAGATATCTGCGGAAAGGGAGCTTCTCTTCTCTTTCCTCTTGGAGGTAGCCGTGGGCGATGAGTCCTTCTATCCTCGTGTGAAGTGTCTGCCTTGCAGCCCGACCCGACCCCTCGATGTCCGAGATTATCATCCTCCCCGAACCCAGACGCGAGAGGATGTCCTTCTCTAGTTCGTCCATGGCCGCGTTGTGGGTGTGGGGGTTATTTCTGTGTTCGCTACTGACTAGCGTGCTACAAACTAGCTTAAAATAGTGCGTTCGCTAAGCAGTAGCGAGCGAGATTGGATGGTATAGACGCTCCTGACGAGCCGGAGAAGCTCCGTTTCACCGACCTCCGGGGCGAGCTGGTCGGGAAACGCGTCGTGGTCAGGGCTCACGTTTCCGGTGAGTCGGGGGTGAAGGCCGTCTTTGCCAAGTTCAGGGCTGTTTGTTCCCGGTGCGGGACCGAAAGGACATACGACGTGTCGTCCGATCCCAGGAGCCTTTACGTCCTCATGGTCGGAGACGTTGCCGGGGAGTTTCTGTCCGGAACAGCAGAAACCTGCGGCGAAAGTGGCCATAGCCACAATTGGGTCGTTACCCCATCAGACGACTCCCCTTTGACATACCGAGCGGTCGTGTTGCGGGACACCTCATTCATGGACGAGTCATCTTTCGGGCCGACCTCGAGCTCCTTCCTAAGCGGCTACCTGCTAGGGAGGGTCTCTCAGAGCAAGGACGTGGAGCTTGAAGGGACAATCGTCGTCAACCCGAAGAACTCGAACATAGAGCTGTTGGCCGACACCGTCAGGCAGGACGCCCCCTCTCTTGACCTATTCGACCTCAAACCGGACGAGATTGAGGCTCTCAGGAGTTACTTCTCCCCCTACTCCGGGTCCCTGGAGTCACTCGAGGTCTTGGCATCGAGGTGCAACCCGCGAATCGCAGGGAGGGAGCAGGCGAAGCTCGCCGTCCTCCTCGCGTACCTCTCCCCGACCTGGATCGAGTTGAGCGGCCAGCTCAGGCCCGGCACCCTCCGGGTCATGCTCTTCGGTGACCCCCGCCAGGGGAAGGGCTCAGTAGAGGATTATCTCCGCCAGAAGCTCGGTCTGGGGAAGCACGCCATCGGGGAGACGAGCAGCCGCACGGGCATCACCTACGCCATCGACAGCGAGCGGGGGATGGTGGTCTGGGGGGTCATGGTCGAGGCAGACAGAGGATTGGTTGTGCTCGAGGCACTCCACAAGTTCCCTGCCGAGGACCTGGCCACCATGAGGGAGACCCTTGCCAAGCTCTACGTCGAGGTTCGAAGGAGCTTCAGCGCCGCGGCTTGGGCGCGCACCAGGGTCGTGGCCGACAGCAACTCGAAACAGGAGATGGGGCTCTACACCCACTCCTGCATGGCGCTTCGTGAGCTCCCCTGCTTCAAGGACCAGGCCGACCTCACCAGGTGGGACCTTGCCATCCCCTTCAGGGCGGGGGAGGTGGACCCCGACAGGATCGCCGAAGCCGCATTTAACGGCACGGACGATGTCAAGTTCCTTTCGAACCTCAGGATGCTCGTCCTCTGGGCTTGGTCAAGGCATCCCCGTAGCATAAGGTTCGATGAGAAAGCCAACAAGGAGGCCAGGGCAGCGTACAAGGACCTACTGGCGAGATACGCCTTCCCCGAAATGCCCGTGGTGAACGAGGATTCCCTCCTCTCTATCCTTAGGGTGTCCGCGGCCTTCGCCGCCCTGACATTCAGCACCTCGGACGGGGTGACTCTGGAGGTGAGTGAGAATCACGTCAGGCTCGCCAAGGAGTTCCTCGAGGAGGTTCTGGAGATGCTCGAGGTCGAAGACTACAGGATCATACATGGGGAGACGGTCGTCATCGAAGAGGACAGGAAGGAGTACATTTCCCTGGTCAGGAGGAGCGAGGTTGCTTCCAAGATAGTCGAGGTGCTGACGAAAGGGGCGCGTAACAGCTCAGATCTCGCCGAAGACACAGGCAACGAGGTCTCCTACATCAGGAGGGTCTGTGCAGCGCTGAAATCCTTGGGGGTTCTCGAGAGGGTCTCCGCCGGCTACAGGCTGACGAAGAAGGGGGTCCAGCTCTGGAGGGAGTTCCATGTCACAAAAGTAACAGAAGTAACAGCTAGGAAGACACCCCCCTCCGGGGTTAACAAAAGACTCGAGCCCGGGATGACAGGATTCGGTCTCCCACGTAGGAAGCCGTCCGTAACCCTACTCACCGACGACGATGATGGTGGACCATAAACGGCGGTCATCGTGCTGGAAGAATGCCCTGCTTTCAGAGCCAAATGACGATAAACAAATAGGATCTGCCGCCAGGAAGAGACTCCCTCAGCCGCCTCCGCCGGCTCCGCTTTTCTCTAATACCCTATCTCTGAGCTCGGCCGGAGGTGGCGCATTGACTTGACCCTGCCGCACCTCTTGCATCGATACATCCCCCTCCCCCTCGGATTGTAGTTTCTGGTTTCGACCACGATTTCGTGCTCGGTCCGCATCATGCACTTCTCGCACCAGCGATACTCAGCCAACTGAACTCGGCGGTGCGGCCTCCCGCAAAAACCTTTATCGAGATTCTCGCACTTCCAACCAATGGCAGACCTGATCCTAGCAGGCGTTCTGCTGGTCCTGGTGGGTTTTGGGGTGACAATCGTAGCGATGCTTTCTCAGGGGAGGAAAGAGGGAAGCGTGGTAAAGGGCGGAGGAGTGGTCATGATTGGCCCGGTGCCAATCATATTCGGATCGGACATGAAATGGGCAAGCGTCGCAATTGTGCTGGCAATCATATTGATCGTCTTGGCCGTGGTGCTGAGCCTGGTGTAGCGGTTGCAGAAACTCATGCTCGCCGGCCTGCTCATCCTCTTGCTTGGTTTCGGATTGATAATTGTAGGTTCGGCGACCCAGGGAGGCGCGTCGACCGGCGGAGCCATTTTTATCGGGCCGTTCCCCATCGTTTTCGGG
This sequence comes from uncultured Nitrosopumilales archaeon, assembly GCA_964413565.1. Lineage (GTDB taxonomy): Archaea > Thermoproteota > Nitrososphaeria > Nitrososphaerales > Gagatemarchaeaceae > UBA183. The sequence continues at coordinate 2,676 of CAYPSJ010000008.1, read as the reverse complement.
TCAGGGCCCGGTGGAGGGAGCCTGGCTCTTGTTTCCGTCGTCATTGGAGCAGTCATGGTCGCCCTGGTGATGCTGTGGGGGTGGAGAATGTTTGAGGGAAGAAAAGAAGATGTCGAGTAAGCCGCATTGTCTTGGAGATGGTGGCCATAACAATGAGGCGAGCGGATACTCACGACTTCGATTCCCAAGCCCGTGATTGACCATCTCGGCAAAGGGAAGGAGGTAAAGTCGGTTGAATACGCAATCAGAGGAAGCCGAGTCGAAATGAGACTCTCAATCTCGTCTGATGACCCTTGAACTACGTCCAAGTCCTACGGGTTGTTGGTGCGATTGTCGCCGTCGTGGGGTTTGCTTTGTCTGCGTCTGCGGGATTCTGTAATGGCACCGAGCCGAACTGCGAGTGTAGTCCCGTCGCTTGCGGACGGATAAACGCCGACCCCGTTCAATTAGCCGTCGGCTTCGCGCTACTCGTCATAGGCATCTTAGTTTTTGTTTGGAGCAAGAGCACAAAGCTGTTGAGGTTTCTGATGAGATTCGGCTACAAAGGCCCCTAAAGTCATCAACCGCACCTTAACAAGGAGACGAATCTGCCTCTTCTACCGCGAACCTAACAGAACCGGGCCGGGAAAGTATTAAATAGACAAAATCCAATATTCCAATAAGTATGCAGAAATTGCAGCCACTGGTCGTTTTCACCCCTCTTGCGAGACAGAGGCTGGGCGAGGTCCTCGAGGAGGAGAAGGCCACAGATTCCTATCTGAAGATTGAGGTATACCAGGGCGGAGGGTGCGCCTGCAGTGGCGGCTACAGGTACGCCCTGAGTCTGGAGAAGGCACCGGGCGAATCAGACGTTGTCGAGGAGGTAAGCGGCCTCCGGATTATGGCGGCGAAGGCAGACGCCGAGATGCTCAGGGGCTCGAAGATAGACTTCGTAGAGAGTCTGCAGAAAACAGGTTTCAAGATCGAGAACCCCAACGTCCACGTCGAGGCCTGCGGCTGCGGCGGGCACTAGCTACTAACCCGTTCGGCAAATCACTTAAGAGCAGTAAACCTGCCGCGCCGAACCATGAAGTATGTTGAGGGATCGAAGCGCGTTTTCCTGAATACCGGGACCAGGTTCCCGAGAGAGATCATCTGGGCGGTAGGGGCGATAAAGTACTCCGCTGCAAAATCAAACATTGAACTCGGACTGCTCGACAAGGAGATTGGCAAGACCGTTCAGGCAAAGGCGAAGGAGTTGATGAAAGGGGCACACGACGACATGATGTCCGTCGACGTTTTCCAGACGGGTTCGGGGACGGGCCTCAACATGAACGCCAACGAGGTCATAGCCGAGCTTTCATCGGAAGCGCTCGGCAAGAAGGTCCACCCGAACGACCATGTCAACATAGGCCAGTCTTCTAACGACGTCGGGCCGACTGCTATTAGGGTCGCTGCCGCGATGGCAGTGAGCAGACACCTGATTCCTGCCCTGGAAGAGATGAGTAATAGCCTTGGCGCACTCTCCAAGAAGACATCCGCGGTCTACAAGTCAGGTCGGACGCACCTCCGCGATGCTCTCCCCGTCACCATGGGACAAGAGTTCGGAGCCTACGCCGAGGAGTTCGCCAGGGACGCGAAACTCGTCGAACAAGCTTTGGCGTACACCCTTGAGCTCCCCATAGGGGGGACGGCCGTGGGGACGGGCCTTAACGCAGACCCGAAGTTCGGTGGGATGGTCGCCAAGGAGGTCGCTAGCCTCTCGGGCCTCGGATTCACGAGCGCGAAGAACAAGTTCAGGCCGACCAAGCTCCTGACAGACATGTCCTCGCTCAGCGGGGCCATGAGGTCTACCAGCATCGACCTCTACAGGCTGTGCCAGGACCTGAGACTGATGTTCTCGGGACCGCTCACCGCGCTCGGCGAGATAGATATCCCCACCCAGGAGGAGGTCGCTGGGAGCAGCATAATGCCCGGGAAGACCAACCCAGTGACCGTGGAGAGCGCGCTCCTCGCCGCAGGCGAGGTGATAGGGCTGGACGGCGCCAACGCCTACGCGGCGTCACTGGGGGAGTTCGAGCTGACCATGGGGGTGCCCCTGATGGGATACAACGTCGTTCTCCAGGCCAAGCTCCTGTCGGAAGCCTTGAACAAGCTGTCTTCGCTTGTCATCGACCACGTCGTACCCATGGAGGAGAAAGCGAGGGCCTCCGCTGAGACGAGCCCTGCACTGATCACCCTGGTCTCCCCAAGGATAGGGTACGACAGGGCGACTGAAATGGGGAAGCAGATGGCCAAGGGGGTGTCCATCAGGACAGCACTCAAGAAGCTGGGATACGGGGAGAAGGAGATCAACGCCCTACTTAACATGAAAGGCCTGGTCGAGCCGGGGATACCCTCGAAGAAGATCTAGGCGCATTTTCAGCTGGAAACGGGCGGTTTCAGCGCCTTGCTTTTACCCCAATCTTCTCCATCAGCTTGCCGAGCTCGGAGTCGTCGACAGCATCCATCCTGAGGTACTTCAGGATCTCATCCTCGTCCATCCCGACCCGGCGTGCCTCCGCCACCGTCGTCCGGTACGCTTCAAGCTCGGTCGGCCGGTCGACGTATTCGAACGCCTGGTCGTAGAGCTCCTTCCCCTCGAGGAACTGTCTGACGTGGACGAGGACGTGGATCACGTCGAGGTAGAGGAAATCG
>CAYPSJ010000007.1:0-5765 GCA_964413565.1 uncultured Nitrosopumilales archaeon | reverse complement strand
GGGACGTCGATACCCAGGCTGATGGAGGGGTCCACGTCAAGAACACCGCCGAAATCGGGAAGGTGGTGGCGGTGAAGACGGAAAACAAGGGGAAGAGCAACAGAAGGCTCTACTTCACGGTGCAATGAGCGAGCATCCCCGGATTCCCATACGACGTTATCGCAGTGTCAGCCTTGGTTGCCGTCGTGACCGACCCATGCCTATTGGTTAGGTGTCGGTCTGGGGGCTGTTCTGCCGAGGGTCGTCTAGTCACGCCTTTTTCACCGGGTGAATGACCCAGAAGGGAGCGTCCATCACTGTGATGAAGATAGGAGCGCGTACCCCTAGGGCCAGGAACACTTTTGAGGGCGGCACACTTCTGGTCTTACATGAGTTCTGAAGAGGTGAAGGCGAAGGCTAAGGAAACCCTGAGGAGCGTTAGAGAGCTGATGAAAGCTGTCACAAAGAGCGTGGACGATGAGCTCAAGAAGAGCGCACCAAGGGTAGCCAACACCCTCGACAGGTCCTTCGAGACGGCGTCCAAGAGTCTCAACGACACCCTCAGGATCATTGACAGAAAGACTGGCAGGGAGCAGCTTGAGCTGCTGAAGGCGTACAGTTCCTTCATCCAGAAGCAGGCGGAAATAGTTCAGGGAAGAATTTCTGACTTGGAACATTCCGGGTCGGACACGAAGAAGAATACCTGATTAGCTGACTGAACCCGCTTGGGAGGCTTCCTTCGTTATCTTCATGCTTGCGTTCACCAGCTTCTTGACCAGGGCCGCGGGGACCTTCTTGTCCAAAGGCAGGTGCACGGCCGACTTGGTCACGTACCCGGCAAGATCCTCTTTGTGGTCGCCGATCGTCGGAGGGCGCAGGTAAAGCCCGATGTGCTTGCTCTGGAGCCCGAACCAGACGAACACCCCGCCGTAGACCCCTCTGTAATTGTCGCCGGGAAGGGAATAGCTCGGAATCCTGAACTGCCTTATGCCCCCGACAGCGTCGGGCACGGCTTCCAGTATCGCCTTTCTGACTTCCTTTAGTCTGGCCTGTGCGTTCTTGGGGCACTTCGCGATATACGCGTCGACCTCGTGGGACCCTTTTCCCATGGAGCCTACACGAGAAGGGCTGAATATTAATGCCAATAGGGCCCCTCCTACTCGACATATCGAAGTTGAAGACTCTACTTCACAGTAGAATGATCGCGAGAATTCGCTGATTTGGACGACTACCTTCTCCGGGAGACCCAGAGCGGCATCCGTTTCGCGGTGCAATTGCCGCAATAGGTCTTCATTGACCTACTTGTTTCGTCGAAGATCGTTGTGGAGTGTGACATGCATACTAGCGATCCGCACTCTGCGCATGACGCTACCGCGTGGCCCTTGCATACCGAGCATCTTGCCATTCGTTCACCCCCAATTTTGTCCGCGTCGAACGGGCACCACCGAGGGCTTCGAGCTGACTCGAGTCCATTGGAGCCGGCGGGAGTGCAGGTAAGGCGCAAGGTTGTTAAGCCCAGAGCCGGTTAATAAAGGGGAGGCTCAAATCGGGAGTTTGACGTCCCCCGGAAAACTCGGAATCTCCCTCGACCCAAGCGCCTTCGCTAGGGTTTGGGCCCTGTCAGCCGGGAACCAGCCGCTCATCGCCTTGGCGTTCCCCTCAGCGTCGCAGATAACGAGCGCTGCAGTCCCCCCCTTCCCCGGGACTATCTTGTGCATCATCTCGTCCCCGACTGGTGTCCAATCGGATACCCCGAGCTTCAGGAAAAGCATGGAGTGAGAAGGACCGGCAACCTCCTGCAGGACGGCGACCGCCCTGTTCACCCTTCTCCTCCCCTCCTGCACAGCCGCGAAGTAGTCCATACCCGCCTAGCCTCCAAGATAGAGCAGTGCGAACACGCCCGCGAGGGAGAGAAGTACACCCAGCATCTGGTTGGGTTCCAACCTTTCCTTCAAGAAGGCGAGCCCGTAGCTCGCGGCGACTGCGCCGCCCATTCCTGAGAGGGCAGTGACCACGGGGAGGGCGCTGCCGGCAGCTTCAATGCCGTACGTGAACGCCAGGAACCCAAAGGCCTCGAGGACCCCCATCGCAATCATCGTCTTTGAGAGGACGAGACGGCTCGGCTTCGCTTCCTGCTTCAGTACGGGTGCCAGTAGGAACCCGGCAGAAATAGCGACGATTCGGAGGAACATCACCGGGAGGACCACGCTGACCGAGGGAGCTGCGTAACCGATTCCGATGTAGACCGCGCCGAAGCAAAGCGATGCTCCTACGGCCAGGCCGATTCCCTTCGTCAGGCCTGGTGCCCCAGTGCCCCGCAGATATGCGTAGAGCTCGGAGAAACGGGTCGAAAGCAGGACCACCCCCACTATTATGCAGGCAAGGGCGACAACCTGGGTGATGGAGAGGGACGCCCCGAGTATCACTACTGCGAGGACAGCGGTGACCGCCGGGTAGGTGTAGACCACAGGGGCCACGACGGAGACCACACCGCGGTGGAACGCCCGGTAAAGGAAGATGAAGGCGGCGAAGTTGATGAGGCCCGCGCCAACCAGCGCAAGGACAGGATAAACAGGGAAGGCCAAGTTCGGACCGATTATTGGGACAAGGACAAGGACCGCTATGAGGGTGACCATCTGCGAGTAGATAATCGTCCTGTAGTATCCCACCCTTTCCGACTGGCTTCGAGACATGTAGTCTGCCGTCCCCCAGCAGAAGGCTGCGGCGAGGCCCGTGACTATGGAAGCGTATGCCAACTGTCTGCTATCCTCCCCTCGGTTCGGCTTTAAGAGGCGTCCTGGAGGGCGGGAGACCAGTTGAAGGTCGATGCCGAAATCGGCGCGGAGTCCGTAGGGGAGGCGGCAGCGCTCGCCGGGAAGGCCGAAGAGTACGGATTCGACTGCCTTTGGGTCAACGAAACCAAGCACGACCCCTTCGTCCAGATTGCTTTGGCCGCCGGGTCCACGAGGAAGATCGAGCTCGGGACTTCAATAGCACTCGCGTTCACCCGCAGCCCCACGACCCTGGCCTACACCGCCTGGGACCTGCAGAGCGTCTCGAAGGGGAGGTTCATCCTCGGACTGGGGAGCCAGGTGAAGGGGCACATCGAAAGAAGGTTCGGCATGAAATGGGAGCCTCCCGCCCCCAAAATGAAGGACGTAGTCCTGGCGCTGAGGTCCGTATGGGGGAGCTGGCAGAAAGGAACCCAGTTGGACTATAATGGACGATTCTTCCATTTGGACCTCATGACGCCCTTCTTCAACCCGGGCCCCATCGAACACCCCATCATACCGGTGTACATCGCAGCGGTAAACGAGAGGATGTGCAGGGTGGGAGGGGTGGTCGCTGATGGTATCCATGTTCATCCTTTCCACACGGCGAAGTATCTGAGGGAGGTCGTCCGCCCGGCAATCGCTGAGGGAGCGTCCAAGGCGTCCAGGAATATGGAGGACATCTCAATAGCAGCGTCTGTGTTCGCGGCGGTAGGCGGGAATGAGAGCGAGGTCGATGCGGTCAGAGAAGCGATGAGGCAGCAAATCGCGTTCTATGCCTCGACGCGCAGCTACAGGAAAGTACTGGAGCTTCACGGCTGGGGAAACGTTGGCGAGAAGTTGCACTTGCTTTCCCTGAAGGGCGAGTGGGCGGCGATGGGGAGAGTGGTGGCGGATGACATGCTCGACGAATTCGTGGTCCAGGGGAGCTGGTCTGAGATAGGGGGCATCATCGAGAAGAAGTACGACGGACTGGTGAACAGGGTCAGGATCTACCTACCCTTCGACGGGGATGAGAGGTGGCAGGCCTTGGTAAACGGGTTCAGAGCCTGACGCTGATCTCTACCGCATCCCCGGGACCGCTCCCGAAGTTGGGCAAAGATTCCTTGTAATTGCTCGAATACTTCCCTGAGCTTCTGACATACTCGAGGTAGGGCGCTACCTCCTTTGCGTGAGATTTCACGTTGTCGGCGACCACGACGCTCCCCCCATGCAGTAGTCCCTCGATTGATTTCAGATATTCGAGGTAGTCCTCCTTGACGGCGTCGAAGAAGACCATGTCGAACCTTTCCTTGAGTGTCGGCAGGACTTTCCTTGCGTCCCCCACGATGATTTCAATGCGGTCAGAAAGGTCAGCGAGCTCGAAGTTGGCACGCGCGGCCCGGGCCCTTTCCTCGCTCAGCTCTACACATGTCAGGCGCCCGCCGTCCCCCAGATGCCTCGCCATCCGGATGGCGCTGTACCCGACAAGCGTCCCCACCTCCAGGATTGTCGAAGGCCTGTGCTGCTCGATTACCTCGTCTAGAAACTTGCCCCGCTTCGGCCCGATGATGGGGAGCCCTCGCTGCGGGGCGGCTTTCTCTATTGTCGCCAGGACCTCTTCCGGTTTCATGTGTGCGCTGCACTTCTCCCGGGTGTAAACCTGTCGGTCGCATCTCATAAGGGGGCAATCTTTTTGTAGCGGAAAGAGGGGTTTTCGTTGAGTTTCATGTCAACGGAGCAGGTGGACATCAAGGAGGTCCAGAAGCAGATTTCGAAGATCGTCGACCCCGAAATAGGAATGCCGATAGTCGAGATGAATCTAATCGACAAGCTTGACATAAAGGACGGACAGGTAGACGTGGAGTATCACGCGACAACTCAGTACTGCCCTCCCGTGTTCGCGCTCAAGATTTCTCAGGACCTTCGGGATGGTCTTCTGCAGGTAAAGGGGGTGAAGGAGGTGAAGGTCCTCGTGACAGGACACTACTTCGCAGACGCAATCAACAGGCAGGTCAACAAACCTCCGACTTCCGAGTCGCAGCCCGCCCAGCAGGAACAGAAGCAGTAGCTAGAGCAGCGTGACCGCAGAGGCCAACGCGCCCAGCTTTGCTGAGACTTCGTCCCTGGCGCCGCAGAGTATGACAGCATCGTCGTTCTTTGGCTTCAATTCCTTTCTCAGGTAGGACCAGACCTGACTGGGGTAGTCCTTCTCGCAGTCGGACGAGCCGCCTGGAATCGCGAACCTTCCTGATTTCATGATATAGGTGGTTGCACCCGCCGCGCCAACCCGGATGGCCGAATCCCGCTGCTCAATCCCCGAATGGACGTTCTTCCCAGCTCCTCGAAGGATTAGGGCTACCTGACTGTCCCCCATGGTTAGGTCAGATTTCGGAATCGGGAGGATGTCGGACACATCGGAGTGAATTGATTTGGCTAATGCTTTCCCCGAGCGACTGAGGTAACATCCGGATCTGATCGTGCCCACGTACCCGCCCTCCCTTAGCTTCCTCAGGATTGTCCTTACGGCGCCTTCACCGAGCCCTGACCTCGTTGCGAGTGTTTTTCTGCCTACGTAGCTCGAGTTTGCTATCGTCAGGAATGCTAGCAGGATGTGCGGGCCTGTGAAGCTCGGGGCTGGGCCAGGGGCCTCAGACTCAACGAGGTCCAGAAGCTCGCGAATGGAAGCCAAGCCGCGAGGCCTGGGGTCTGTTGTCCTTAACACATTTTCCACCTCCTCCCAGGACGCCGAAATGCCTTTCTATTGGTTGGATTATCCATCCAGGCGTGCGTGCGACCCGAGCCGTGGCCATCGTAGCCACACTCTCCGCCCTTATAGTAGGATCAGACATGGCGCTCGCGCCGTTTTCGAATGTGAAACTCCTCGACACCATCGTATTCGTGGCAGCCTACGTATTCGGGTTTCGCATTGGGGCCTTCGTCGGAATAGTGTCAGAGTCCATCTGGAGCTTCGTCAGCCCGGTGGGAATCGCGGGCCCCATTGCGCCCTTCCTCGTCGGTGGAGAGGTACTCTTC
>CAYPSJ010000006.1:0-6951 GCA_964413565.1 uncultured Nitrosopumilales archaeon | reverse complement strand
CTCGAACCTCTGGAAGGCGAGGTCTATGGTGACACCCCTCTCCCTCTCGTCCTTGAGCTGGTCCAGGACCCAGGCATACTTGAAAGAGTCCCCCGCGCCCGTCTTCTCTGACTCCTTCGCGAACTCTTCGATCATCCTCTGGTCGACGACGCCGAGATCGAAGAGGAAGTGCCCCATGGTCGTGCTCTTGCCGTGGTCCACGTGGCCGGTTACTATCAGGTTCAGGTGAGCCTTATTCGCCATACTACGACACTCGTTACAAGAAAACGACCCCCCTCCAGCATATATAAGGTTTAGCAGGATGAAACGAATTTGGCGCGAGGTCGGCGCGCATTAGAACCATGTGCCCATTGCCGTTGTGACACGCCCCTGTGCCTCTGCTTCGTCCAGCTCCTCGAACCGCAGACGCCAGGGCCCACGGACGTAGATTGCATCGATGGCGTTGTCGTACCCCACCAGGGGCCACATCGAGCCCCAGGTCTCGCCCTTTGTCGACGGTATCAAGGAGGCGATGAAAAGGACCAGACCCCCGAGAAGGGTGAGGAGGAAGGGGAAGTAGGTTGACCAGAGGAAAGGAATGGCGGGAGCGAGCATGGACAGGGAGTAGAAGACGACGCCCACCTGGGCGATCAGCTTGCGGAGGTGGAGTGTCAACCCTGCGGTCAAAGCCGCATTGAGCTTTAATCCCTTGGGCAGAAATGTTCTAGGGGTGGCATAATGGCTGGGCAGAAATGCGGGAGCGCGAGCTGGGTCGAGCCTCCCGCTCTACGCTCTGATTACCTTGCGCTTAGCTCGATAGTGACTAGAGATTCCTTCTAGGTTTAGGTTACTGGGCGTTTGATTTACGGTGGTTAACGTTCGTCCGCTTTCTTCTTCTTTGGCGGATTGGGACGTCATCCCGCTTTAGCGTGCACAGGTTTTGCATTTAGCACTAGCGCACAAGCTTTTACCCTGGTTGAGGACTAGACAGTACCCCTTGGGAATGGCTGGATCCCGCCAGCCTCTCGTCTCCGGTTTCTGGATGGCTATACTTTCTTCAGAACTTCTAGTAACTCGGCTGCTGTGAGGACCATTTGGTCCTGGAATTCGAAGTATGGCAAGTACAGCTGGGCCATCAGAGCCATGTCATTCTCTTTTCCTTCAAAAATGGCGTATCCCTTCTGGCCGTCGGGGGCGCATCCCCAATCCTTCAGGGCACCTGCTTTCAGTGCTTGCTGTATCATCTCGACGAATGCAATGTCTCTCTTGTGTCTGGCTTCGGCGTCTTCGGGAAGTCTGGAGTTCACAACCTTCCAGGTGACTAGGTACTTCGGCATCTTGTTCTTCGAAAAAACGGAGAAACCCGAAGTCTTACTTACGGGTTGCCCACGAAGTGCCGAACAAAGGTCTCCGTAAGTTCACAGATGGAAGGGATGCGAATCGGCGCCCGCCCCGCATCTAGGTGTTCAGGTCGCGTATCGGGCTGAGAACCGATGAGGTTGAGTGGAAGTTGACTAGATAGGATGTGGCTCCGTTTTCTGCGGTTCGTGCGGCGCTGAGATTTGGCACATCTTCAGGCGAAAATTCGGGGAAAGCGGGGACGTGAGACGCGTCGAGCCCCGCGCCTCTACGTTCTAGGTGTAAGCCCCTATGGGACTTAGCTCGAAGACAGGTAGCTCCACATGATGACGCCCACGAGCATCACCAGCGACCCGGCGAAGCCCGTGATTAGGGCCCCGGCCGCGTCAGAGCTGAGTCCGATGTTCTCAAGGGCGTTGATCACCGGGACTCGAACGAGCCAGGCGAAGAAGCCCAGGGCGTAACCCAGGAGCCAGAATCCGAACAGTACGAGTTTTCTTCCCATGCTGAATCGATGGCCAATATCACGGCCAAAGTTGGTAAATGCGGGGAAGGTAGTATTCCTTTACATCTCTGTCGAATTGTCTAGACGAGGATCCCGGCAATAGATAGGACGTACGCGGTCACGACGCTGCTGACCATTCCGAGGATGAGGCAGAGCACCCCCTCGGCGACCATCTTCCTGTCCTGTTTGACATAGTCGTCCCTGATGCACGCGGAGAAGAGCCCGCCGAATATCGAACCGGGGTCCCTGCTCAAGCCCGACGCCGCGAAATCGGCTCCCGGCCTGATTAAACGGTTGTGGATATCGGGTCCATCAGAGTAAACAGGCGCGGATATGTGAATTGCGCGTCGCGGCTCGGGCGAGCCTTGATATACCCATGGTGAAATTCGAGTTCGGCAAGGTCTGGACTTGCCAAAACGTTTCCTAACGAAGCTGAAGTCCGCCCGCGACGTGTACACATTCCGCGATTTCATCCTCCTCCCAGGGAGGAGCGAAGTGGAGCCGCGAGAGATCGACCTCTCATCCATGCTGACCAGGAAGATCAGGCTCAAGCTGCCGCTCATCTCTTCTCCCATGGACACTGTCACGGAGTGGAGGATGGCCCTCGAGATGGGTCGGCTGGGAGGGGCGGGCGCCATCCACCGCAACATGCCCGTTCAAGATCAGGTGGAGCAGGTCAGGAGGGTGAAGGGCGCCAGGGTCGACACCCTGAGCACGGACGACAGGGGTCGCCCGCTCGTTGGTGCCTCCGTATCCCCCCTCGACGGGGAGAGGTGCAAGGCGCTCGACCGGGTAGCAGACTTCTTGGTGGCGGACGTGGCGCACTTTCACACCACAAATGTGATTTCGGCGGCGAAGAGTGTTCTTCCGGAGCTGAGCTCCGATTTCATCGCCGGGAACGTAGGGACGCGAAAGGCCGTCCTGGACATAGTCGATGAGCTCCCAAGGGTGGACGGTTTCAGGGCAGGAATCGGGTCCGGATCCATCTGCATCACGTCGGAGGTGACGCGCGTTGGGGCGCCGACGCTCTTCGCCGTCGCGGAGGTGGCTGCCGGCATAGAGGAGCGGAAGCTCGACGTGCCTGTAATCGCGGACGGAGGGATCAGGGGGCCGGGGGACGCCGCCCTTGCATTCGCTGCGGGAGCCTCTGTGGCGATGCTGGGATCGGTACTGGCGGGGACGGACGAGGCGCCCAGCAGAGTGATCTTGAGGGAGGGCGGGAAGTTCAAGGTCTACAGAGGAATGGCGAGCGCCGCCGCTAGGAGGGCCCGGTTCGCCATCGACAGGTACAGCGTGCCGGCAAAGGGGCTCGACGAAGGGGTGGAAGCGTTCGTCCCCTACGTGGGGAGTGCAGAGCAGGTCGTCGGCCGGATGGAAAACGGCCTGAAGGCAGCTTTCGGGTACGCGGGAGCGAAGGGCATCAAAGGCATGTGGGAGGATGCGGCGTTCGGGCTTGTGAGCGCGGTGGGGGCGAGCGAGCTTGGCGCTCACTCCTTCGAGGTGAAGCAGTAGATGGGTGGTCACCTCGTAGGCGGGATCGCGGTCCTAGATTTCGGAGGGCAGTACGCCCACCTAATCTGTCGGAGGGTCAGGTGCCTCGGCGTGTACGCCGCTCTGCTCCCGCACGATACGAAGTACGCCGAGCTGAAGAAGAGCGGTGCGGCTGGTATCATACTCTCGGGAGGGCCTGCAAGTGTGTATTCGAATGGGGCGCCGTCTGCCGATCCTGAGATATTCAGAGGGGACCTCCCGCTGCTCGGCATATGCTATGGTTACCAATTGATCGTGAAGGCAAACGGGGGCGAGGTGGTGAAGTCGGAGCGGAGGGAATACGGCAGGACAAGTGTCACCGTCCTCGCCGGGGGTGGTCTCCTCGACAGCATGGAGGGGGAGAGCCTCGCGTGCTGGATGAGCCACTCGGACTCGGCGACCATGATCCCGCCGACGCTGGAGGTGCTCGCATCGAGTGACTCTTCGCCCTACGCGGCAGTAAGGCTTGCCGGGGCGTCGCAGTACGGAGTGCAGTTCCACCCCGAAGTCTCCCACACCCAGAACGGAGAAGCGATGCTGTCGAACTTCGTCTTTGGCGTCTGCGGGGCAGAGAAGAACTGGAGCATGGAGAAATTCCTCGAAGAAACGGTCGGAACACTCGCCGCCCTGGAAGGAAGTGTCCTTTGCGCCGTGTCCGGGGGCGTCGACTCGTCTGTGACCGCGGCCCTGCTCAAGAGGGCGGTGGGGAGGAGGCTCACCTGCGTGTTCATAGACACTGGGCTCCTTAGGCAGGGGGAGGGGGACCGGGTCAGGAGGTTCCTCGGGCAGGAGCTCGGCGCGCAGGTCGAGATAGTGGACGCCTCCGACGGGTTCTTGGCGGCGCTGAAGGGGATCAGGGACCCGGAAGAGAAGAGGAGGGTGGTGGGGAGTGCGTTTGCGGGCGTTTTCGAGGAGTTTGCGAAAAGGAGGGGACCCTTCGAGCACCTCGCCCAGGGGACTCTTTACCCGGACGTGATAGAAAGCGGGCGCTCCACAGGGCCGGCCTCGGTTATCAAGACGCACCACAACGTCGGGGGTTTGCCTTCGGGCCTTTCGATGTCCGTTGTCGAACCGCTGCGGGAGCTGTACAAGGACGAGGTCAGGAAACTGGGCGCTCTTCTCGGTCTTCCGAAGGAAGTGGTGGAGAGGCATCCCTTCCCCGGCCCAGGGCTCGCAGTGAGGGTGGTTGGGGAGGTGACGAGGGAGAAGCTCAGAATCTGCAGGGAGGCGAGCGAAATAGTTGAAGAGCAGCTAGGGCGAGAAGGGGTGTATCACATGGTCTGGCAGGCGTTCGCATACGTCGGGGACGACGAGGTAACGGGCGTACTGGGCGACGAAAGGAGGCTCGGGCACCAGGTGACGGTCAAGGTCGTCGAGTCGGTGGATGCAATGACGGCCGACTGGAGCAGGCTTGACCCAGGAGTCCTCGAGAGGATCTCGAGCAGGATAACGAATGAAGTGGCTGGCGTGGTCGCCGTTTCGTATGCCATCTCTTCGAAGCCACCCGCTACAATCGAACCTCAGTAGCGCCCGAAAGGAAAAGGTTTGAAAAGCGATTCAGCAGGCTCGTCTCAGTTGGAAGCCACCGAGAAGGTGCTCGATGTCGGCGAGTTCACGATTAATTTCGCCACGGCAGGCAACGGCTCCCCCCTCCTTCTTCTGCACGGCAGCGAGCCGAAAGAGAGCTGGCGCGTCTGGGAGCCAATCCTTGCGATGGCGGACACGTACAGGCTCATCGCCCCTGACCTCCTGGGTTATGGCAAGTCCACCAGGCCGGAGGAGACGCCTGACTCTAAGGCACAGGCGCAGATACTCAGGGACTTCGTAGAGAAGCTCGGGATTCAGAGGCTGAGCCTGATGGGGAGCGGGTGGGGGGGGCAGGTTGCCCTGGAGTTCGCGCTCGAGTGGCCGGACAGCGTCGGCTCGATCGTCCTTGTGGCGTGTACATACGACAAGGACCAGCTCAGAAGGCTACGGAAGCTGAGGAAGCCCACCCTGATCATTTTTGCCGAGGACGACATGGTGACCCAGCTCAAGGCCGGGTACCTACTCAGGGACGCCATAGGCACATCGCGCCTCGAAGTGCTCGGCGCTGTCGCGCGCGACCCAAGGTACGACTTCCGGATGTCACACAGGCTGCAGAAATTCAGGGCGCCGCAGGTCCTTCAGCTTGCGAGGAGTTTCCTGTCGAACCCCGAGGCGATGGTGTCCGAGCCCCCGGAGATGGAGAACGAGCTGAAGGGGATGGAGCTGAGGAAGGGAGAACAGAAGGGCGAGGCAGCGTCTAACGAGACGCCATAGCGACGCGTTCCTGTTCGTTCTTCTTCTTCACGGCGTAGCTGTTCGCGTCACCTGCCGCCGCCTGGATGATTTCGTCGGCGAGCACTTCTTCGACCGTCCTCGGGGAGTTGAACGAAGCCTCCCTGACTCCTTCTGAGATGAACCTGAGCGCCAGGTCGACTCTGCGGACGGGCGAGATGTCCACGGACTGGTGGTAGACGACGCCGCCGTAGCTGAGCCTGGTTGTGTCCTCGTTGGGGGACGCGTTCTCTATGGCCTTTACAAGCTGCTGCACGGGGTTCTGGCCTGTCCTCAGCTCTATGATCGCGAAGGATGTCTTCACTATGTTGATCGACTTTTGCTTCTTGCCCCCCATTCGGCCAGTGTTCTTCGCGTACTTCTTCCCCGAGTGCATCATCTCGTCAACAAGCCTTTCGACGATGTTAACCCTCGTCTTCCCGAACTTCTTGTGCTCGTGCCTCCCTCCGGAGTGCGGGATCAGTATGGGCTTCAGGCTGATGACGGTCTGGAGTCCTGGGTCCTCGACCTTGACACCCGTCAGGTCCCACCTCTCCCAGAGGAGGAGGTTGGGGTATTCGAGAGACTGCCTGCTCATTCCTATCTCCTAGGCTTCTCCTTGCGGCCGTAGACAAGCTCGTTGAGCGAAACCCCGTTCACCTTGAAGACGGTCCAGCGGACACCCGGGATGTCCCCCATGGCCCGCTTCATCGACCCGCCGATACCCTGGAGCATTACCTCGTCGTGCTCGTCGACGAAGTTGAGGGCGCCGTCCCCGGGGAGGAAGGCCGTCACCTGCTTCCCGTTCTTCACGACCTGCACCCTGACGCACTTACGGATGGCGGAGTTGGGCTGCTTAGACTCAACACCGACCTTCTCCAGAACGATCCCCCGGGCCTGCGGAGCCCCTTCGAGCGGGTCTGCCTTGAAATCGAGACCAAGCTTCCGCCTCTTGTACCACTTGTTGGACCAGCGGAGCCTCTGTCGCTTCAGCAGCGCCTGACGCGCCGCGAACTCCCCGCGTGGTGAACCTGCCATGCTTCAGACGCCGCCTTTGCTCATCGTATATAACCACTTAGAGCTCGCTTGTAATCTGGACGTTGCTTATGTCGAAGTAGCGCTTCGCCAGGAGCCTCACCTTTTCCGCGTTCTTCCCCCCCAGGCCCAGCACTGCCCCTTTCTTGCGCGGGTCCACGACCACGACAACCCCCTTCGTACCGTCAAGGCGGTCGCTTATCCTCACTTCCTGCACGAACTTCGACCCAAGGGAGTTCCTGACC
>CAYPSJ010000005.1:0-10639 GCA_964413565.1 uncultured Nitrosopumilales archaeon | reverse complement strand
AAGGATAAGCTCGGCCCCATCGCCATTCAGCTCCCCCCGTCCATCAAACTTGGCACCCATGAGGCCGTGATGAAGGAGTTCATCTCACAGTTGAGCCCTGAGTTCAAGCATGCTATCGAGTTCCGCCACAAATCTTGGTTCACTCCTGAAGTCTGCTCCCTGCTGAAGAAGAACAATATTGCCATGGTCTGGTCCCTCAACCAGTACGTGGAGACTCCTCCAGAAGTCACGGCTGATTTCATCTACCTCAGAATGGTTGGAGACAGGGAGCTCACAGAGTTCACCGGCATCCAGAAGGACAGGTCCGTCGATATGAAGCGCTGGGCCACCGCCGTACGGGAGAATGCCGGCAAGTTCGAGTCGGGGTATGTCTTCTTCAACAATCACTTCGCCGGCTTCAGTCCCGAGTCTTCGAACGAGTTCCGCAGGCTCCTGGGGCTGATGGAGCTCGACTGGAAGGCCCAAGGGACCGAGCAACGGACGCTCTTCGGGACGTAACTGACAGATGCAGCGAGAACCCAGGGCAGTACTCCACGTAGACCTGGATGCGTTCTACGTCTCCGCCGAGGTGAGGGAGCATCCGGAACTCAAGGGCCTACCAGTGGTGGTTGGTGCGAACCCCGATGGGGGGAAGGGAAGGGGAGTCGTCGTCGCCTGCTCTTATGAGGCGAGGAAGTTCGGGCTCAGATCAGGCATGCCGATCTCCATCGCCTACCGGCTCTGCCCTCAGGCGAAGTATATCCCTCCGAACTGGGGCCTCTACGAGCGGGTCTCCGAAGAGGTGATGGCGACCCTGAGGTCCTTCGCCGGCAAGTTCGAGCAGGCGAGCATAGACGAGGCCTTCCTGGACATCACTAGCAGGGCCAAGGACGAGGAATCAGCGAAGGAAGTGGCCAGGCTCGTCAAGCAGGCAGTCAAGGAAAGACACAATCTCACCTGCTCAGTCGGCGTCGGCCCCAACAAGTCATCGGCCAAGATTGCATCTGACAGGAACAAGCCAGATGGGCTGACCGTAGTTCCATTCGGGGATGTCCCCGGATTCCTTGCCCCCCTTCCAGTCGGGGTCGTGCCTGGCGTTGGCAGGAAGACGGGAGAGTTCCTAAGCGAGAAGGGCATCACCGCCATTGGCGAGCTTCAGCGGCTCGACGGCAAACAACTGCTCAGCTGGTTCGGCAAGAATGGCGTATGGCTATGGGGTGTGATTCACGGCGAGGAGAACGTCGAGGTCAGGCAGCAGGAGCTGCCAAAGTCGCTGAGCGTCGAGAGGACCTTCAAGGAAGATGTGAACGACTTCCGCGTCGTAAGAAAGGAGGCAGCCGACGGGGCATCCGAACTCATGAGGAGGGTGAAATCCGCCGGCTACACGTACAGGGTTGCGGGGATCAAAATAAGATTCCAGGGCTTCGAGACCCACACAAGGGAGAAGACGCTGGTCAGCCACACCGACAGCGAAGGCCCTCTCGTGGAGACCATCGACAGACTCTTGGATGAGTTCGAGACCAAGGGGAAGCCCGTCAGGCTAATCGGAGTCCGTGTCGCCGATATTCAGCGCTCAGTTTCTGGGCCCTCGAGGCTCGACGATTGGGCGGGGCCCTGAGCGATCCTCGGCTGCTCTTCAGGCAGCTTTGCATTCCTAAACATGACCCAGAATATACTAATGCCAATTACGTAGAGTATCGTCGCGACGTAGAACGGCAGTGCGATGAGGCCCGCCCCAATCCATGTGAGCCCAACGGTGGTCGATAGCGAATTTGGAAGACGCCACAATGACGCTGCTATCCCCGAGGCCATTCCTCTTTCTTCAGGAGATACAAGCCCCATGATCAGGGACTGTGTCAGAGGATTGGAGAGGTTCATGAGGAAGACGCGGACCACGTAAAATGTGGCCGAGATGGGGAAGTTTGGCGAAAGCGGAACTGCAAGCATGAAAGCGGTGGACGAGGCCTCCGTGACTACAGTGGCCTTCACAAGCCCAAACCTCCTGGCGAGCCTTGGTGTTACGACAACCACCCCTGCAGTCAGGAGAGACGTGATTGCCAGCACGAGGCCGCTAACGTCGTCCGGCACTCCGTAGGCCGCGTTGAACCAAACCGTCATGATAGGCACGAACAGGCCCGCGCCTACCGCAATCAAGACGCTGTAGGTCAGGTACTTCATGATGACTCTCCCGGATTTCCTCGGCAGCCATTCCTTCCGCCTTTCATACGACGGCCCTTCTCTAATCCTTAGCAGCAGTGGAGTGATCGCAAGACCGAGCAATCCCACGACTGCGAAAAGGATCACATGGGCTTGCCCCAGGTCGAACCCGAAGCTCTCAAGCCCGATTACCGAGGATATGATCGCGGCGCCAACCGCGCCGGCAATCCACCCCAAGATGCTCAGGAGGGAGAACGCAGGGGTCCGTTTCTCATCTCCTGCGTGCCCGGCTAGCAGGGCTGACACTGAAACAGCGTAAGCCGCTTCTCCCGTCCCTTCAAGGATTGCTACAAGCAGAACAAGTACGTAATTGTTGGTCAGCGCGAAACCGAGGAGGCTCAGGCTGGCGCAAAGGTTGCCAAGAATGAGCATTTTCTTTCGACCGAACCTATCTGCGACGATTCCCAGGGGTATGCTCTCGACGACCAGAGTCAAGCCCATGGTTGTGATGACGATACCAGCCTCGGTAGGCCCTATTCCCTGGAAGGTAATCAGGTAATACCCAAGGTCTGTGTAAATGAAACCTATCGCTACGTTTGGGATGAAGGTCAGGTAGATGAGCAGCCTAGCCTGCCAGGGAATGCCCCTGTATTCACTAAACAACTCTCGCCTCTACTGCCCCTTGGGCAATCACTATAAACGCAAAGGAACGTCCCGAAGAACCCAGCCGATGCCGAATTTCTCACCGAAGGGTGGCGATCTGAAGGGGCCAGGGCTGTCCTAGAAGCCTGACTGCCCGAATCTTCTTGGACTCAGGAAGGAGATGTCGAACGGAGGCTTCCGGTCGGTGGCGAGGTCCGCCGCGATTTCACCCATGACGCTCGCGAATTTGAACCCATGACCAGAGCAGGCGCTCACCACAACAACCCTCGGGTCCGCTGGGTGGGTCCCCACCGCGAAATTCAGGTCGGGCGTGTTCGAGTATATGCACGTGGTTGAGGCGATTGGAGGCCCATCAAGTTTCGTCATCCGTCTCAAAATGAACTGCCTGATCGGCGCCACGTCATGTTCAGTGACCTCCCTTCTGACACCGTCTGGCTCGCTAACCTCTCCACCGTGCGTCCGCGCCACTTTGACCCCGTGCCCCACATCCGGCGTCCCGTAGTAGAACACCCCCTTCTCCTCTTCCATGATGAAGACCGGCATCTTGGGGGGCGAGAAGGCATCCTGACCTCCGGAGGAGAACCATAGGGGGACCTGCCTCTCGCACTGAAGCGGCACCAGGCCCTGAAGGAGCTGCCCGTTCCAGGCGCCCGCGCAGAGGACCACCTTACTGGCGATCTGGGTCCCATTCGACGTTCGCACTTCGACCCCTTCGGAGCCACTTTTCCAACCTTTCACCTGCTCAGAGAACCTGAATTCGCACCCGGCCTCGCTTCCGAGCCCCACGAAAGCCCTTACGCACTCCTCCGCGAATAAGATCCCTGCGTTTGGTTCGAAGACGGCCATGTACTCCCCTCCTAGAGTGAACGCAGGGAACCTCTCCTCAGCCTTTGCGGGAGAAAGGACCTCGCATGGGAGGCCGTGAATCTTAGCGCTATTCAGTACTCCTCGTATGAGTTCTCCCTTCTCCCTTCCAATCATGAGGCCGCCTGTGATCTGGAGGAGTCTCTTCCCTGACTTTGCCTCTGCCTCCCTCCAGGATTGGAATGCCCTACTCAGCATAGGAACGTATCTCGGGTCCTCATAATATGCGAGCCTGATAATCCGGGTCTTGCCGTGTGACGAGCCGAGCTTGTGGTTGACTCCGAACCTCTCCAGATTGAGAACCCGAAGCCCTCGGCTGGCTAGCTTGTAGCTGACCGATGCGCCCATGACGCCGCACCCAACGACGATGGCGTCCCACTTTCTTCGTTCGATGTGCTCCCTAGCCGGGGCCTTTACCGTCTGACTAAGAGACAATGCTCCTCCGGGCCATCTCTAACTTTCACTCCAGCCATAGGAGCGCCCCAGTGATAAACGACGGCCCTCGATTTTTTGTGGCGGGGTGCGCTATAACTATCGTTAAATACACTATCAGGAACGCCTATCCTCGCCCGCTGATTTGGTAAACACCAAGAAACTAATCACGGCCACGCTTTTCGGCGTACTAATCGGAGTTGTGTACGGTGCTCTTCCATTCGAAATTGGCGACTCTTTGATTGTCTTCGAAGCGATAATCCTCTCGCTCAGCTACATACTTCTCGGACCTGGGGGTGCGACCTACACTGGTCTCATCAACGGGCTGGTTGAGACTCCATTGCAGCTCGCGTATGGACCATTCGCATTCGGCGTTGCTCTCCTCTACGGGGTGCTTGTGGACGTCTTCAGCACCCTGTTCCGGGCCTCATCGGAAGGCAAAGTTCACCCGAAGAGATTGATCGCCTCCTTGAGCGTGAGCACGGTCATCACGGGTCTGGTCGCCACTTTTGCATTCATCACTTTGGGCTTCGGCACGACGGCGCCCTTCCTGGATGTTTATTTGCCAGTATTGATTGTGGGTGCACTGAGCGGAACCATAGGGGGACTTCTCGCGGCGAGAATATGGGACCATAACCTGAAGCACAGGTTCGCACCCGTTCAGGCGCCGGCAGTCTGACTCTGCTCTATCTCGCTTATCTCCCGTCGAAGCTTCCTGGTGAACCAGATTAGCAAAATGTACAGGATCACGCCCAAGGTTACGAAGGCAGACCCCGCGATGTAACTGGCGAGCTCTCCTGTGACGAAGGCAGCTAGGAGGACGAATGCGCCTACCGCTATGATCAGGATGGCTGCAATCTTGGAAATCGGGCTGACCCTTACGGACATCCTCTTCTCCCAGTTTGCGGAAGCAAGTTAAATGATTATCACAGCCTCTCGAGGGCTAGCTCCGCCGGCCCTTCTTCTCCTCGTCCTTCAGCAACTTGTAGAGCCTGTACTTGTCGTTTTCGCCCGGAGAAAGCGAATATCCGCATACGCGGCAGGTGACTCCCTGGGGCGTCTCTCTCAGGTCGAAGCGCCCGCATTTCGGGCACTTCATCTCGTCACGCTCGGCCTTCATGTCCGTATGGCTTGGGAAGTTCGGTTCAAAAGCCTTGGCAGAACCAGACGCGCTCCGGCATCACCAGACTCGGATGAGAGTACCCTTCGCGAACAGTTCCCTGCCCACGGAGAGGGCGCCGTAGATTCCGTCCGGCATTGAGATGTCTGCGAGGTACAGCTCGCCGACATGGCGTCGGGCTTTGGGGTTCAGGAATCCCGACTTCGGAAGACCGAACGTCACCGTGGCTTTGGCGATCATGGTGGGGTCTCCCGGCTCCCCTGTGGTCGCATCGAGCCCCGATGGGATGTCCACAGCGAGTATCGGAATCTTAGAGTCGTTGGCCCTCCTGATGGCACTGGCCACAGGTTCTCTGGGGTTCCCCCGGGAGCCGTACCCCAGAAGGGCGTCGACTAGAAGGCGGGCCTTCCCCAGCTCGGCTCCTGCACCCATCACAGGGATTCCCATCCTCTCAACTATCGCCATCTGTCTGGCCGGCACGTCCCTGAGCTCTGACCTCTCTCCAGCGAGAATCACTTTGACGTCTGCTCCCCAATTATGCAAGTGACGCGCTGCCACAAGCCCGTCCCCTCCGTTATTCCCCCTCCCGACAAGGCAGAGGACCTTACCATCCTGCACGTCTCCCCCGAGCATCTTCCTGGCCATTCCTGCAGTGGCCACTCCCGCGTTCTCCATCAGGGCGAGCACGTCTATGCCGTATCCTTCGATGGCCTCTCTGTCTGCATCTGCCATCTCTTCGGCCGTCAGGTACACGAACACGCCTTCTTTTTTCATCCCGACCAAGTCACCACCATTGACGTTATTTCAGCCTAGGGCTTCTCTGAGGTTCACAGTCAACAATATTTCTTCAAACTGGCACCCCGATTAGAGCCCCCGGTATATTGGAACTTTGACGTATGCGGAGGTCCAGCATGAGCTTTTCATCCAACTGGGAAAAGAAGGACAAGGGCCCCGGCCTGCTAGACAGGCTCAGGGGGTCTGTCCAGACACCCACCCCACTGAAATCCCAAATCGACCTTGCCAACAGGCAGATTCGTCTCCTCATTTCGCAGCTCGACAGCACCGTGAACCGAATCAAGCAGCGAGACTCTACCATCTTCAAGAATGTTGTCTCGTCCCTTGCCAAGCACGACATGCAGCATGCGGCGGTCTACGCCAACGAGCTGGCTGAGGTCAGGAAGATGGGCAAGATGGTGACCCAGGCGCAGCTCGCGATGGAGCAGATTTCACTGAGGCTCGGGACGATCACCGACCTCGGCGAGATTGCAAGTACCCTTGCCCCGGCCGTGTCGGTCATCAAGAACATGAAGGAGGGTCTGAGAATGGCTCTCCCCGAGGCCGACAAGGAGATAGGCGAGATATCCGGCCTGCTGAGCAGCGTGCTGGTCGACGCCAGCACCACCGGAGGGTTCTCTCTCAACTTCGATGCGGCCAACGAGGACGCGCAGAAGGTACTGGAAGAGGCTTCGATAGTGGCCGACCAGAGGATGAAGGAGAGTTTCCCGGAGATTCCGGCAGGAGTCATCGTGCCAGAGGACGAAGGCCTTACGGCCTAACCTCTCCTTTCCAGGATTCAGACTGGGTGCCGTGGTCGCGGCTTGTCAGCCAGAGCCATGGCTCCCACGATTTGTTTAACGAGTTTGTATGGATTCGAAATACCATTGTCTTAATACCGTCGGGGTGAGCTCCGTCTCAGCTTGAGAATTAGCATCGATGCTGGACGCTCGTTCCCGACCGAAGGGGCGCCGGGCAACCAGCCTAAGTCCCACAGGGCGGCCGGACTGATCATCGCGGCTCTGGTCCTGCTTGCAGCCTTTGTGTTCGCAGCCCCGTACCTTTCATCCGTCATCAGGCAGAGTTACTCCTTTCTTTCCGGTTCCTCTGCGACGGGACCCAGTACTATCAGCACCGCGCCCTCGAACGCAACGAGCACGTCTACGACCGCTTCGAATCCAATCAACAGCCAGTGCTCGAGCGTCGTCTCAGTGAAGAACCTGGCGGCCCCTGACATTCGAAACGGATCCGCGGACATCGCATATCCTTCCGGCTATTGCGCCTTGGCATCCTACGCCCTGGGGGTGATCAACCAGGACAGGGCCGCCAACGGCACGGGTCCGGTCACCCTGGACTACAACCAGGCGGCCCAGCAGCATGCGGACTCCATGCTCTTCTACGGCTACTTCAGCCACTTCGACACCCAGGGGTTGAAGCCATACATGCGCTACTCCCTCCTAGGCGGGCGCGGCGCCGACTTCGAGAACGTGGCCTACTACTATTTCTCCATCCCTCACTTCCGGTCCACGGGTTCGGTGGAAACCGCTATCAACGAGTTGGAATACTCCATGGTCTACAACGACAGTTCCTGTTGCGCCAACGGCCACAGGTACAACATCCTCGATCCTCTTCACAACGAGGTCTCAATTGGAGTCGCCTACAACAGCACCACCGTTTACTTCGACGAGGAGTTCGAGAACAACTACATCAACTTGAACTTCACAGTGGCACAGGCATCCACGCCCGACCCGTACTACGTCACCCTGAAGGGGGTCCCCACCGGGTCCTTCCCCAGCCCTAGCTCCCTGTATGTCGCCTTCGACAACTCCTCCACGGCAATGACCCCCTTCCAGCTCAACAGCGGCCCGCACGAATATGGTCCCGGCTTGCTGGTCGGAGGGGTTCTCCCGCGAGTTGGCTTCTTTGGCGACTGCGGTCAGTTCACCTCCGGGACCACGGTCTGCGCGGATACGTGGGAGGTCACACCGAAGACGGTTGACATAGCGTTCTCATTGGGTCCCTTCATCAGGGAGTACGGTTCGGGAGTCTACACACTCTACCTCATCACCGGCTCCAGCACGGATTCGGCCATCACATCCATCTGCGTGTTCGTCCCCTAGCAGCGTCGGCTAGGTTTGCTCCATCTCTGATCTTATCAAGCGGGCGGTCTCCTCCATCTCCTCAGAGCTGAACCGCTTTCTCTCGAAGAACCTCCCCCTGTCCTCCATCTTCACTGGTATCACGTGGACGTGCACATGGGCTACTACCTGGTTCGCTGCCTCTCCGTTGTTCTGGACGAACCTGAACCCATCCGCCCCCACGGCGGCCACCACGGCCTTGGAGACCTTGAACGCCACCTTGAAGAGCCCGGCAATGTCCTGCTCGTTCATGTCCCAGATCGTCTCTCCGTGCTCCTTCGGGCACACCAGCGTGTGGCCCCTGGAGAAGGGGTAGAGGTCGAGGAAACCTATGTACTTCTCGTCCTCGTAGACTACGCTCGACGGCGACTTCTTCGATGCAATCTGACAGAAGATGCACCTGTCGGGCCCCACTGTGGGCGAACTGAATGTCAGACGCTTCAAGCTGCCGCTCGGAGGCGTCGTCGCCGTCAAACCACCTAAACCTTTGCCCGGCTTGTCTTAATACCACCTCCTTGCGCAAAGAAACTGTTTGATTTGCGACCGCTGCCACGCTGGTCAGATGGAGCACTACGAGAAGAAGCTAGGCATGGGGGGAAAAGTGACAATCAGTGGGACCAAGTGCAGCGTATGCGGCTTTGTCATTCTTGACAACGACGACGACGTCTGGTCTGCCCTCGGAACCTAGCCTTCACCCCGTGAGGTCGCGACTCGCCTGTATGCGTCTATGAAATCGAGAGCGAACCTGTCCGCCTGTTTCTCTGTCCCTCGGTGGTGCCCGCTCACTGACCTGAGGTGGTGGTAGAATTCGTGGATCATGACGAAGGGGTCGTACATGAATTCCCGGCGTGCAGCGAGGATTTCTTTCCTTTTCTGGGAGTACACCGCCGCGACCCCTTTGGTCTTCCCTTCAACGACGCCAATCCCAAGTCTCGGGACAGACACCCTGTACCAATGAGAAAGCAGATGGATTGCTTCCTCCGTCTTGGAGTCGAGGATGAGCGCCACGACCGACGCCTTCATCTGGTCCTCGGTCGGAGTCAACGATCGAACCGGTTCTGCGGGCGCTCTTAAGCAGTCGCGCCATGTCAACGCCGTTGAGTGGTTGGTCAGCAATCGTTGATTCCCCTGTTCAACTGGTTTCCCAGCCTTTACACGCTTCGATGAACAGGCGCAGGCACATCAGGCTCGATGGCCCGAAGGGAATGAGATTCAGGGGACCTCAGTCGTTCTTCTCCGTAGGCTAGCCCAGGCTCAGGACCCAGAGTCGCTGATGCTAGGAAGAACAGACATAACGAGTTTCCTACTGGATATGCTATGAACTTCTCCTCCGCTCGTCCCAGTCAAATGAGCGTAGCAGCGGTAGATTGGTCAGCAGGGCACTAGGGGGTGCATGTCGGCATGAAATTTACGTCGTATCCGCACAGTGTCCAGGCTATTGAGGTTCCGTTGTAGATCTGCAGTTGGTCTGCACCTGTCGCCGACAGGGTCCACGCTCCTTTGATGAACTCCCAGAAGAACCAGGACGTAGAGGATGTCTGAGGGGCACCTACAAGAGCCGTGATTAGATGCTCCCCGTACTGCGGGTACCAAACGGCCTGGAGATTCCCCCTGAGAAGAACCAGGGTCGCAACGTACCCGTTCCAGCCCGGCTGGATTGACGTGCCGTTGAACCACTTTCGCGTCCCGTTTCCGAAGTCTACGAGCATGTGAACTCCATACGCCAACGCCCTCCTCCCGCTGAAACCCGCCAGCTGTTGATAGGAAGTCCAGAGCGAAGAGAGCTCCAGACTGGCATTGCGGTAGGCCGGTGTGCTCGTGTTCAGGTTGGCCAGAGCGCCTGCGAGCAGGGACAGCGTGGTGTTGTAATCACTGAGACTGGCGTTGTACTGTGCCGAAAGGGTTCTGTAACTGGCAAGCGCCGCGTCGAGTTCTCCGATGTACTCTTGGCCTTGCGAACTCGTTCGTAGGTTCTGCCCGTAGTAATACAGGGCTGCCGTCGAGCTTACAATCAGAAGAGCCACTAGTAGGACCACTACCCCGTAGAAAAATCCCCTGGGCGGTGTCACAGTGACCCCCTCATCACTCTGGGAATGAACAGGATGAAAAGTGGTGCCAGAACGATTCCAAAGGCGAGGTCGCTCACCTCGTGTGCCAGAGTGAAAGGGAGCGTCAGAGGACCGAAGGCGGTCACAACGTATTCACTAAACGTGGGCGAGGGCCAATACTGGAGTAGAGCGGTGGCAAGGTTGGTCTCCAGGTCCCAGAGGAACGCGCAAATCGCGAGAGATGCCCCGATGAATAGGGAGTAGGGCGACGCCAGCTTGAACTGGTGCCCCCACACCCTTGACGCGGCCCAGCCTGCCATCGCGAAGAGTACCTCTCCACCGACGAGGAAGGGCGCAATGGGGCCCGCGATTCCCACCGGGCTGACGAAGCTCCAGATGGACTCTGACACTATTCCGACGAAGGCCCCAATGCGAAACCCGAATACGTAGGCTGCCACGAATAC
>CAYPSJ010000004.1:0-21939 GCA_964413565.1 uncultured Nitrosopumilales archaeon | reverse complement strand
CCCTAATAGATGGTCAGGATCGGCGGTCAGCGCCCTCTTCGCTTCCTCCGCTTCCGGCATTGTCGGATTGCAGCACCGGTCCTACATCTCGATGTCAGACTGCAGCAGACTGACCGATTCTTCTTGATAGCATCAGTGGCTCAGCCTCTATCCTTTTGTCGCCGGTGCACAGTAACTCCATTCCAAAGGCATGGTCAGCCCTTTACAAGGGAGCCGTAGGCGATCCTCATGAGTGAGGCTTCCCAGAAGATCGTTGCGCAATGGTTGTTTCCATTCCGGGAGGGTGCTTAGGCCCGCAGTTGCGGGTTAGAATCCCGGCCGAGGCCCTTTAGTCCGTCTTGGGGCGCCCAGTTGACACTCCCAATGAGTATGCCACGACAATTGACTGGTTGGTGCAAGTAGGGAGATGTCGCGTCGAGATCTCGACAAAAGTGCATTCTCTTCATCGAAAGATGTTTATTGAGTCTCAAGAGGGGACGAATGACGGTGATATGATTTGATTGAGGCGGAGAACCTCACCAAGAAGTTCGATGGCCTGACAGCTGTGGATGGGGTGACCTTCCATGTGGAGGAAGGGGAGGTCTTTGGATTCTTAGGGCCCAACGGCGCCGGTAAGACCACCACGGTGAGAATGCTCTGTTGCTTGATATCCAAGACAAGCGGGACAGCAAAAATTGCAGGATACGAGGTAGGAGACGGCGCGGATTCACTAAAAATCAGAAAAATCATTGGATTAGTTCCTGACAACGTCGGTCTCTACGAGAGCTTGACGGCCTACGACAATCTGGACTTCTACGGAAAACTCTATGACCGCACTGAATCGCAAAGGAAGGAGAGCATCGCAGCCCTCCTCAAGATGCTCGAACTCTGGGAGAAGAAGGATGTTCCGGTGGCGACGTACTCCAAGGGCATGAAACAGAAGCTTGCGATAGCTCTAGCACTCGTCCATGACCCGCAGATACTCTTCATGGACGAGCCGACAGCGAACTTGGACCCCGAGGCAGCAAAAACAGTAAGGGACTTCATTCTCGACCTGAAGAAGCAGAAGAAGACGATATTCCTGAACACGCACAACCTGGACGAGGCGCAGAGAATCTGCGACAGAATAGCGATACTGAACACCACGTTGAGGGCGATGGGCACTCCGGAGGAGCTCGAGCGGTCGGTGCAGGGGAGGGTTACGGTGATCCAGCTAGAGCAGCCAAACGATGCTGTTATCGCCGCGGTGAAGAAGCTCGGGCTAGGGGACGTTTCCGCAGAAGGCAACAAACTGACAGTAAGCACGGCAGACCCTGAGAAGGCGAACGCCACAATCCTCGACGCGGTGTTCCGGGCAGGAGGGCGTATTCAGTCGGTCAACGTGGTGGGCTCCACGCTGGAGGACGCCTATCTGAAACTCGTGAGGGAGAGGGAGCAGGTATGAATCTAAGGCACTCCTGGATCATCGCCCTCAAGGACATCAGGATATTCATTCGGAAGAGGACCGTGCTCTACACGCTCGTTCTCCTCCCCTTGCTGCTTTCCGTCCTCTTCCCGTTGGTCATTGAGTATGGCGGAAAAAGCAGTGGTGGAATAACAGGACCGGAAATCCCGGGTCTGCTACACTCGTTCGAGTGGTTCTTCGTCATCATACCCGCCATCATTCCCGCCCCAATAGCTTCCTACAGCATAGTCGGGGAGAAGCTCGAGAAGAGCCTGGAGCGCCTCCTGGCGACCCCGACCACCGACGGGGAGATTCTGCTCGGGAAGAGCATCGCCGTGTTCATACCCGCCATCATCGCTACATACGCGGGCGCCACATTATACATGGCGCTTGTTGATGCCGTAACATACAACAAACTAGGCTACCTTTACTATCCGAATTGGGACATGGGGATTATCCTCCTGCTGGCCCCGCTCGCCCTTCTACTAAGCATCGAATTGAACATCATCACGTCCTCAAGGGTCAGTGACGTACGTTCTGCGAGCCAGCTTGGCGGTCTTATGTTCCTCCCGTTCATAGGCATCTACTTGGCTAGCGAACTAGGCGCGATTACGCTCGATACCGGTACTCTTCTGATTTTAGCAGGCGTGATCGCCGTCTTGGACGTGGTCATGTTCCGCGTCAGTACGTCTATCTTCCAAAGGGAGCAAATTCTCACCAAGTGGAAATGAAGAACGCGTGGGGTGCGGCTTAGTCGCCGAGGAAGGTGCTACGCCTCAGAGCAATCAACGATAACACTGAAGGAGGTGAATGGCGGTGAAAAATGGAATGCCGAAGCTATCGCCACAATTGGTCGCGCTGGGAGTAGATGGCTTTCTACATCGACAGAATCAGGACAGTTTGAGCCGAGGAGTCCAGGCAAGGAGGGCTATCCCAATCCTTGGGTTGTTAGCCTTCTGCAGGAACATGGAAGGCATTTAACCAGCTGGTGTAAGGCCCGGCCGGGGCAGTCCAAGCATGAAATGAACTCCGTCTAATAAATGGAGCCCGTTCTCCACTCCCCCGCTCCGACCGAGTCTGAAATCAACCCACTCGCACTCGTTGAGTGGATTAGCAAGTTGGCCGTTGCGGCCAAGGGACGTCTCCCACGAGCAGCGGACCCAAGCGTGGATTCGCACCCACTTGACTAGTCCATTTTGATCTGCGGCTTCTGCACCAGCACGCCGTCGATGCGCCTCAATGCGTCGCCATCGAGCTTGGATAACACGTCCGTCGCCCGCATGTTCTCCTGGACCTGCTCACGGCTCGTCGCTCCCGTGATAACGGTGCTCACATTCTGGTTCTTCCCGCACCACGCCAGGGCGAGCTGGGCCATGGTGCAGCCGAGATCCTTGGCTATCGGTTCGAGCTGCTTCACTATCTCTATGTTTTGTGGAGTGACGACGTTATCCCTGAGCCATTCATATCCCTTCAAAGCAGCCCGAGAACCTTGGGGGAGGCCGCGGTCGTACTTTCCGGTGAGGAGGCCAGAGGCGAGGGGACTCCAGGTGGTCGTACCCAGTCCCATCTTGCTGTATAGTGGGAGATACTCCCTTTCGACCTTATCTCGCTGGAGCATGTTGTAGACAGGCTGTTCCATCTGTGGAGGGACAAGCCCTCGCTCTCTTGCTATCTCGTAAGCCTTCAGTATGTCCTCCGCGCTCCACATAGAAGTCCCCCAGTAGAGTATCAGACCCCTGTCGAGGAGATGGTTCATGGCCCAGACCGTCTCTTCGATCGTAGTGCTGGGGTCGGGGCGGTGGCAGAAGAAGAGGTCTAGATAGTCGAGCTGCAATCTTCTCAGCGAGTTTCGGCACGCCTCCGTGACATGTTTGCGGGAAAGGCCCCTATCGTTGGGTCCCTCTCCTCCCCAGAACACCTTGCTCGACACCACAATGCTCTCGCGTCGCCATCCAAGTTTCTTGATGACGTTTCCCATCA
The DNA here is from genome assembly GCA_964413565.1 of uncultured Nitrosopumilales archaeon. Taxonomy (GTDB): domain Archaea; phylum Thermoproteota; class Nitrososphaeria; order Nitrososphaerales; family Gagatemarchaeaceae; genus UBA183. Next base: position 18,536 of record CAYPSJ010000004.1, on the reverse strand, counting down.
CCACTTCGGCGTTGCCCCCCGCGTAGGCTTCTGCATTGTCGAAGAGGTTGACCCCGGCATCGTAGGCCGCCGACATGCACCCAGCCGCTACGTCCTCCCCAACCTGTCCCCCGTAGGTTACCCAGGCACCGAGAGAGTACTCACTGACTTTCAGTCCAGCGCTTCCCAGCTTTCGATAGTTCAACTGCCAGGATGTTGGAATCAAGCGCCTATTATTAATGTGGAGAGTGCGAAGCCGAGTCCGGTCTTGGAGATTATCTAGACGTCAGTATGGCATCTGGAGACTTTCGCATGGCACATGTTATGCTTACGACGGTTGGGACGCCGGGCGTTCAGCCGGTCAAGGCTGCGGCGCTGCGTGTGTAGGCGGCTTCTGAATGGCCCCGATGACTGCAACGACAATCCCTGCGAGGATGAAGACGAAACCCAGCAGAACCAGTGCGCCATACCTGATTATGCCCGAATTGAGAGGAGTTGCGACTATAGTGGTGCTAGGGGGGGACGAAGCGAAGGCGATGTAATAGTAGTCCCCAGTCAGTCGCGTGTACGTGTTGCTTCCCGCTCCCGACCCGTTGATGGGGATTACATAGGTGCCAATATTCGTCAAGTTCACCAGACCGAGATCTTGGGCGTGGATTACCCCACCATTTGCAGCAGGAGACGAGATGACCAATGCCGATGTTGTGTTCAACACTATCTCGGCGGAGACGTACTCGCCCGGATGGGGCTCGGTGAAAGACCTGCTTATCGTCAGCGAGCTAAGTGCTCCGAAGGCACCTGCCGCAAGGAGAGCCACTCCGATGACAAGCACTACCACTCCAATCACCACTCTACGGGTTCTCACGCCGGATAGTTGGCTATCCTCTGCTTAAATGGAATTCGTTCGGTACAGACATGGTACCGAAGGGGACTGTGACATCCTTGTGAGCATTTCACAGCAATATCTTTAGGTGGTAGTTTGTTGTTCGAAGCATATGAAGGTCCGTGCCCTGTTCTGTGACTATGACGGCACGCTCGCGCCACTTCGAGTACCGAGGTCCCGCTCGAAGGTTCCACTCTCGCTCTCTCGGGTTCTCTCTAAGATTCACGAGAGAGTCCCCGTAGGCATAGTCACGGCGAAAGACTACAATTTCATTAGAAGCAGAACTCCATTTGCTGACGCTTGGTCATGCGTCTACGGGGTCGAGACCGTGGTGAAAGGAGGAACCAGGAGGATCGTGAGCGAGCCCGGGGACCTCTCAAGAGCGGTAACGGTCGTGGAGAGGGTACAACCAAGGCCCCGAATCGAGTACAAGAAGACGTCAAAAGGCGACCTGTGCGGATTCTGTGCTGAGTGGAGTCCTGGCAACGCCCCTAGCCCATTTGCTATTGGCGACATTATTTTCAAGATAAGGCGGCTTGGGTTCCAAGTCCTGCATGGTTCCTTATATCCGATGCTCGATGTAACGCTTGCCAGCGGCGATAAGGGAATGGCAGTCAAGACCTTACAGACGATGCTAGGTACCAGGGGAGGTCTGATGTTCGTGGGAGACTCGCCCGCAGACAATCCGGCTTTCGCAGCCGCCCGCTTCAGCATCGGGGTGTTAGACGGTGAAAGACAATCTGAACTGAAATGCGACTACCTGATGACGAGGAATCATCTAGCTCATTTCTTCGTGGCTCTTTTGAAGAACAACCTCGAGTTCTCAGAAGAACTGCCCTGGATCGTCAGGAAGTGACTGTCTGAATGTTAAGGATCGGCGTGATAATGTACGAGACCAGTCGTTCCAAGGGCCAGGAACTAGTCGCTCAGAGGATGGTGAAAGAGTTCAATCACCTCGGTCATTCAGCCTATCTTATCACAAGTGCCTATCATGATTGGGAGCCAACAGTCTCAGAGTCCGAGATAGAGGCAAGAGGCGGGTACCTGCACACCTTTGACGCTAGCCTCGGCATCCCAGTCATCAGAGTAGGCAGTGAAATCGCAAGCTGGCCTCCTCGGAGGATACTCTTCAGGGACTTCGTAGGGGTACTGACCAAAATCGTCTCGGACCTCAAGCTGAACGTCTTGATAACTCATTCAACCCTCTGGAATGGGCCAGAGGACACAATCAAGTTTGTGGTCTGGAACAGGCACCTGGCGGGGGAGGGGGGACAGAATCCACCTATCCTCTTCTGTCACATGAGCCACTTCCAAGAGGCCAGCGACGAGAGGTACACGGTCGAGGAACGAACGTTCAGGGAGGTGTGGAATAGAATAAGCCTAGAAGAGATAATGCGTCACGCAGATTTCGTTATCGTAACGACTCCCCTTGAAAAGGACCAGATGAGAGCATTGGGTGCGGAAGACAGTAAGTTCGTCCTTCTCCCCGGGGGCATCGATGAGGAAATCTTCGAAACGGAAAGGAGGAACGGAACCATCAAACAGAGCCTTGGTGTCAGGGCGTCTGTCAAGCTAGTCGCTTCTCTTGGAACAATCGAAGAGAGAAAGAATGCCCTATCTGTCGTCGAGGTCGCCAAGACACTTGCCCAGGACGATAAAGTCCATTTCATAATCGCGGGCAAGCTGGAGGGATCATACGCCGAGAAGGTCAGGGCGGCAGCTCGGGGAATGAGTAACCTGACCCTGCTTGGGGAGATAACGGACGACCAGAAGGCGCAGCTCATTGACGAGTCATTTGTGAACATCACCATGAGCAGAAGCGAGGCTCTCGGAATCGCGCAGCTTGAATTCATGTACAGGGGGGTCCCGGTCATAACCTCGGGCGTCGGCGGCCAGTCTTGGGTGGTTCGAAACGGCGTCAACGGAATTGTTCTCAAAGGCCCAGATGACGTTGAGGGTGCCTCCGCGGCAGTCAGGTCGCTGCTTAAGGATCCGAGGACGAGGAGCAAGCTCTCGAAGGGGGCCCTAAAGACTTCGTCACAGGCCACTCTGTCTAACCTCATCGCCGGGCTCTCGAGGGAACTAATGGCCAGACTATCGAAAGAGCCCGGAATCGCACCACTGCAAGAGGCGAAGGAGAAGCTCGTAGAGGCAAGAGTTCAAGGAGGAAAGAAGCTTGCTGTGACAACGAAGAGGCTCATCATGTCCTCGGCTGAGGGAGGCAAACGCATTGTCTCGATACCCTACACTGAAATAGTTGGAATAGAAAAGTTGGCGAGGCGCCGATGGGGCGTTCTTGCGATAGGTATAGCACTTTCCATTGCAGGCTACGCGATAGATTTTCTGGCCCCTGCCCAGGCAGTAGCCCTCCTCGAATACGTGAGAATTCTCCCAATGCTCGGGACATCTGGGGCACTGGCCTCCGCCTTACGAGTGATTATTCCCGGCATTCCCTTGATTGCGGCCGCTTCAGTGTACCTAGTTCGGGTCAGGGTCGGCTACGTCATTCGATATGGGAAGTCACAAAAGGTCTTCCTTGCAAGAGAGTTTGGTAGGGCTCTAAGAGTGGCTGACTCGATTACTGAAAGGAGTCTGATTACAACGCCAGCAGAAGAGCGGGAGCGAGAGGCAGCCTAAGCGAACCGAGACCGAACGGCTGTGTTAACCCGAGTGCGGCTCGACTAAAGAGGATTGTCGTTCTCAGAACCATCCGTTAGCAGTTCACGCACTTCAGCATCCTGGTCCTCGGTTCCGAGCCTGAGATATTCTGCATGCGACCACCCTAGAGGACAAGCCCAGGCGACATAGCCAGGGGTCGATAGCGGTGTGCTTTCGGCCCTGTTAATGCCGTTTGTCACCCTCTCGTTGTACTCCGTTTCGTTCTCCCTCCATTCTAGGTAACCTTTCATTGGTGCCACTTTCTCCGGTATCTCCATCTCTGGTGTTGATGCAGCGCGAACGAACCGAAGGCATCGTTCCATCGAGTCCAAATCTCCCAGGCTCTGATAGAACCTGGCCATCCAGAGAGTGAAGAGTGGCCATGACGCACCTGTCCCTCCGGTGTACCAGTGCCAGTCCTTTACCACTTCGAAGTCACGGAACCGATTCACGCCGCCGATTTGGGCGTTCCAGAGCGTATCCATGAGATGTTTCAGAGTTCTTTCCAGTATCTTCTTATCCCGACAGAGTCCGAAGTAGAAGGGGGCGAGCTGGGCGACATCCGGCGCATTCACCAGAGTTCCATCCGTCCGCAGATTCTTCAAGAACAGGCCGCTCTTCTGATCGTAAAGTCTCTCGAGGATCCTCCTCCAGAGTCCACTCGCCTTGGCAGACCACTCTCGGCCAAGTTCGTGGTGCCCGAGGTTTGCAGCAATTATCGATGCGTCGAGCAGTCCCCTTACCGATGCCGAGTTTGCCCAGATTTCGAATCCCTCTTCGAGGCTCTGGTTCTCATGTACCGAGCAGTTGGTCTGGACCAGCCTCATATGGGCGTCTATGCCGGCTACGACGAAGGCCGCGCCGTCTCCGACCAGTCCCCACATGCTCTCCAGGAAAACTCGATCTCCTGAGGATCTGTACGTATCGTAAACACCCTGAATGACGATAGGGGTGACGTCAGCCTCTCTCCTTCGTGTTACATATGGCATTCCTTTGTTGTACCTCTGGTAGATCTCTCCATTTGGCCTTCTGACTTTGCTTAGGTAACGATAGAATCTCATGGATTGGTCTTGGAATCCGTGCATGTTCAGAGCAGTGGTCATGACCGATGCGTCTCTAGGGTAAACGAAGGGGTAAGCGTCGTCCCTCTTCGTCGCAAGGATACCACCGTCCTGTTCCTGCAACCCACAGATTATTTCGATGCTCTTCTCGGTAAACCCGTCCTCCAGGTTCAAGAGATTGTCTGATTTTGGTGGGACATAATTAAGCGTCGTTTTTGAACGGCTGCAATTTGTCCCGCGCCACGGGGCCAACAAATGTGTGGTTCAACGAGAAACGGAAGTCACTCAATCAGCCTCTTGAGAAGCACAGAGGCGCTTAGTATGAATGCTGTTGTGAAGGCGAGAAGAACCAGAATGTCGACGGGGAGGCCTGAATAGTCCCCGGTGAGCAGCATCGCCCTCATAGCGTCGACGACGTAGCTGAGAGGGTTGTAGACCGAGACGGTCTGCAGCCAAGCGGGCATGAGAGAAATGGGGTAGATGGCGTTGCTGGCAAAGAAGAGGGGCATCGTTATCACCTGGCCGATCCCCATCATCCTATCTCGCGTCTTCAGGAAGGACGCCAGGGTCATGGAAAGGCTCGCGAAGCACATAGCGAAGAGAACTGACACCAGCAGGACCCCAGCGATGTCCAGGGGGTCGAAACGTAGATTCACGCCAATAATCAGCGCCAGGGCGAATATCATTATCCCCTGAAAGATGCCCCTGACACCCGCCGCCAGGGCCTTGCCGACGACGACCGAGATTCTGGGGGAGGGGGTTGAAAGGAGCTTGGTGAGCAGACCCACGTCCCGCTCCCACACAATCGTTATCCCGTAGAATATCGCTATGAAGAGTACTGACTGCGCTAGTACGCCAGGCGCTATGTACTGGATGTAGCTGAATCCCCCCGGGGCCAGTCCCCGGATGGCGTTGAAGACTTCCCCGAAAACCAAGAGCCAAAGGGCCGGCTGGACTGTCCTCATCCAGAGCTCGGTCGAATCATGGCGTAACTTCCTCGCCTCCATCTCAGCTATTGTGAACGCGCTGGAGACTGACCTCTGTAGGCTGCTCATCTTCCGTGCCTCGTCGCGCTCCTGCGAGCGGAGCGTGCATCTTTGTAGGTCCCTTCCTGCTGGAGCGAGCCCTTGGCGTACTTCATGAAAACGTCGTCGAGGGTGGGCCGGCTCAAGGACACGGATTCGACCACGGCCCCCAGGCCCTCGAGGTGGTCTGTGACGCGCGGGATTGCCTTTTCGCCGTCTACCGTCAGAATCTTCATTGTCCCTTGACCGGAGCTCGCCACGGAACCGAGCTCAGGGGGGATCGAATCCGGGAGCTTCCCCGAGGCTACTACTGTCAAGACGTCTCCGCCGACGGAGCGCTTGAGTTCTTTGGGGGCTCCTGAAGTGGCTATCTTCCCCATGCTCATTATGGCCAACCTGTCGCAGAGCTCGTCGGCCTCCGCCATGTCGTGGGTGGTAAGGAGGATCGTCGTCCCGAAGTTACGGTTCAGCTGCCTGATGTGGTCTATGACCTGCAGGCGAGAATAGGGGTCGAGCCCTATGCTTGGTTCGTCGAGGAAGAGGAGCCTCGGGCGGTTGACCAGGGCCTGGGCGATTTCGAGGCGCCTCATCATCCCCCCTGAGTAGTGTTTCACGAGGTCGTTGGCCCTGTCGGCGAGCCCGAAGAGCTCCAGTGCCTCGTGTATCCGCCTGTCACGCTGGTCGCGGTCAACGTAGAAGAGCTTGGCAAAGATGAGGAGGTTCTCGTAGCCGCTCAGGTCACCGTCGACAGAGATTGCTTGGGGAACGAATCCGAGCATTCGCCTGACCGTCTCGGGGGCGCTTAGCGCGTCGACTCCGAACACCCGAATGGCGCCTGCGGTGGGCCTCGAAATGGTGGTGATTATTTTGATGGTTGTGGTCTTACCAGCGCCATTGGGGCCAAGCAGACCGAAGATTTCCCCCTCCTTCACTTCGAAGCTCACGTCGTCAACGGCCTTCGTACCACCCGGGTAGATCTTTGTCAGGCCCGACACTTGGACTGCGAGCGAGCTGTCTCCCTCTTCGGGTTCCCTTCCGGTCTCGAGCTGCTGAGGGACGGTCAACTTCTCTTACCTCGGGTGCTTCCTGTAGACACCGGCAGATCGCCTCCGACAACAAGTGCCTTTTCGAGAATGCCGTGGAGGACTCGCTTCTCTCTAGCGCTCAACGGTTCGAAGAGCGCGGACATGGAGACCAGCTGTCCTCTCCTCCAGGAATCAAGCTTCTTGGCGCCCTTTTTCGCCAGTGTAACAGTGACAATTCTTTCGTCCTTCTCCCCTCTTTCCCTTCTTACCAGTCCCGCCCTTTCCAGCCGTTTTGCCGCAATGGAAGCTGACCCTGCGGTGCACCCAATTCCCGAGGCGATGTCCTTGATTTTCATCCTATCTCGCTCGCTGAGCATCCTGAGTATCCAGTACTGTTCTCGCGTTATCGCCCCCTTCTTAACCGGGGAAGCGGACCTCCACCTCTGCCATAAAACCTGCAGTAGGTCGCTAATGCTGTCCGACGACACGGGGGGGCGGTAACCCGGCGGGATTAATTAGACTATCTATTCGTTTGATAATCAAATATTCGTCGCATCGAGCATTGGGACGGAGCTGTTGCTCTAGCGCCTTGGCGAGGCTGCGGCCTTAGAGAAGGGGAACCAGAAGCACGGCCACAATCCCTGTCAGAAAGACACCGTCGAACGTGCCAGCCCCTCCGATGCTCGCCATGGGGCCTCCCAGTTTTCCTATTCCCCTTAGGTTCGTCAGGTCCGCGCCTATCAAAGTGCCGAGCGTCCCGGATACGTATGCAACCACGGCGGGAGAGCCAGGCACGAGCAGGTAGGACACGACAGCGGCTACGATTGGAGGGAGAAACGAGGGTGTCACGATTCCAACCCCTTTCACCTTACGCGCCATCAGATGCACCATGACCGCAACGACAACCGTGCCCAGGAGGGCCGCCGGTAGGAGGGTGCTGTGGCTGAAAAGCACGTAACCCGAGACGAAGATGGGGATGACTGCTCCTCCGACGTTCACAGCGATCACGGTGATCGCCTGTTTGTACACGACGCTCGGGATTCGGTAATACAACCCAAACACCTTGACCTCCTGAACGGCCACCCGGGGTTCGGCACTCTTCACCTCCCCAACTGGGACGTTGATCATGCTACCCAAGAGTGTGCCCCATAGGATCAGGAGATACTCAATAGAGTTGAACCCGATGCGCTCGAAGGCGATGTCTCCCAGGCTGAAAAGAAGGATGACGATGATCATCCCCGCCACCAATGCGAGAACAGTGGACCAGGCGTTCCGATGATAACGGTGGACGAAAACGCGTTGGCTCAAATCGACAAGTCCCCTCTAGGGAAAAATGCTGACTCTAATAGCCGTTCGAGGCCCATGGCTGAGGAGCCAAGTCACAGCCCGAAAGTCGCCACCTGCAATTGCGGTGGCTACCTTTCATCCTCATAATTTCGCCGAAGTCCTTGGAGTCATTATATACGACTCCGTGTCAATGCGGCTTGGAATGGCCGAGGTAGAGCTCAAAGTCGCCGAGGCGCCGCGTACAGACGCTGGAAGCCCGATCGCACGGGTGCACGATGCCGTGATGAAGAGGAACAGGTGGGTTGCAGGGGACATCTTGGAAATCACCGGGACCAAGAAAGCGTACGCGAAGGCCTGGCCCACCGTTGACGGAAATGCCGATGTCATAAGAATCAACGGGGACCTGAGGAGAGCCGCAGGAGCTGGTATCGACGATACGGTGAAGGTGAGGAAGGTCGTGCTCAAGGAAGCGACTTACATCGAGCTCGCCCCGACCGCCGAGCTCCCGTTCTCAGGATTCGAGGATTACCTGTTAGACAGGCTCCAGGGTGTTCCTTTCGTCAGAGGAGACGTGGTCTCCCTCAGCCTGATGGGAAACCGCATGGACTTCGTGATAACGAAGACGAAACCCGAGGACGCGGACGTTCTAGTCCTTGGAGAGGACACGGAGGTGGAGCTGAGCGACAAGGTGGTGACGCCCCCGAAAGAGAGGGCGCAGAAGGTCTCCTACGAGGACATTGGGGGACTCTCGAAGGAGATACAGAGAATCAGGGAGATAGTCGAGCTTCCCATGAAGAGGCCGGAGCTCTTCGAAAGGCTCGGCGTCGAAAGCTCGAGAGGTGTCCTGCTAACTGGCCCGCCCGGGACCGGAAAGACGCTTTTGGCCAGGGCCGTCGCCTCTGAAACGAACGCACACTTCATACCAGTAAACGGGCCCGAGGTCATGTCGGGGGTTTACGGTGGCTCAGAGACAAACGTGCGCAAGATATTCGAGGAAGCGGAACAGAACGCGCCCAGCATAATCTTCATCGACGAAATAGACAGCATTGCCCCCAAGAGGACGGAGGTGCAGGGCGAAGTCGAAAAGAGGGTGGTGGCTGAATTGCTGGCTCGCATGGACGGGCTGAAGAGCAGAGGGAAGGTCATTGTCCTGGCAGCGACAAACATCCCCGATGTCCTAGACCCTGCTCTTAGGAGGCCTGGAAGATTCGACAAGGAGATAGAGATTGGCGTACCCGACGCGAAGGGGAGGTTGGAGATTCTGCAGATTCACACGAGGGGGATGCCTCTAGCCAAGGACGTCGAGCTGAAGAAGATCGCAGACTCGACGCACGGCTTCGTCGGAGCCGACTTGGAAGCTCTGGCGAAGGAAGCCGCCATGAGCGCGCTGAGGAAGGTGCTTCCGACTATAGACATCAACAAGAAACTGCCCGTGGAGAAGCTGAAGCAAATCAACGTCACTATGGACGACTTCCAGTCGGCTATGACGGAGGTCGGACCTTCGGCGATGAGGGAGGTGATGATAGAGAGACCGAACGTTCACTGGACCGACGTTGGAGGGTTGGAGCAGGTGAAGAGGGAACTCAACGAGGCTATCGAGTGGCCTCTGAAGTACGGGAAGACCATGGAAAGGGCGAGGCTCAAAGGGACGAAGGGCATCCTGCTATCGGGACCGCCAGGGACGGGTAAGACACTTCTGGCGAAGGCCGTAGCCACTGAGGGCCAGGCCAACTTCATCTCGGTCAAGGGTCCAGAACTCTTCTCCAAGTGGGTAGGGGAAACCGAAAAAGGCATCAGAGAGGTGTTCAGGAAAGCTCGACAGGCGGCACCTACGGTGCTCTTCTTCGATGAGATTGACAGCCTTGCGCCCGTCCGAGGGTCCGACCTCGGGACACATGTTACCGAGCAGGCCGTGAGCCAGCTTCTCACGGAGATGGACGGGCTTGAGGAGCTCAGGAATGTCATAATTCTTGCGGCGACCAACAGGGCTGAGCTCATCGACCCGGCGCTACTGCGGCCAGGGAGGTTCGACTCCATCATAACCGTGCCCATGCCCGATCTTGAGGCAAGGAAGCAAATAGCGGCGATACACTTGAGAGGCAAACCGACCAGTGTCGAACCGGACTTTGTTGCGGAGAAGACAGAAGGGTTCTCTGGCGCTGACATAGCAGGGCTCATCGAGAATGCTACCAAGAGAGCCACGAGGCGCTATCTCGAAGCCCACCCAATCGAGGACAAGCCGGAGGAGCTTGTCATCACAAAAGAGGACATCGAGGCTGAGCTCGAGAAAGTCCAGAAGCAACCCGGAATGCTGAAACCGTCCAAGGAGACTACCTATCTAGGATAATGGTTCACTAGCCCATCAGCGAGCTCGTACCCGGCTCTTTCTGATTACCACGCTCCGCCGGCCTGGGTCCAACGGGGGCCGGTATCCGAATAGCGACTCGCACAACCCTTATTGCGAGCTCGCAGACTCCGCAGAACTCCTTCGTTTGGCGAGCTCACTGGACGACTCATCTCAATCTAAGCGTGCGCGTTATCTATTCGCGGGTGCGATCGCGGGAATAATCCTCTACGTCATTCTGGACGCTGTGGCCCAGTCCCTCCCACCATACTACAGTCCGATTAGCCAAGCCGAGAGCGACCTCGCAGTCGGACCATACGGGTACATCATGACACTGAATTTCATCGATAGGGGGGTCCTATCGCTCTGTTTCCTCTTTGGCCTCGTCCTGACAATCTACAGCACGGACACGGCGAGTCCAAGGGTCAAGAGAGGCACATACGCGTTCGCAGTCTGGTCCGTGGGCGCCCTCCTCCTGGCGGCGTTTCCCACGGATGTCCCCGCCACCCCTGTCTCTTGGCACGGGGCTGTCCATCTGCTGGTGGCCATAGCGGCCTTCCTCGGCGGAGCATTCGGGGCCCTCTACATCTCCTTGGGAATGGTCGGGAGCAGCCCTGTCGCAAGGGTAAGGGGGGTTGCTCTGCCGCTTGCCTCCTTGGCCGTTATTCTTTGCATCCTAGAGCTCCTTGGCCCCCCTGCCGCCCCGGGCTTCTACTCTAACTACGGGGGGCTGGTGGAGCGCTTGTTCCTTGGATCTGTGCTACTCTGGGTCGGCGCCGTCTCCGCAAGGATGCTGATGACCACTCAACCTCAGATGGCCGGGGAGCCCACTGCCACGAAACACACGGCCACATAGCCGTTAGAGCCAAAACCTTCAAGCGACGGTTACATCAGTTGTACCTCAGCCGAAGGGTTGTGATTTGACAGTCGAGATTCCTGGCTAGGATTCGTCCCTGTGTAGGAGAGACCTCCTCGACAGATACTCGCCCAACACTTTCCTCTGTCCACGCCTGAGGATTTCATCTAGGGTCGAGGCCCTGATCCCCGTTTCGGCAGCGAGTTCCTTGAGCCCTCTCTTTTTCGGGAAATCGAAGTAGCCCCTCTCGAACGCGATTGAGAGTATTTGCTCCTGCCTAGTCGTTAGCAGGTCAGTGTCCCCAAGCTCCTTCTTCAGCTTGATTTCAAAGGGAATCCTGCGCTTATCGAGGGCTCTGTTAAGGTCCTTGAAGGACTCGTCGCTCCCGAGCAAGGTCCATTGCGCCTTTTCTTTCGAGCTCACAGACACGGACGTCAGAAAGCACCTCGACTTTGCGATCTCCTTGCAAACGGTGCACCTGGACGAAGCCGCCGACCCGTAGATATGGCCGTTCTTCGACCTGATCACTTCCAGGAGGGCCAGGTCCCCATCTCTCCTCATCTCGGCGATGAGATCATCCATCATGCTCGGCTGTACCTGGATATCGAAGAGATGCTGGACCGTATCCTTTGTCGGCATCTTGGAGTCGAGTATCTCGACATCTGCAGAGTACCCTCCCACTGCGATTTTCATCCACCTGTGCGGGTGCGGGCCCTGAAGAACTACTTCGAGCACGGGCTGGCCCGCTCTAAGTCCTCCTAAAAACATCGGGTCATGACAGGAAAGGCGTATCGCGGCTTGGATCACGCCATCCCTGAAAATTAAGGGCCAAGCCTTAACCCGAATCCGCACCCGGCGGTTAACCGGCGAGCAGTAGGATGGTTCGAGAGGGCCGGACAGGGATGTCTTCGGTTGGAGTCGTGTCAGTTGCCGTCCTGGTTATCCTTGCGACGTCTGGAATAGTTTACATGGACACGGTCCAGTCATTCAACACCCAGATTTCCTCACTACAGAGCAGCATAAGCCAGCTCTCTACCCAAAGCGCAAGTCCTGTTAACTACAACAGCTCTTGGGCAGAACAGACCTGCTCTTCGACCACAGGAAGTGTAACTTATACCCTTGTGGCCAAAACTGCGAAGGTACAGATTGTTGCCGGCGTCACCTACAACGCCTGGACCTTCAACGGCACTGTCCCGGGCCCGACCATCTGGGTGAAGCAGTGCGAACAAGTTCACTTCACGCTGATCAACAACGATACGATGCCCCACTCCATCGACTTCCATGCTGCTGAGGTCAATTGGGCCACGGTCTATGCCCCTGTGGCTCCGGGTAAGTCCCTGTCCTTCGATTTCACTCCAGCCTATCCTGGCATCTTCATGTACCACTGCGGAGTCCCGCCCGTCCTCGAGCACATCGGAAACGGGATGTATGGGGTCATCATAGTGAACGGCACGGGCAGCAATGCCCTGCCGCCAGCCCCAGGGGGCCAGTACGTCCTGATTGAAAGCGAGTTCTATCTCAACTCACACCCCAACCCCGACGGCACCTACAGTGGCAATTACTCGAAGATGCTGGCTGTCGAGCCGGATTACGTCGTGTTTAACGGAGAGGCATTCAGATATCAGTCGTCCCCCCTGGTGGTGAAACCCAACCAACTCGTCCGCCTGTATCTCTTCAACGAGGGTCCAAGCGTCTGGGAGGCATTTCACGTCATCGGCGCAATCATGAATACGGCATACGTCGACGGGGACCCTTCCAACGCGCTCTACGGCCTCCAGACTCTGAGCATTCCTCCCTCAGGGGGTGCGATAGTCGACATGTACTTCAAGGACGCCGGAGGGGAGAACCCATTCGTCTCTCATGCTTTCGCCTACATGCAGAAGGGCGCCATGGGCCTGTTCCAGGTCCAGAATGGAACCGGCGGCATCACAACACAGACGACAACTACTACTACACAAGCCCCGGCCGGACCCGTGGTTGACATCCCGTCTGGAGCAGGGATGCAGATGGTCCCTGGCAATGAGTTCTACTCCCCTTCGACCCTCACGGTAGTCATCGGGGTCAACAACACAGTGACGTGGGTCAATAACGACGACGTCCCGCACACAGTCACAGCCAGTGACGGCTCCTTCAATTCAGGCAACCTGAACGCCGGTCAGAGCTGGAGCCACACCTTTACGACCCCGGGCACCTACACCTACTACTGTTCATACCACTCGTGGATGAAAGGCACGATAATCGTAAAGGCTGCAGCAGCGTAGAGCTACCTGTGGTCGAGCAGGGCATAGGGCCCATTGGAGGGTCCTCCAACGAATTCTTCTGACGACTCGAAGCAGGAAAAGGCGTCTGCTTCGAGGCGCTTCCTGCCGAGACAGATGGACTTCGAGTCCCTGATCAGGGTGCTCGCCGAAGAACACAGGGTCATGGAGACGGGGCTCCTACGGATGGAGCAGGCCGCTGGCCGGGGTGATTTCGCCGAAGTCGCTGCCGCTCTTGCGGAGCTCGAGCCGATTTTCAGACAGCACATAGCAGACGAGGAGTCCCAGATACTGCGGTTGTTGATTGGCGAGCTGGGTGTGACGGGCGCTGAAGATGAGATCAAGGTCTTCCAGCAACACAGGCCCATACACAGACTAATGCAGCTTATCGCGGAGCTTGCAGCCAAGTCGGCGACGGAACTGGCGGAAGACCAGCGCCAGCTGAAAGAGCTGTTCCGAGAGCACACATCAATGGAGGAGCAGGGCGTCTTTCCGAAGGCGTTGGGGATTTACAGGAATCAGCGTGGGCGGCAGGCTGCTAAACGCACATAGCCCGAGGACACCGTCCGGCGCAGGCAACCTTTTTCCAACCGATTGCCCTCTGGTCCCTCCACTTGGCAAGAGGTCTCTTTGCATTCGTCGTCCAGAAGCACTTGGCGACCGCCCTCCACTACGACTTCAGGCTCGAAATAGGCGGGGTCATGCCCTCCTGGTCGATTCCGAAGGGCCCGACCCTCGACCCCACCGCGAAGAGGCTGGCAATGCCGACTGGGCCCCACGACTTGGAGTACCGGAAGTTCGAGGGCATAATCGAGAAGGGGAACTACGGTGCAGGGACCGTCATGATATGGGACGAAGGGACCTACACCCCCGAGGTGGAGGTTCGCAAGGGCGTCCGGGAGCTGGTGAAGGGCAGAGGGGAGGCCGAAGAGACGGCCGAGGCAGGATTGCGCGACGGGAATCTGAAGTTCACCCTCTACGGCAAGAAGCTCCAGGGCTCCTTCGCACTCGTCCGGACTAGGGGCATTGGCGGAGCGAAGGAAGCATGGCTTCTCATCAAGCACAGGGACGAGTACTGCGTTGCAGGATACGATGCAAACGCCTACGACCTCTCCGCCGCTACCAACCGCTCCCTAGAGCAGATAGCCATGGAAGGTTAGGCTCGTCTCTTTCACAGGAGGGCACTAGCAGGGTTCGGAGAATCTTTTAAGGCACCCCGGCCCCCTTGTTAGCGTTCTGTCATGGCGAGGATCGTCCTGGTCTCAGACACCACTTTAGCCCGAAACTACAGGAGTGTCCCCCTACTGGATTTCCTCGCGAGCGCTCCCACAAGCATTCTTCCCGAAAGGATCTACAACTTCCTGAAGGGCCCCCCGCCTCCCTCCCAGGATGGAAAGGCCGTAATTGCCCCCTACGCCACAAGGAAGCTTGAGGCGTCTTGTCTGAAGTTCTACAAGAGGGAAGAAGTGGTGGTGGCACACGAGGACCGCGTCGCCGATTTTGTCGATAATGACACCGAGATAATCGGGGTGTCCACCATGGACCCTCTGGGCCTCGGTCCGCTTACCATGTCTTACAGTGTTTTCTTCGAGACACCCTCCCCCGCTTATGTCTACAGGGAGTTCGTGTCCCTCCTGGCCAGGATTAACCGGGCCAGAGCTGGGAAGAGGGCTAAACTTGTCGTGGGCGGCCCAGGCGTCTGGGAGCTCACCGTCCGTCCCGAGGAGCTTGAGAGGAACCACATCGACTACGCCTATCAGGGGGAGGCGGACGACATCATAGGGGACCTCTTCAGGTACGTCGTCGAGGACGGAGGTGAGAATACGGAGTTCTTCCGCGGGTACCAGACCTTCGACGAGTCCTTCCACAAAGAGTGGAAATCCAGCTCAAAATTCATCAGCCGCTACCAGTTCTCGAAGCAATTCCCAAGGCTCGAAGACATCCCAGAGATAGTCGGCCCCTCCGTAAAAGGAATGGTCGAGGTAATGCGTGGGTGCGGGATTGGTTGTGACTTCTGCGAGGTCACCCTCAGGCCACTCCGCTACTACCCCCCTGAGAAGGTGAGGAAGGAGCTCGAAGTGAACGTCAGGGCTGGTATGGACACTGGATGGCTCCATAGTGATGAAATCTTCGCCTATGAGCACGGCAGGAACTTCGTCCCAAATGAGGAGGCGATTGAAGGCCTCTTCTCGGCAGTGATGGCCACTCCGGGAATCAATCGGTCGAACCCGACTCACGGCAGGATCTCGATTCCAGCGGCATACCCAGACTTCGTTCGCAGACTCTCCAGCATAATGAAGGCGGGTCCCAACAACTGGATAGGGCTCCAGATAGGGGTGGAGACGGGGAGTGACAGGCTCGCGTCCGAGCACATGCCGAACAAGACACTCCCGCTGAAGGTAGGCCCGGACGGGAGCTGGGCAGACATTGTCTGGAGGGGGACCTACGTGCTTAACACCTACTACTGGCGCCCGGCATTCACGGTCCAGGTTGGGCAGGCCGGGGAGACACCCGAGGACAACTGGCAGACAGTGGCCCTCATCCACCGCCTAAGCAATTCTACAACGGAAAACGGCAGGCCCTTCGAGTTCACGATAACCCCGATGCAGAACGTCCCCCTGGGGCTTCTCAAGAGCATGGACTTCTCCTCGGTTAAGCTGAACCCATCACAGCTGGCGGTTTACTACGCGTCCTACAAGCACCTGGTGAAGATAGCCACTAGGGATGCCACAACTGCGTCGTCGGAGCAGAACCCTATAACGAAGTACGTCACCGGCGGGATGATGGCTCTCGGAGCCTGGGGAATGTTCCGGGTGGTGAGGAACAGGTGCAGGAGGGGAGGGCTGGACGTTGACAAGGTAGACCGTTACGGCATGGAGAGGGGTCCGCTGCAGACCCCTATGATACACGCGTAGGGACGACCGTCTGCACATACTCCCGTCGGGCAACATCTAAGTATGGACGGAAGGGCGAGCGGCTCTGTTTGTTCGTAGTAGAATTCGTCCTTCTGATGTTCTTCATTTCGATTTTCGCGGGGATATTCGGGTCGATAGTGGGACTCGGCGGCGGAATCGTGGTAATCCCGGTCCTTACCATCCTGATGGGAGTCGACATCCACTTCGCTATCGGGGCCAGCATAGTCGCAATCATCGGTACCTCCAGTGGCGCAGCTTCGACCTACGTGAGGGACAAAGTGACCAACCTCAGGATTGGCATGTTCCTTGAGCTTGCGAGCGCCAGCGGGGCCATAACCGGCGCCGCGATAGCCGCCTATACGAACTCCGCGGCCCTCGAAACAATCTTCGGAAGCATCCTGCTTGTGTCCTTGGTGCCGATGGTGATGAAGATAGGCGAGGACATCCCAAAGTCCCCCGAACTCAAGGGGGTGTCGAAGCGCCTAGGCCTCACCGGCTCCTACACAGAGTCTGACGGCAGGGTGGTCAACTACAATTCAACCCGCCCCGTGGAGGGCCTGGCGGGGACTGCGGTCGCCGGAGTCCTGTCGGGCCTGCTGGGGATTGGAGGTGGTGCCTTCAAAGTCCTCTCCATGGACCTGGCCATGAAGCTCCCCATGAAGGTCTCCACGACAACGTCCAACTTCATGATAGGCGTGACTGCAGCGGCGAGCGCAGGTATCTACTTCGCCAGGGGAGACGTCGTCCCCCTTATCGTTGCGCCGGTCGCCCTCGGAATCCTGATTGGCGCTGCAATTGGAGCTCGGGTCCTGCTCCGTTCGCGAAACACCACCGTCAGGAAGATCTTCGCGGTCGTACTCGCGGTAGCCGCCATAGAGATGATTCTGAGTGCTTTGGGGGTGTCTGTATGAATTGGAGGGACCCAGAAACGATGAACGTAGTGATAGGTAAGGTCCTGAGGTACGGGGTCATCTTCTCGGGCGCCATAATCCTTCTCGGGGCAATAGGGTTGGCGGCTACCAACGGACTCTCCGATTCGTCGGGGATGCTCACCTACAACCCCAACATGATCCCCCACGACAACTTGGACATAAGCCTAGGTGGGTTGGTTCAAGGGCTCACAACTTTCTCACCATTCTCGTGGATAGAGCTCGGGGTGATATTGCTGATCGCGACCCCCGTTTCGAGGGTCACAATCTCTGTCTTCCTTTTTGCCGCAGAGAGGGATAGGCTCTACGTTATCATCACGGCCGTTGTCCTCACCCTACTGCTGTTCAGCATGCTGGTAACGCCATTCATTCCGGGGTTCCATGCCTGAGCCTTGCGCCCTGTCAGATGCAATTAGGCCGTAGGAGCTTCGATTTAGACATTGAAGACAAGAGCCGTATTCTTCGACCTTGGTGGTACCCTCCTCGTCATGCGTCGCGATAGGATCTTCCGAAGGGTCCTCCAAGAGGAGGGGTGGGAAGTCGACCTCGGACAGGTACACTCTGCATACTTGAAGGCGGAGTCTTGGTGGATTCCGTACTACGCCGCCCGGGTTCTCAACGCGGAGGAAACAGCCGAAGCTTACAGGGACCTTGACCAGAAGGTGTTCTCCATACTCTACCCCGGGGAGAGCGAGCCGGAGGCGCTAAGGATCTCGAAGCTCGTTAGGAAGAGGTGGCCTGAGCTCGAATCCGAGATCCCCCTCGAGCTCTACCCCGATGCAGAACCCACCCTCGAAAGGCTCGTTAGAGGCGACTATGCGCTCGGCTTGATTTCAAACGCCCCAGCAGACACCATCAGGGCGGTGGAGGCATTGGGACTCACCAAGTACCTCGGCACCATCGTGATATCCGGGGCGGTGGGGTACACGAAACCTCATCCCGAGATCTTCAGGATCGCCCTCCGGAGGGCCGGCGTCGACGCTGCGGAGGCGATACACGTAGGTGACCTGTACGAAGCCGACGTCGTAGGCGCGAGGAATGCGGGCATGGAGGGGATCCTTGTTGACAGGGATAGCACCCACCTAGGCTCCGACTGCCCGAGGGTGCAAAACCTCACCGAAATCTACGAGTTCATCCGATGAATAACACCAAAGACGGCGGCACTGCCCGTTCAGCTGACTAACTCCTGATGGGCTGATAGCTTGCGCAGAGCATCCCGTAGTAGGTTGGAACTTGATATGACACCAGCTCGGCCGTCATCGGAACGACTGAGAGGGCGCCCACGAGCATAGCCATCTGCCAGAGACTGTCCGGCT
>CAYPSJ010000003.1:0-7945 GCA_964413565.1 uncultured Nitrosopumilales archaeon | reverse complement strand
ACCTCCCAATCAGGTATGGGGGAAGAAATTCGTAATCTACGCTGCTTTGGGAATCCCGCGTGTCGACCCCCAGCAGTGGAAGCTCAGGGTAGATGGCCTGGTCAACAATCCTGTAGAGTACACCTACGACCAACTTCTTTCTCGGCCTCAGAACAACCTAATCAGATCGATCCATTGTGTCACTCGCTGGTCAATCGAGAATGTATTCTGGGAGGGACTGCTGATCAAGTATTTGCTGGCTCCTGCAGGGGTCAGTCCCGATGCCAGTTGGCTGATGTTCCACTGCGTCGACGGTTACACAGCTCCGGTCCCGCTCGAGGACGCCCTCAAGGAGGACTCGATTCTTGCTTTCAAGTTGAACGGCAAGCCACTGAGCGCCGAGCAGGGGTTCCCCGCCAGGCCCTTCATCCCGGGCCTTTACGCATGGAAGAGCGCCAAATGGGTGAACAGGATGGAACTCCTCCCAGACTACAGAGATGGCTACTGGGAGACATACGGCTACCACGAAAGGGCGGACGTGTGGGAAGAGGAGCGCTTCAAGGGGCACGAGGGGACCCCGGTCAAGCGCAGGGCCTTCGGGACCGCCTGAGCCACTCACGCGATTAGACACGGGGACGGATTGACGCCCTCGATGCCCTTCAGGAACATCGTGGCCTGATATCCTCCGGTCCTGACGCTTTCGGCGCAGTCGCCGCAGAGCCACCAGACCATCCGCCTGTCTTTGTAGGAAACCCATACCGTGTATAGTGAAGTTGAGTTCCTCCTTTCGAACCGCTCCCAACAGAGCTTGCACACGACGGGGCCCAGGTTGTTCGTCTCCGGGTCGTAGGTTTCGTAGTTCCCGGGCATGTGTGCCTGACGGACAAGGCTCATGGCGCCAGAAATGCCTGGGGACATAATGAAGCTTCCCAGAACGACATGTTTTTCCGTGATTGATTTTGAAGCGTCGGCTCTAACAGGCTCCAGTGGGTATTATGGAATACAAATGGAAGGCGCTCTCAGTCACCGCGATCGGCGCCCTGATGGCAGCTGTGGACAGCACCGTCGTCCTGCTCGCTCTCTTCCCCATGGCCGCGGACCTGCACTCCGACTTCGTTACCATGATCTGGGTGATCATAGCCTATCTCGTCGTGAACACGGCCCTGGTGCTTAGCCTTGGCAGGCTGGCCGACATGTACGGGAGGAAGCTCCTCTACAACGTGGGGTTCGTCGTTTTCACGATAGGCTCCGCGTTCTGTGGCTTCGCGCCGAACGGACTCTCGCTGGTAGGCTTTAGAGTGGTCCAGGGCACAGGAGCGGCTCTTCTTACATCGAACTCGTTCGCGATTCTCTCCGAAGCGTTCCCCCGGAACGAGACCGGGAGGGCCTTCGGCATACAGGCGGTCGTCTGGGGCCTAGGCAACGTCCTGGGAGTTATCATCGGCGGGGTCATCATAACATATACTAGCTGGCGCTGGATCTTCCTGATCAACGTCCCCATCGGCATCGTCGGGACCGTCTGGGCGTACAGGACACTGAGGACCGTCCTCCCCCCGAAGGGACAGCGGGGCACCTTTGACCTTCCCGCAGCGGTCACGTTCACCGGGGGGCTGCTGTCGCTGCTCCTCGGGATAACCTGGGGGCTTCTCTACTCCTGGAGCAACACCACGGCGCTGACAGCCCTAGCCCTTTCGCCCCTAATCTTCGCCATATTCATCGCCTGGGAGGCCAGGTTCAGCAAGAATCCGATACTCGATTTCAGCTTCTTCCGAAACAGGGTTTTCGCTTTCTCGCTTGCGGCGGCGCTCCTCCAGTTCCTCGCCGTCTTCAGCGTGAACTTTCTGCTCATCTTCTACCTTGAGGGAATAGAAGGGCTCTCCGCACTCGAGTCGGCATACCTGATAATCCCGTTTGCGCTCGCCGCCGCTGCGATGGGGCCGATAGGGGGCATACTGACGGACAGATTCGGCTTCCGGAGGATTTCGATCCTGGGGCTCGCGATAGGAGCGGCCTCCCTCTTCCTGTTCAGCCAGCTGACGGTGAACTCCACGCTGCTCGAGATTGGCGTCATCGAGACCATCTCTGGTGTCGGGCTGGCACTCTTCTGGCCGGCAAACACTTCCGCCATAATGTCTTCGACCCCTCCAACGAAGTATGGGGTAGGCTCTGGCACGATGAACACCTTCAGAAACACCGGAGGAATTCTGAGCTTCGCGCTTTCCCTGACGGCGGCCACCTCGGTCATTCCGCCCGGAGTGGTGTACCAGTTGTTCATTGGAAACCTCTCTGGAAAGCTCCCGGCCAATCTTGCGAACTCCTACCTCTCGGGGCAGAGCTTCGCCTTCGAAATCTCCGCCGTCCTGCTCGTCCTTGCCCTGATAATCATCGCGCTGACTAAAGTCGGAGCCCGCCCAATTATTTCGGAGGAGCCCCTTACCCCGGCTCCAGCCCAACCATCCGCCCAGAGCAACACTGCGGCCTAGACGGCTGACCCACACGGCAGCGCCGCTTCCCATTCGACTCCTTCGACTGAGGGACGAAACCCATTTGAGGCCGTTTGGGGAGGTTGCGGTCGGAAGATGGCAAACGCCGAAGGCGGCCCAAACGTCCCGCAAGAAAGGCAGGACGAAGTTCGGAAGCTGACTCGGAGGTCTAACGTGTTGACTGTCGTCACCTTCGTAGCGGTCATCCTCATCTCTCCGATCTCCTTCATCCTGGGCCTCCCCCTGGGCATCGCTCCCCACGACTGGCTGACGACATGGACTCACTGGACGGTGGTCTTCATCACGGTGGCGTTCTTCGTCGCCCTCTTCGGATTTGGAGGCGCACTGGACATCCAATTGAAGGCAGATCGAATCTCAAAGGCGACTTCCAGTGCAGGTTAGAGCGGCAGGGGCAGGCTTGAGAAGCCATCAGAGAGCCCAGAGGACTAAAGAGTTCCGAGTCCAAACCGGGCACACAAAGTCAAGCGGCTCAAAGCCTAGGCCGTCGCAAACGAGTGGCCAAGGTGGGCCAGAGCTCGTGCGTAATGACCAAAACTACTGCCGGTAAAGACAGCTGCCCAAGTATCAGCACGATTTCATTGTACTGTCCATAGTTCGGAATTAGCAACAGCGCCCCAACCCCATCCCAATAGGCGTGCAGGAAGATCACAGCAGCTAGGTTTCTTCCTGTGTACCAGTAACATGCGCTGAGGGAGAACGCGCCGATAAGAATCACAGTGAAACCTAGCAGAGAGATTGTCCCGAACCCCTCTACCTGAAGGGCAGGGAGATGGAAGACTGTGTAGATCAAAGGAGAAAGGATGACCGCACCAACCCCCCTCCCGAGAATCTGGTTCAACTCGTTCATCAGGTAGGCTCTGAAGAACAACTCCTCCGAGAGCACTATGATCACAAGATCAAGGACGCCTCGAAGAAACCCGCTGATATCGGGATAGCAAGCGAACCCGCCCCCGCCGCCTATGCACAGGTTGAACGGGGTCAGCACAATCCCGAAGAACGCCGTTATGGCCAGGGCAAGGATTCCCCCTTCGACAAGCTCGAAGCATGCAAGTTTCGTCTGTGACTGTACTTGGCGCCAGTACCTGCCCCTCCAGAGCAAGCCGGAGGAGACGAGGATTAGAGAGACGCCAACAAAGAGCGCCGGGTTATTGACCACTGTTTGTTCAAGGGGACCGAGGTACTGCGGCGCCGAGTTCGTCAGATAGATTAGGACGAACGCAATCGCGAGTCCAACAACCAGCCGGGGAGCCCGCCGTAAATCCAACCAATGCATGGATCTCAAGAGATGTAATAAGAATGATTGACGTCATCGACGTCGGCTTGTCTTCTCACGCACTCTATGTCTTCTTGTATTCGTTGGGGTACAAATGGCAGTCGACCCAGTGGTTCTTTTCAATCTCGAGCAAAGGAGGATCAGCACTCTTACAGACATCCATCACAAACGGGCACCTCGGGTGAAAGCTGCAGCCTGGAGGAATATTGAGGGCGCCGGTTATCTCACCCGTGCTTACGATTTTCTGAGGTTTCGCACGCTCTTCAACATCAGTTATCACGGGTATCGAAGACAGCAGCATCTTGGTGTAAGGGTGCAGAGGGTTCCTGAAGAACTCCTCCGTAGGCGCGATTTCCCTGACTTTGCCTAGGTACATAATCATCACCCTATCTGCGACGTTCCGCATCAGACTTAGATTGTGCGTGATGAAAATGTACGAGAGACCGAGACGTTCCTTCAGTCTGAGAAGAACGTTGATCATCTTTGCCTGAATCGAGACATCAAGGGCGGATGTAGGCTCGTCCAGAACAAGTAACGATGGATTCGTCCCCAGCGCCCTTGCGATTGAGACAAGTTGTTTTTCTCCCCCGCCCAATTCGCCTGGAAAACGCCCTGCGAACTCGAGCGGCAACTCAACTAGGTTGAGGAGTTCGTCGACACGCTGTGCAATCGAAACATCAGTTTTATGGACCTTGAGCGGAACCTCGATGGCCTGTCGTACGGTCCTCTTCGGATTAAGCGAGGACGCGGGGTTCTGGAAGACCATCTGAATGTCTCTCTTGAGTTCCTTGCTCCTACGATTAGCGCCCCTGGAGAGATTCTCGCCTTTGTAGGTGAGCGTCCCGGATGTGGGCGGGTAGATACCTATGATTATGTTACCTATGGTTGTCTTCCCCGAGCCCGACTCACCAACAATTCCGAACACCTCACCCTCATGCATCTCGAAGTCTACGGCTTCCACTGCCTTAATCACCCCCTTGTTCGTCTGGAAGTACCTCGTCAGGTTGTGGGCGGAAAGAATGGGCTCGCTCATTTCTTAGCGCCGTACTTTTCATCGTATAGGTAACAGGCCGCCGCCTGCCCGCCCGCCACGCTGTAGAGCGCTGGCATTGCACTGTCGCAGACGGGCATCTTATAGGGGCACCTTGTCACGAACCTGCATCCATTTGGCGGTGTCAGATAGCTTGGAACCTGACCGAGTATCCCCTCTGGGACGCCCCCTCCGGTCAACTTTGGAATCGAGTCGATGAGCATGCGTGTGTATGGATGGCGCGGGTCGTTGAATACCCGGTCAGTTGGCCCTTCTTCCACGATGGTTCCTGCGTACATCACGTAGACCCGATCGACAAAGTTCTTCACTGTCCCAAGGGCGTGAGAGATTAGGATGATTGACAAGTCCCTTTGGTCGACGATCTCCTTCAGTAGCCTCATAATCTGATCTTCTATCGTGACATCAAGCGACGTTCCAGGCTCATCGGCGACGAGGAGCTCATTTGCCGAGATTAGTGCGAATGCGATGTTAACGCGCTGCTTCATGCCTCCGCTGAGCTGAAAGGGGTAGCTGTCAAGAATCCTGTCTGGTTCTGGCAGGGCTGCCTGTTTTAGGAAGCCCATCGCCCTCTCGTGAACCTGGCTTGTCGAGAGGCGCTCGTCCGCCGAGATGCGAATTATATCGTACATCTGTTCTTTAATGGTGAAGACAGGGTTAAGCGCCGCAGAAGGGTCTTGGAATATCATCGAGACTTTCTTTCTCCTCAGATTTGTCAGTTCACCATGTGACATCTTGAGTATGTTGTCACCCTGGTAGGTCACTTTCCCTTGAGTGATTCTCCCATTGCTGGCGAGAAGTCGCAACATTGATTTTACAGTGGTGGTCTTGCCGCAAGCCGACTCGCCGATGATTCCAACCTTCTCGCCTTTGCCTACCGAAATGTTCACCCCATTGAGCACCTTGAGCCAACCCTCGTATACCTTGTACTCCACCTTCAGGTTCTCCACTTGGACTAGCGACGTGCTCAAGAACGCCTCCTGCCCGAACCCGCACGATTCAAACTCTATCTAATCTCCGATGAGAACATGTCGTTGACGCCATCACCTATGAGGTTGAATCCGAGAATGACGATTACAATCGCGAGCGCAGGGAACATGGAGATCCACCACTGGGCCGGAAGATATGCGGAACCGTCAGAAATCATCGTCCCAAGGTCCGGGGTAGGAGCCTGAGCTCCTAGTCCCACGTAACTGAGGGCCGCGCCGATAAGGATGGTCCACCCCCCATCGAGGGACACTTTCGTCAGAATCGAACCGAGAATGTTCGGCAGAATCTCTCTGAACATGATGTGGGTCGAGGAGGCGCCAGCGAGCTGGGCCGCGTGCACGAAGTCTTCATTTCTTATTGATGAAGCTTGGCCATAGACCAGTCTAGTGTACCAGGGCCACCATGCCAGGGCGATGGCAAGGAACGCATTGATGCCTCCGGGTTTCAGTATTGCTACGACGGAAAGCGCGAGGATAAGCGGGGGAACTGCAATGAAAACGTCAGCGACCCTCATAATCAGTGTACTGAACCACCTGCTGATGAAATATCCGGCGATCAGGCCAAGGACTACCCCCGGGATTACATCTAACGAAAGCACGACGACCACAAGTTCCAAAGAGTATCGGAAACCGAACATCAAGCGCGTCAGTACGTCACGGCCGTATTCGTCAGTCCCAAACAGGTGGGCGGCCGAAGGTGATAGGCTGGCCTGATTGAAATTAACGTAAAGACCTGCGCTCTGGGGGTACGGGGAGATCCAGGGGGCAAAGACTGCCACAAAAACAACCGCAATTATCGCAGCTAGGCCAACAATCGAGAGCTTGTTCCTGCGGAACTTGTACCAGTATTTCCCATACTTCTGCGAGAACGACGGACCCGGCCTTTTCGTGTTCATTCTTCACTCTTCACCTGCAACCTGATTCTCGGGTCTAGGTATCCCACAACGATGTCGACCAAGATGTTCGCTATGACGAACATTACACCCGCGACCATGACAACTGCAACGATTGCATTGAGGTCCTTGCTCAACATCGCATTGAGACCATATCTCGAGAATCCAGGCCAGTTGAAAATCAGTTCGACTAGAAACGCGTTCGCTATCTGGGCTGAGATGTCGAGAGCATAAATCGTCAGTGTTGGAATCAGAGAAGGCTTCATCAGGTACTTCAACATTATCAGCCTCTCCGGCATGCCGTGAGAGATTTCAGCGAGAGTGTAGTCCTTGCCGAGGTTCTCAACCACGCTCGAGCGCATTATCCTCGCTTCCTGCGCAATCGGTCCGAGCGCGAGGGCAAAGGCGGGAAGGATTAGGTGCCAGATTGCATTGAGCATTGTGCCGAAATTCCCCGTTAACAGCGAATCGATGGTGTAAAGGCCGGTGATGGTGGGAGGCGGCGTGACTCCGAGGCTCAGCCTACCCGTTATAGGGAACCAAAAAAGAGTGTACCCGAATACGAGCTGCAGGATGATTGCGACGACGAAAGAGGGAACGGCTATCCCAACATATGAGATAAGTCGGACGACATTGTCCACGGCAGTGTTCGCCCTTCTCCCAGCGAGGACCCCGAGGGGAACGGAGATGAGGATGTCGATTATGGCAGCGGTTAGAATCAGTTCAACCGTGGCCGGGAGGAACTCTTGGACGTCCAGAAGCACATTCCTCTGAGTGAAGAGGGACAAACCCCAGTTGCCTGTGAAGATTCCCTGCAGCCAGTAACCGTACTGGACCCAGATCGGATCGTTGAGATGCATCGCTGCCCTTAGTGCGTCGACTGCCGACTGGGGAGCCTGCGGTCCGAGGGCCAGCCTCGCAGGGTCTCCTGGCAGAACCCTCGCTATTGCGAAAATCAGGATGGAGAGACCAAAGAGGGAAATGATGGAGTATCCTAGTCTCTTGAGGACGAAGCCCCAGGAACTCCAGGATAACTTCACTAGACTCGCCCGTCAGATAGAAAGTCCTGGCACATAAGAGGCGTAATTGTCCCCATCGGTCGTAAAAAAAGGGGCATGGACCCCGCCTCCAGCTGCTTAGCTGGTTAGCGAGGCCAGTGCTTGCGGGTAGAAGGAGACGCTTCTCCAGTAGAAGTCGTACCCCAGCAGGGGTGTTGGGTGCCCGTTGGCGGGGTACCAGTTGACAACGCTCGGGTAGTA
>CAYPSJ010000002.1:0-13126 GCA_964413565.1 uncultured Nitrosopumilales archaeon | reverse complement strand
AGTATTCGTCGCCTTCGGGGTCTGGATCCTAGCTGACATGGCAGCCGGATTTCCGGTAGATTTCGTCTCCTATGAGCTGGTCAACGGGTTCGGCTCGAATGTTACTCCGTTTCAGCAGGCGATTCCGCTGCTGATCATGGTCATCACGCTGATGGTAATCCCCCAGGGCATCTTTTCGATCAATGTGAGGCGCCTACTTGGGAGGGAGAAGAGGTAGGATGTCAGGACTCCCAGAGCTGGTACTTTTTGGCATAAACTGGGTTAGCTTCGGAATAGATTTCATCACCTTCTATGCGCTCTATCTTGCGATTAGCCTGGGCCTGAACCTAGAGTTCGGGTACACAGGGATTCCCAACTTTGGTAAGGTGCTCTTCAACGCAGGGGGCGCGGCCTTCGGGGGGTCTATAGCGGGGAGGCTGGCCGCTTACATCCTCAACGTTGGGGCAGGCGAGGACTTCATCACGTTCAACGCCAAAATAATTACTCAAGTCAACAGCGAGCTAGTGAACGACCCTACTCTCGCAGTTGAGCTTGTCGTCGTATCGCTAGTGGTCGCTGCGTTGGTGGGGGGACTGCTCGGCTTCCTCGCATCTTATCCTGCGCTTCGCCTTCGGGAAGATTATCTCGGAATGCTTCTCCTAGGATGCGCGCAGTTCTTTCAGGTCGTTCTGAGGGTGTACCCGCCTCTAATCGGAGGGTCCCAACCAATCTTTGTCCCCGACCCGTTCTCCTACTTCTCCTCACTCGGCACAGGGTACAGGGACCTCGCGGCGATGGTTATCATGGTGATTTTTGCAATCGGCGTGTACGCGTTCGTAGAGAGGGTTGTGAGGTCCCCCATGGGAAGGACTTTGAGGGCCGTGAGAGACAACGAGGATGCCTCGGGCGCCCTCGGGAAGGACAACGCAAAGATCAGGAGGAACGCCCTGATAGTAGCCTCGGCCCTTGCGGCAACGGCGGGCGCCCTTTACTCCTTCTACGTCGGGTCGGTCGAATACGACACGTGGACAAGGTTCGCTTGGACGTTCTGGCCGTTCCTTATAGTGATCATAGGCGGGGCTGGGAACAACTCCGGGGTGGCCCTGGGGGCGTTCTTCTTCACTCTAATATTCAGAGGGCTGCAGCAGATACAGCCGTACCTCCCCGCTTCTAACGTCTTCGACGTGAACTCGATCGCGGACATCCTGTTCGCTTCTATGCTGCTGATGATACTCTTCCTCAGGCCAGAGGGAATAATCAGAGAAAAGTCCTCCTACACTCTGAAGAAGGGGGTTCTAGGTAAGATCGTAAAGTCGGGGACGACCGGAGAGGAAAGGAAACAGGGCTTCGCGTCTAAGATCACTTCACGCTTCGCCAGGCGGCGGCGCGAGGGGGGCGATTCGACGGGGGACACCCAACCTCAGCCCGCGAAATAGTCGAGTAGAGCTCACAACATTTATTATCGAGACGGGTCTGTTGGCCGGACGCTTTGTCGGAGGAGCAAATCGCCCTGAGACAGATGCTCGAGAGGAGGGAGAGAGAATACATGCTCGGCACCACCAGCGCGAGGATGAGGTCGTCTGTGGAAAACCTTGATGTCGGGGACTTCCACATCGACCAGCTCGCTGAAGGAGAATTGGTAGACCTCCCGAGGTGGGTCGCCGACGAGCTCATTGCCCAAGGAATGGCGGTGTCGTCCGAGACGCCCTTCGAGAACGAGATTTTCAGCGCACTAAGCAAGGAGAAGATGATGGGCCCCCTGCAGCTTTCGGCTCTCCCCCTCGACTTCTACGTGAGGATGAAGAGGAGGCTAGCGGCGCTGGGGACGGCCGTGGTTGAGGGGAAAACGAGGAAGGAGGAATTGGAGAGGTTCAGGGCGGTCTGCTACGACCTCGTTGGAATCAGGCTCAGCAAGCTGCTCTCGCTGTCCAGTTCTTCGACGCCTGCATCGTCCCTTGCTGAGAAACTCACGCCCGAGGAGGCGTCGTTCTTCGCCCTCTCCCAGTCACTCTCGAAGGAGTGGAAGGCCGGGCTCCTGGGAGGGGGAAGGTAGCTGGCCACCCTTGCGAGTGGGAAGCTGTCAGAGCAGTTCGAAGATTTCCTAAAGTCCGTGATCGATAGGAACGGGAACCCAATTTACAGGTCGAAGATCTCCCAGCTCATTTCAAACGAGGGGAAATCGCTTGTGGTCGACTTCGGCGATCTCCTGAAGTACAATAGCGACCTGGCGAACAGGGTCCTACTCGAGCCCGATTCTGCCCTGGGGTCGTTCCGAATAGCTGCGTTCGAGACCATGAGGAGCGAAAACGCCCTCTACGCCGATAGGGTGAAGCGCGAACTGACTGTCAGGCTACGAGGCCTCACTGACCTGGTGCCGCTGAGAAAGGTGGACACGTCGTACATCGACCACATGATCGCAGTTTCGGGGATGGTAGTGAGGACGTCGGAGCTTAGGCCAATGATGACCGAAGCAGCCTGGCTCTGCCCCAGCGGACATCTGACCTATGAAATCCAGGACGACCTGGCGCTGAAGCGTCCTCCGAAGTGCGAGCTCTGCGGCGAAGTGAGGAATTTCGAGCTGGACAGGAGGCATAGCCGGTTCATCGACTTCCAGGTCGTCAGGGTCCAGGAACTCCCCGAAGAGCTCCCTCCAGGCCAGCTCCCCCAGTTCTTCGACGTGAACATCGAAGGGGACATCGTGAATACGGCGAGGCCGGGGGACAGGGTGGTCCTAACGGGAGTGGTGAGGGCTGTCCCCGACTACACGCTCGGGCAGGTAAGGACAAGGTTGTTCAGGTCCCAGATAGACTGCAATCACGTGGAGGTCAGGGGCAAAGAGCCGGAACAGGTCCAGATCAATAGGGAGGACGAGGAGCTAATCAGGAAGATCGCTGCCTTTCCCGACGCGTATGGAAGACTCATCAACTCGATTGCACCGGTGATATTGGGGCACCAAGCAGAGAAGGAGGCGATACTCCTTCTCTTGACCGGTGGGAGCGCAACCGTACTGCCTGATGGCACTAAGCTCAGAGGAGACGTCAATACTTTGTTCGTGGGCGACCCTGGATGCCTAGTCGCCGACGAGAGAGTCGTACTCGGCAATGGTGCCATAGCCAAGATTGGCGAGTTGGGGAGCGCTCACCTCGAGCCCCTAGACCTGCAAGTTCTTACCGGCGAAGGTGGAGGGAAAAGGGCGACTGCAAGTAGATTCCACATTTACCGCCAACAGCCGACACTTGAGGTCGTGACGGAGAGCGGCAAGAGCATCAGAGGTACGTTCAACCACCCGTTGCTCGTCATAGGCAAAGATGATGGAATGCCTTTCAGAAAGTGGGTGCGTCTCGATGAGCTGAAAGTCGGGGACAGGATAGCCGCCGTTACTTTCATTCCATGCACCGTAACTAGTCATCGGCCGACAGGATTCAGAGTCTTCCAACCGAGACTCGGGCCGAGGTTCAGGGGCAAACTGCCGTCGGTTGTTGACGAGGACCTGGCGGGTTACCTGGGGTATCTCTTGGGAGACGGTTTCGTTGATCGATACAGCGCCGTGGCCACCATAGCTGAGGACGAGATTGACCTCTTGCCTTTGCTTGAGGGAATGATAACCCGGACGTTCAGTGTCGTACCGAGATTGACCCGCCGTCTCAGAGCTGACAGAAACGTCCGCATGACCGATCTCTACGTCAACAGTGAATGCATTGCTACCAATCTGGCCTTCTTGCGAACCAGGAGAGTCCCCAGCCTGATTCTGATGTCTGGCAACAAGGTTGTGGCAGCTTTCCTCCGTTGGCTCTTCGAAGCTGACGGGACGGTATTTTCGAAGGGTAGGGGTCGAAGAGCAATCGGCCTCAAAGCCAAGGACTTGGAACTCCTCCGTGATGTTCAGATTTTGCTCCTAAGGTGGAGCATTCACTCCAGGATTGTAGAGAACGCGCTTCTGATAAGGAGAGGTGAGGATATCGTAAAGTACGCGAGACATATAGGATTCGTTTCAAGGAAGAAGGTGTCGAAACTCGAAAGGCTCGCGCAAGAGGCCGAGGCTTTCGGGAGGGTGCACAAGCAATTGAGCGAGAGGATTGTGGCCATTTACCAAAGGCCGCCACAGGACGTATACGACATAGAAGTTCCTGAACGCCACCGTTTCATCGCCAATGGGCTGGTCTCCCACAACACGGGCAAAAGCGAGCTGCTCAAGTTCGCCTCTCAGGTCGCTCCACGAGGCCTGTACGCATCTGGACGGGGCACGACGGCGGCTGGGCTTTCGGCGGCCGTTATTAGGGAAAAGAACGTTCTCATGTTGGAAGCAGGAGTCGTGGTTTTGGCCGATCTCGGAATCGCGTGTGTCACAGAGGACACGGAAGTGTATACTGGCCAGCAGCTGGTCAAGATAGGAAAGATTTGGGACGACGCCACTAGCCCGATCTTCCAGACACGGAGAGGGCGAGAAGCGAAGAGACTGCTGCTTCCAGTCAATGTCTACGACAGGAAGCTGAAGGCTGACCTTGCGGGCACTGCATACACAATCATGAGAAAGAGGCACGTTGGGGAGGTGATTAAGCTCACATTCAGTTCGGGGCTAACTCTGAAAGTTACACCCGAACACCTGTTGAAGAGACCAACGGATGTAAAGAATCTCTGGGTACGTGCGGACCAAGTTGAGGTCGGCGACGAGCTGAAAGCACCAGTGAGGGTCTTCGGACCTGCAGCCCATCTGGATTTTACCGATGAAGAGGCTTATGGGATAGGATGCACGTACGGTGATGGCTGGCTCGGACCTACGGGCGTAACGATCTCGCAATCGAAGGCAAACGCGGACATCGTCAATACAATCGTAGAACGAATGCCTGCTGTCTTTTCTGTATACGACAAGGAGGAGAGAGTCAGGCAGCTGGGAAAGTACATGCTTATTTCGCGCATGATGCAACTGTACACCACGGACAGAGACTTCGTAAGAAAGTCCCTGCTGCTCCTTCGAAGCCCGTCAATTGACAATGTGTTGACGCTAAAGGAGCAAGCGCTCTGGGCCTTCTTCGCCGGTGTTTTCGACACCGACGGAGATGTGAACCACTCAAACGGGAGTGTTATTTCGATGAGGCTTTACCCCACCAAGAACGAACACGAACTCGGGGTGCTGCTGTACGCCCTCAGACGGCTTGGGATTTACGCAAGAATCTACGGGAAGCGCAGCTCAATCCCCGTCATCCAAATCAGCGGTAAAGATATTTCCAGATTCGCAATCGGAATCGGTCCTTACAGTGTGAAACTGAGGAGGGAGCCGAAGGAGATCACGATACGCCACAAGGGCCAACGAAGTGTCGAAAGGGGCCGTGAGAGAGTTGTTGCCGCAGAGAGAATCCCATATGATGGGTTTGTCTATGATCTGAGCATCGGAAAGTATCACAACTTCGAAGCTGGACTGGTGTACGTCCACAATTGCATCGACGAATTCGAGAAGATGAAGCCCGAAGACAGGACTGCGCTGCACGAGATGATGGAACAGCAGACAGTGACCGTCGCGAAGGGAGGAATCTACGCGACGCTGAATGCGAGGACCGCCATACTTGCCGCGTGCAACCCGGTCCTTGGCAGGTACAACCCGTTTCAGAACATCACGGAGAACATAGGGACGCTCCCGCTGCCGCTCCTGTCGCGTTTCGACCTCATCTTTGTCTTCAGGGACCAGCCGACTCCTGCTGAGGACGAGAGGCTCGCCAGCCACATACTCGCGGTTCATTCGAAGAGGACCTACGCCACCCCGCCTCCAATAGAATTCAGCCTCCTCAAGAAGTACCTGACATACGCGAAGCGTCAGTCCCCTGAGCTGACAAAGGAAGCTATGGAGAGGCTGAAAGACTTCTACCTTCAGCTCAGGAAGACAGGGGGAGCTGAAGACTCGATACCCCCGACCCCGAGGACGCTGGAGGCCCTCATCAGGCTTTCAACGGCGAGGGCTAAAGTACTGCTCAGGGACTCGGTCACCGAGGAGGACGCACTCGGCGCAATAGCGCTCATGAACAGGATGGTGGAGGACGTCCTTACCGACGCGACCACCAAGAAGACGGACTTTGGAATCCAGTTCGGGAAGCCCGCCGGCGAAACGAAGAACATGAGGGCGGCACTGGAGATTCTGAAGAACTTGGAAGGGACAGACAAGAAGCCAGTCGAGCGGAGGCAGTTCAAAGAGGAGCTGGTTAAGGCGAAGTTTTCTGATGAGGATGCAGAGAAGATGATACGGACGATGTTCAGAGAGGGGATGGTTTACGAGTCAAAACCGGGATTTCTCAGGCGGCTTGGTGGTTAGGCCGAGAAGGGCCGCCACTTGAGGCTGGAAGAAGCGGACGTGCCCGAGGAGCTTGTGCAGTTCTTCAGGGCAAAGGGAATTTCAGAGCTCTACCCGCCACAGGAGCAGGCTATCAGGGCGGGCCTCCTCGAAGGGAAGAGCCTGGTGGTGGCGTCCCCAACCGCCAGCGGGAAAACGCTGCTCGCGCTGCTGGCGGCATACAGAAAAGCGAAGGAGCAGAGGAGGAAGGTAGTCTACCTGGCGCCCCTCAGGGCCTTGGCGTCAGAGAAGTACGCCGAGTTCTCTGAGATGACCCGCTTCGGCATCTACACCAACATCTCCACGGGTGACTACGATTCAAGCGGCGAGTCACTCGGGAGGGCGGACGTGATAGTACTGACAAACGAGAGGTTCGACTCCATCATGAGGCACAGGGTCTCCTGGCTGAATTCGGTGGGATTGTTTATTGCAGATGAAGTGCACCTCGCTGGGAACGACAGCAGGGGTCCGACACTAGAGATGATACTGACAAAGGCGCTTCACCTCGGGCTGGACGCCCAGCTGCTCGCCCTTTCCGCCACCATCAGCAACGTGAGGACCCTCGCAGAGTGGCTGCACGCGATACCTGTGGAGCTCGACTGGCGCCCGGTTCCTCTTCGGGAGGGGGTCTACGACTACAGCAGGGTCCTCTTCACCGACGGCGGAGAGCGCCAGGTCCCCCGATCCACCTACGGCGCCCCCATCGACGTGGCCATGGACACGGTGAAGGAGGGAGGCCAGGCATTGATCTTCGCCAACACGAGGAGGAGGGCCGTGAGCCTGGCGACCAGGGCGGCGGAGCTGACCCAGAAGCACCTGAGTCCCGAGGAGAAAAAGGCTGCCTCGGAGGCTTCGAGGCGCATCCTGACTTCGGGGGAGGAGACGAGCCTCAGCAGGCTTTTGGCAGAGGTAGTGGCGAAAGGGTCAGCCTTCCATCACGCGGGGCTCGAGGCAGAGCACAGGAGGATCGTCGAGGACTACTACAGGGCCAGGGCCCTGAAGCTTCTCGCTGCGACCCCCACGTTATGCCTGCCGACGGGGGAGGAGATATTTGGTAATCCCGCCCCCGTGCAAATACAGGAACTGAAGGCTGGTGATCGGATACTTACACATGGGAGCGTCTTCGAGAAGGTGGTTGGGCCAACCTCGAGGCCTTACCAGGGCGCGCTGCTACGCGTGACTCCCTGGTTCCAGCTATCCATGCGCATGACACCAGAACACCGCATACTGAGGGTAATCAGAAAACGGCATTCAGCTCACACCGGGAAGGTGAACAGCCATTGGTGGACTTACTCACAGCCAGAATGGACGGAGGCCCGGAACCTAACGCCCGGCGATATGGTGCTTTTCCCTCGAATCAGAGAAGAAGCGGACCTGAGGAGCATTTCCTTGCCAGGAATAGGTCCTCTTGCCAATCAAACTGGAGTTGTTGGGAAACATTGGTCACGATTGAAGTCGAATTCCATCAAGTTGACGCCTCGGAATCTCGAGCAGTTTGGGATTTACGTGGCGGAGGGGTACAGTGGGGAAAAAGGGCAGGTTCATTTCGCATTTAGCACCCTCGAGACGGAACTGACTTCTCTGACCAAGGAATGGTTCCAGGAGTTGGGCCTAAGATCAAGGTCGAAAGATCAAACGAGGCACCGACGTGTAGTGTACGCGTGCTCGAAGCAACTCGCATCACTACTGATGAGGATGTTCGGCATAAGCGCACCTGAAAAGAAGATACCGCACGAATTCATGCTCCTTCCCAATGATAAACTGACCCATTTCGTGCGCGGAATGTGGCGGGGAGATGGGAACGTAGCCAAGACCGGCCCGAAGTTGGCCAGGTACGGTACGACCTCCAGAACATTAGCAAAGCAACTCTTTGCGGTATTGGTGAAGATGGGGTACATGCCTTGCCTCAAACTCGATCAGAGAGCTGGCAAGAGATCAGGAAGTGGGTTGGACATAACCCACAAGCACGACTCCTACATTGTGTCGATTTCAGGAAAGCAATATGACGCATTTGCGGAATCCGTTCTGATGAGGCCGAAACGTGTGGAGAATGTAAACCGCGAGTACAACCGAGGACACATCGACGACCGCTTCTACTACATGCCAGTTAGGAAGGTCGAGGTTGAACAATACACGGGAGTCGTGCACAACCTCGAAGTCGAAGGGCATTCCAGTTACGTAGGTTCATTCATCGTTCACAACTCGGCAGGAATCAACCTCCCCGCGAGGAGGGTCGTGATAGCTGACATGACGCGATACGATGCAGAGCACGGAGGGAACTCCGAGATCTCGGTTCTGGAGTACAGACAGATGGCCGGGAGGGCGGGGCGCCCGCAGTACGATGACCATGGAGAGACGGTGATAATCCCTCCCCAGTCTGCCCCTTCGGCTGACTTCCTCGAACACTACGCGAAGGAGCCCCCCGAACCCATCCAGTCGCGGCTCTCCGACGAGTCTGCGATGCGGTCCCACACCCTTGCCACCGTGGCGACAGGGAGCGGAATGTCGAAAGCGGACCTGGACAGCCTGTTTGGGAAAACGCTCCTCGCCATGCAGGTGGGGGGCAAGGAGACAGGGGGCTCACAGAGAAGGCCCTCGGATATCTCCTCGGAGAGAGACTGCTGGAGTCGCACGGGAACCTGTTCTACGCCACCGAATTCGGGAGGAAGGTCTCGATGCTCTACATCGACCCGGTGACAGGGGTCATGTTCAGGGACAGCGTGAGGCACGCTGAGCCGGGGAGGAACTATACAGCCGGGATACTGCATCTGGTGGCCGCGTCTCCAGACTTCGAGCCCAAGTTCCCGCTCAGAAGCAAGGACTACGACCAGGCGATGGCGTTCCTAGAGGAGCATTCATCGGAGATGCTCGAAAGACACACATCGAGGACCTTTGCGGATTACGACAGAGTCCTACAGGACATGAGGAGCGTGATGGCGCTCCATGGCTGGATTGACGAGTGGAGGGAGGAGCAGCTTCTGTCGAGGCTGGGCGTGGAGCCTGGGGACATGCACCGTGCAGTGGACAATGCCGACTGGCTGCTGCATTCTCTCGGTGAGCTGGCCAAGCTGTTCAAGACACCCGAGATGGTCAGGCAGGCGGAGATGCTTAGGATGAGGGTGGCGAGCGGCGTGAGCGAAGAGCTCGTCGAGCTTACCATGCTCCAGGGCGTGGGGCGGGTGAGGGCGAGAGCCCTCTACACGGCCGGCTTCAGGACACTCGAGGACATCAGGGAGGCCCCTGCAGACAAGCTGGCGCTGGTCGACAAGGTGGGGGCCGCAGTTGCGAAGAAGATCAAGGAACAGGTGTCAAAGCACTGAATCCCTTCACAGGGGACTTCGAGGCAGCTGCAGTAGGGGTCGCAAGGCTCATCGATCGCTCCGTTGCGGAGGCCGTGGGAGGAGAGGGGAAGGTCGCGGTAGCTTTCTCGGGGGGCCTCGATAGCTCCATTATCGCCAAGAGCGCAATGAACCACACAGACGTTGTCGCCTACACGGCCTATTCCAGGCACTCCGAGGACGTCATCAGGGCACGGGTGGCAACCGAGGCCATGGGACTTCCCCTGGTCGCACGTGAGTTGACAAGGGACGAAGTGGGGGCCGCCCTCTCCGCCCTGGACCTCCCCTTCCCGCCCTCCCTCATGGATAGGAGCCTCTGGTGCCTGTACAGGCTGGTTTCCAGGGAGGCACACAGGTCCGGGGCGAGGGTCATGCTGCTGGGGCAGCTGGCAGACGAGTTGTTCGGCGGCTACGCGAAGTACGCAGAGGCCCTGAAACTGCGGGGTGGACCAGCGGCGGATTTAATGATGAACAGTGACATCAGGGAGTATTCGTCTAGGGGGAGGGTACGCGATGTGGCGGCCTGCGGAGGCCTTGTGGAGCCCAGGTTCCCCTTCGAGGCAAGGGAGATTTGCGAGTTCGCCACGTCCCTGCCAATCGCTTTCAAGATCCGTGATGGAGAGAGGAAGGCGGTGCTGAGGAGGGCCGCTCTGATCCTAGGTGTGCCGGATAAGGTGGCGAACACCCCCAAGAAGGCCGCCCAGTACAGCTCAGGCGTTCAAAAGCTCGTGGCTGGTTCACGCTTTTAACGCCCCCGGCTGACGGCTGACCATGATTCCTTCGCCGCAGCCCAAGGGGAAGCTCGTGGGCTTCAAGCCGCTCCAAGAGAGGTTCAGCTACTACGCATTGGACGACGGAACTGTCCTCGGCATCAAGCCGGCCGTTGTGAAGGTGTACAGGCTGCAGAACCCTGACAACAGCCCTGCGTTCTCGCCCGACGGGACGCCAGCCTATTTCTATCAGACCCAGAACATAACCCAGGTTCTCACCCCTGACGAGTACAAGTCCTTCAAGGGCGACGGCATCTCCGAATGAGCGGGGAGACCTACATCTCTTCCGAAGATTCGGCACTCCTGAGAAGCGCGCTTCAGGGGATGCCAGGGGGGAGCTGCCTGGAGATAGGTGCTGGCAATTGCGGCAACCTCATTGAGCTGAGAAGGGGGTTCGACCTGGTGGTTGGCACCGACCTTGTCAGGCCGACGACCTCAGACTGGAGGGGGAAGGGGATTGAATTTGTGCTCACGGACGCGGCGTCATGCCTGAGGTCCGACACGTTCGACCTTGTGGCCTTCAACCCCCCGTATCTCGCCGTGGAAATGTCCGACGACCGGACGGTAGAGGGGGGAGAGGGACTTGAGGTCCCGAAAGCGTTTCTGCGAGAGGCGCTTCGGACGGTGAAGCGGACGGGGAAGATTGTCTTCCTCCTCAACGACGACGCAGACGCAGGCCAGTTCGAAGAGATGTGCTCCGAAAAGTCATTCGCGTTGACGCCTTTGGCTGCCCGCAGAGTGTTCTTCGAGGAGCTCACTGTCTATTCCGCGGCAACCTCGGGATAGCGCCTCCGCTGGCCGACTTGAAGCCAATTGGAAAGGCTAGGGCACCTGCACGGCGAGGCACCTGCACCAGGTGCCGGCTTCTCCCGCGTAGTTGGTCTCCTGGCTCACCTTCACGGGCTTCCCCAGTCGTGCACTCAGGGCACCCTTGAAGAACCCTTCATGGAAGGCGCATTCGAACATCTCCCCTGTCCCATCGAGTTGGCCGCAGACGGTACAGTTCATGATCTGGATGACCATAGGGTTGCGGCTTTCGACTGCAAGGGTGCCGATCTTGTACTCCTGCCAAACCCTGGCAAATTCGTCGAGCATCTGGTCGAGCGATAGATCGGCCATCTTTGTCGCTGCCTTTTTCCCCACCTGCTCTCCGAATTCGCGCATCACTTACTTGGACTCGAGCCCCAAGTACTTCAGGAGCGGGACTATGCCGGGTGCGAAGTAATCGGTCATCGCCGGGAATTCGCGCCAGAAGGACATGTCACTGTCCTCCGTTTCCGTCGCCTTCGAGGCCATGTTGGATAGAAGGGGCGGCAATTGGTTAAGCGTCCTCCCTAAGTTGTTAGGGGGGACGGGCGCCCGAATGCGATTTCCAAGTCTGAGAATCGTCTTCCCGCGTTATATACACGACACTTACCCTAACCTGTTCAGAGATGCTCCGACAGATTGCGCTCCAGGTGAGGACCGAGAACAGGTTGCAGGACACAGCTAGGCTGCATGGGGCCAAGCTGAATATCGTCGACTGCAAGTCCTTCAACAAGACTGGGATGTCCCTGCTGATGGAGTTAAGGGGGACCGAACAGGATGTCCGTGCCGCCACCACTGCCATCAGGCACCTCGACGGAGTGAGGCAGGTCATCGAAGGAGAGGGACCTGGGGACGCCATTCCGCTCCTCGTCGTGCTTGACCGGCCCGCAATTTGCCGCGCGTCCAACGATGTGGCGATTGTCTGCCTTGACTGCCCGCTCAATTCCGAGGTCCAGCCGGCTTCCTGGAGGTTCATCGCGCGAAAGACCAGCGACTTCAGGCAGGTCTTGACCAGGCTCTCCAAGGAGGGCATCGAGACGCGGATTGAGGACGTCGCCCCGCTCGAGCGCAAAGCGACTCTGACGGGGAGACAGAAGGAGATAATGGCCACGGCCGTAGCCCAGGGGTACTTCGAGTTCCCTAGGAAGATCAGCCTGACCGGGTTGAGCGAGCTCGTCGGGGTCAAGCCGTCGACCCTGAGCGAGATACTTCGCAGCGCCGAACGCAGGATAATGGCAAACGCACTAGGCGTTCCGTTCCAGGAAGAGTAGGCGATACTGCTCTAGGTGGGCCCCGAGGGATTCACGACCAAATAGGTTCGAATCCCCGTCAAGGTGTCTTCTGACGAGGGGCGAAGTCTACTCGACGAAGACATTCACCGGGCAGGAAAAGGTCAAGGCGTTCCCAGACTGGTCCTGAGCAAACGCTTTGACGATGTAGGCTCCCGGAGTCAGGAAAGTGTTGTAGAAGTTGAGGGTCTGCCCAGGAGCGAAGTCGACTCCTAGTCGCGCACCGACGGCAACCACCTGGTCCGCCGAATCGTACCACACGAAGAAGACATCGATCGCTACTCCTTGTGAGAGATGATTAGTCAAGTTGGCCTGGGCGCTGGGGAAGCCAAACAGCAGCACGGGACTGCAGGAGAGACCGAAAGCTAAGCCTACCGCTGGTAGGGGAGCCTTAGTGCTTGAGCCGAGTGCCAGCTGGAGGGCACTGAGCGACAGAGCGACGAGAAGGCCGACTTCGAGGACACGGACGCGCCTCATTCTCTCTGACCCCGTTCTTCAGCGGGTCGGGTTGGATATACGCCCACTCATGAGAACGGTCTCGGCGCTCGCCCAAGATCCCATGCTGACACAAAGTTCGATTCGACATTGAGTTCGATTCGGGTAGGGATCGCCAGGAAATAGGCC
>CAYPSJ010000001.1:0-14123 GCA_964413565.1 uncultured Nitrosopumilales archaeon | reverse complement strand
CGCCGTTTGCGCGGGGGTAGCCTAGAGTCTCAACCGACGGGGAGCCTGGTAAGGCGCAGCCGCATGGGCGCAAGCTTGCTAAGCCTGTGTCTCTCACGGGACTCGTGGGTTCGAATCCCAGGGGAAAATCCCCCATTTTCGAGGGGGAAGTCCCAGGGCGGAAGTCCCACCCCCCGCGCTTCTGTTCCCATTCTTTTCTGCAGGCCCTGACTACACCGTAGCTTCTGGATACGGAGAGAACGTGGGATGCCATGCCGAAAGCTTCAATCCTATCACGTCCATGTGGTTGGTACTTATCATGTGAATCGGTCCCCTACCGATACCGCTTTCCTGCGAACCTGGCCTTAGAGCCCAGCTCTTCGTCAATCCTGAGGAGCTCGTTGTATTTCGCCACTCTCTCCCCCCTTGCAGGAGCGCCTGTCTTGATGAATGAAACCCCATAGGCCGTCGCGAGATGGGCGATGAAGGGGTCACCCGTCTCCCCAGATCGGTGCGACACCACGGCCTCCCACTTCGCTTTCAGGCACTCCTCAATTGCGCTCTGGGTCTCTGTTACTGTGCCTATCTGGTTCAGCTTGATGAGCACGGCATTCGTCGCCTTCTTCCTAATGCCTTTCCGAATGAGCGAGACATTGGTGACGTAAAGGTCGTCCCCGATTATGAGGGTGTTCTTGCCGATCCGCCGAGTTATAGACGCATAAGAGTCGAACGACCCTTCCTCAAAGGGATCCTCAATGGTGAGCAGGTCGTACTCGTCCTTCAGGGACGAGTAGAAGTCTTCGAGCCTGGACCGGTCTAACTTCTTCCCGTCCAAGGCGTACTGGCCTCTCCTCCCATCGTAGAACGTGGAGGAAGCAGCGTCAATTCCCATCCTGACTTCCTTCTCGGAGTATCCTGCGTCTCCGATTGACTTTCGGATTGCGTCCAGGGCGTCTCGCGTCTTGCGCAGCGGTGGCGCGAACCCCCCTTCATCACCGACGTTGGTGGCCCCCCTTCCGTACCTCTTGGCGAGCACCTGTTTCAGCGACTGGTACACCTCCGCACCCACCCTGATTGCCTCAGTGCAGCTGCCGGCCGCCACGGGCTCGATCAAGAACTCCTGAATAGCGAGGTCGTTGCCCGCGTGCTCCCCTCCGTTGATGACGTTCATCATCGGAACGGGGAGCGTATAGCTCGGCGATGCCTTGAGGCTGCGGAAGAGGCTCACAAGCCTCGTATTGGCCGCCGCCCATGCGACAGCCATTGACACAGCAAGTATTGCGTTTGCCCCAAGCCTGCTCTTGTTGCGTGTACCATCCAGCCTGATCATTGTTCTGTCGACCTTTCCCTGGTCGAGGCAATCGAAGCCACGAAGCTTGGGAGCAATCACCATGTTCACGTTGGAAACAGCCCTAGTGACTCCCTTGCCATGGAAACGTCTCTCGTCACCATCCCTCAGTTCGAGCGCCTCCAGCTTTCCTTTCGACGCGCCCGATGGGACGCTCGCTCTCCCGACCGCGGAGTCAGTCATGACCTCGGCTTCGACTGTGGGGTTTCCCCTCGAATCCAGAATCTGCCGGGCCCTGATAGCTACTATCTTGTCTGCCTTCGCCAAACGCTCTTCGGGGCCTTCGCTGTCCGTGGCACGTTAAATCTGATTCGTTTGAAGACAATATTCCAACACTTATTACGCGTGGGCATCGCGCGCCGTTCGGGCCGGTCGTTTGCCAGGACGAGACCCCACCGACCGTGTAAGGTCTACGTCAAACCTTCTGATGTAGCCACTGTGCCGTTTTTCAAGCACTAACCCATTGAGCTTCTCCACCGCCTCCCTCGCGGTGATTCTGTCTTCCAAGTAGTTGAGCGCAACCAACAGATCTCCCCGTTTCTTGCATGAGAATGGGAGAAGCTTTCGAATGACTAGCTTCATTACAGTGGGCTCGCTAAATGTGAGGTTCCAAAGTTCCGTTTCTCCCTTTTCTTGTACAGATAAGCGCCTTGTTGGAATGCCCCTGGATTCGAAGAATTGTGTGGTGGTCTCAATTTGGGGCTTCCATACATCATAGAACGCAAGCCGTATCTTCAGCACGAACTTGCAAAGTGCTACGTACACCGCTCCATCTCCATCGAAGTATCCAGCGACTTGCCGCCAAGATTGGTACCTCCTAGCAGAGTAGTCTTCATTCCATCCGCACCCATGCCTCACAGAGTAGTGCCGTTTGGGCACAGATTCTTAGCGCTTGATTGGATTCAAGACCCCATGTCTCAGGGTAGGATTGTGAAGCTGATTCAACTGACTTATAACAAGTGGGACAGAACCTCATATGGGCCGGTCGTCTAGGCCGCGATAGGCGGGGAAGTTGATCCGACTTGGATTCAACCTTCTAGCCTGGTTTAGGACGTCAGGAGAGTCCCGTCAAGCCCTTACACGGCGAAACGGTCTTCCGCGCCAAGGTCGGCGGTCCGAATCCGCCCCGGCCCACTTCACACCTGGCTGCCAAGTCAGCATCGAAGAGTTATCTACACTCTGCCGGCTGGCCAGCCCGATGCCCAACTTCAGGTACATCAGCTGGCCCGAGTACGGTAACCTGGCCCTAGCACTGGCTGAAAAGGTCAGGGCCAAGGCAAAGAAGTACGACCTTGTGGTTGGCATCGCCAGAGGAGGCATCCCTGTCGCCATGGTGCTCTCAGACCACCTTGACGTGAAGGTAGACTTCGTCAACGTCAAGTCGTACAGCGACATAGGCAAGCGGGTGCCCCCGAAGATCCTTTCAACCCTCACCGAGGGGATTCAAGGCAAGGACATCCTCCTAGTGGACGACCTGGTAGACCAGGGAGACACGTTGACCTTGATGAAGGATTACCTGGCTGAACAGAAGCCCAAGACGCTGGAGACAGCGGTCCTATTCAAGAAACCCTGGAGCAAAACTCTGCCCGACTTTTTCCTCGAGGAGGTCTCTGAATGGGTGGTGTTCCCCTTCGAGCTGGGGGAGATGGGAAGGCTTAGGTCGAAAATGGCAGACAACGTCGTCGCCTAGAGCAGTGATGCTAGCACCATGGCCGTTCCGAAGATGCCAATGACGTAGCCCGCAATTGACTGCCACCGCCTGTTCACGTACTCCTCCCCCATAATCCTTGGGTTGCTTGTCAGCCACACGAGAGGGAACACTACGCTTGGGAGTAGGAACGCAATGAAAACCTGCGATAGAATGATGTACTGGACAGGGTTCAGGTTCAGCTCTATCATGAAGACAGACACGGCGATGAATATGGTGTAGATCAACTTGAACCTGTTGCTGTTGAGCCTGTCCTTCCATCCCGCAAACCCCACGAAAGCGTAGGCACTGCCCGCGTCGACTGCCGTCACCGCTGCGAAGGCCGACGCTATGACAGCCACGCAGAAAATGGTGCCTGCCCAAGGAGCAAGGGCACTGGAGAGTCCCCTGGCGATGTCGGAAAAGCTGCCTACGGGAACGTTGAAGAGGAGTGCAGCCGCGACTAGGATTGGCAGAGAGCTTATCGCGCCGCCGATGACCAGGCTTGTGACAGTATCTCTCCGGCCTCTGCTGATCTCTCTTCTCTCTGACCACCCATTCTCGTTTACGAGGCCCGAGTGCAGGGCGATGTAGGTCGTCGCCACCTG
Source organism: uncultured Nitrosopumilales archaeon (assembly GCA_964413565.1). Classification (GTDB taxonomy): domain Archaea; phylum Thermoproteota; class Nitrososphaeria; order Nitrososphaerales; family Gagatemarchaeaceae; genus UBA183. The sequence continues at coordinate 10,501 of CAYPSJ010000001.1, read as the reverse complement.
AGCACCCACTATGCCAGCGGCGTAATAGAATTCGTTAGAGCTCTTGACCATCGGGATGAATGCGTTCAGCGCGATGGCAGACAGCGAGGGGTGCGCAAAGTAGGTGAGGACGACGTACGCCGCTGTCATTACGCCTATGAAAGCGAGAACTCCATTCCTGATCCACTTGTACCTCCCGGTCCACACTAATCCCCTCGTAGCAATCGCCAGAACAGGTCCAAGCCACAGGTAGTTCATCCCCGTGATTATCGAGGCCGCCAGCCCCAGTGCTATGATTTCAGCGACCAGGGTCGTGACATCCAAGAACGTAGACGGTAGCATCATCCCTAGCGCGGCACGCCTGCCGTACTTGTCGTACAGGTTTTCGGGGTAGGTCTTCTTTGTCACAATCCCCAGCCTCGCAGCCATGTCCTGTACTACAATCAACATCAGTACACTATAGAATGCGGTCCAGAGCAGTTCGTAATGGAAGAGGGACCCAGCGACCGTCAGCGAAATGATGCTTGCGGGGTCAAAAAGATCAATGGCGATAAGCAGGGCCGGCCCGAGTGGAAGGAGATACTTCAGATTCCCATAGCTGGGGATCGGCGGAATGATCTGTCTCAGGCGCGAAGTGAGTTCTCGCCAAGGGGCAACCTTCTTGCTACCATCTTCCATGAACGCTCCCTCCTCTTCTGGCATCGGATGGGCACCATATAAATGTTAGACACTCCTAACACATTTCTGGAATCCTAAGATTCCTCCCGAATTCTAACTTCGTGTGACTCCTTAGCCCGTAAAGCCTTTTATCATGTGAAGGGTCGGTTTGGTCGGATGGCCTCCGCACAGGGGATCCTTCAGCCGAAACGGGACATCTCGCGAGTCGAAGACTATCTGGAGGCGATCTACAACCTCAATTCCGAGAAGGGCTACGTAAGCGCCGCCGACATCTCAGAGAAGTTGGGGGTGAAGCCCCCCACCGTATCCAGCATGTTGGTCAATCTCGCGAAGAAGGGCTACCTTGAGCACGAGAAGTACAGGGGAATGAGACTGACACCTTCGGGGGAGAAGGTAGCCAAATCGGTGGTCAAGAGGCACCAGGTAATCTCTGAACTCATTTCTATGTTGGGCGTCGACGACCAGACGGCCTACGTGGACACCGAGGGAATAGAACACCACGTGCACCCTAGCACGCTGCGTCGGTTCGAGCGGCTGGCCGAGTACCTCCGAGAGAATCCTCAGACCCTCAAGGCAATCCGCCGCTTCGTTGAAGAGTAGTCGCTTCTCGCAGGACTTTGCCTCTCGGTCAGCTGCCTTCCTCTAGGAACGAATTCAGGATTCGAAAGGTAAGGCCCCATACTATGTAGTCGCTTACTGTGTAGGCTGGCATCCCCGCCACCTCGCCGTCGCGGTCAAGCTCGAAAGTCGACCTCGATGACGGCGCGATGAGCTGTTCGAGTTCTACCCACCGGAACGAGGCGACCTCACCATTCGGCTTCACTTCGACGCTCTCCTTCAATTCGAAGACCGAGGGGACCACGGTCATTGTCCCGGTGTGGGTCGTAGCCATCCTGCCGTATCCCATGAACTCCGCGCGTTTGCCGAGATCTATTCCAACTTCTTCCATCGTTTCTCGCATCGCTGTGTCCCTCGCCGACCTGTCCCCCTCCTGCATCTTCCCCCCCGGGAAGGCCACCTGGCCGGACCAGGGATCTCCTCTGCGCTCTGCCCGCCTGATCAGTAGCACGTTCGGGAACTGCCTGTCTCTGACAATCACTGCGACCGACGCGAACCGTAACCCCTTCTGGGGTGGCTCCTGGGGGACGAGGTTCTTCACAAGTCTCGCGAACAACTCTCCGGCCAAGTCAAATTAGTGCGACGCCCTCCAATTTTAAATACGCATCGCAGACGCTCATGATAGAATTCGAAATGGAGACAAGCCATCAAGATTCAACCGTAAAGCTGACGGAGGCGAACTTCGACAAACTTACCTCGTCGGAAAAGCTCATGTTTGTTGACTTCTGGGCGACTTGGTGCGGCCCCTGCAGAGTAATGGAGCCAGTGGTGGAAAAGCTCGCGAAAAAATACTCCGACAGGGTCCTTTTCGGAAAGGTGAACGTGGACGAGGAGATGAACATCTCGTCTCGCTACCAGGTATTCTCCATTCCCACCTTCATGATATTCAAGAACGGTCAGCCCATGGACGCGGTCATAGGGGCGGTGGGCGAAGCCTCTCTCGAGCGCCTTCTGACCAGCGCCATAGACAAGTAGCGCGCCGGCCTAGGTGACCCTAGTACCGTCGGTAAGGAAGATGTCTGCGGACTCCAGGCTCACCGACCTTGAAGACAGGACAGGTCCGAACTGAAACGACCTGCTCCTGTTGATCGGCTGTCCACCTACGAGGCGGTTGAAGGGGGGCATTACCGTGAGCTTCCCCGTCCCCTTCGGCCTAGGCTCGTAGCCCGCACCCTCCATGAGCTCGGCCACATCGTACTCGGCTCTTACCCAGACGGCCTCCCTTGTCCTGAAGCCCAGGGAGTCGCGCATCTCGTAGGTGAAGTGGGAGTGGCCGATAACGAGATTTCGAGTAGCAATCGCTTCCTCTGAAGGCCAGGCATGGCCGTGGGCCACACCTATTCTCCCTGAGCCTGTCCCCAGCACCATGCCATGGGAAGTGTGAAGTGTGACCCTCTGTGGTAGCACGGTCTTGATGTTTCCGTCATGGTTGCCGGGGACCACTTCCACCGCCTCGAAGAGGTCAAGCATTGTGTCAAAGAACCAGGGGACGACCCCCCAGTCGATGTCCTCGACCTTCCCCACGGTGTGTTTGACGTCCCCCAGCACGGCCAACCTGTTCGTACCGTACTTCTCTGCGATGTCCTTCACCCTCTCCACCATCTTCACGGAGTATGCCGGAAGGCGGAACCCCTTCTTCGCCATCTCCTTCTCGAGCCCGAGATGAAGGTCAGAGATCAGAAGCGTGCTGTCGCCAGCGCCTGAGAAGATGATTGCCGCTTCGCCGGGGACAATCTTCAGCAATCTAGGCAATCAGCGGAAAGACCTGCGTATTAACGAAGTTCTTGAATTCCGAGAGCTCCATCCTGCTGAATGCCGTCAGGATGCAGTTCCTCGTAAGCCCGAGGACGTAGCCATAGGCTTTGCTCTTGAACACGATGTACCACAGCTTCCCATGGTTCAAATAATCGCTGTAGAGGCTTGTGTTCCCCAGCTCTGCGCCATAGAGAGAGAGCTTGGTGATGTTTGGGAGATCCACGTCCGAAAAGAAGATCACTTTCGAGTCCTCGAAGTTAGCCTCATGGAACTTCCTTAGGGTCTCGGGGTCGATTCTTGCCTCCACCACCTCCCCAAGACTCATGAAAACAGCCTTGCTCATCTCATTGGCGATGTTGTTTGCTCTGTTCTTCTTGTCGTAGACAGTCAGGAACATCCTGTCATTGTACATGTTGAACGAAAAAGGGGCTTCGAAAGTCCTCGGTACCGGGACTGATTCACCCCTGTGCGGTATCACGAAAACCGTGTCGAAGGAGAACTTCCCCTCCAGGCTGCCCTTCCCCACGCTTAGGTCGGTTATCTCCGTAAAGAGCTTGAACTCCTTGTCTTCAACCGTCGTCTCAGTTTCGATCTTGAACGCCTTCAGCTTCTCGGCAAGAGTGTCGAGCTCATAGTTCTCCCTGACGAGGAAGACCTTTCCCGCTAGAACCAATCCATGGCGCCCCCGCTGTGTCCTGCTTATGGGCTTTCAGTTTCCCCAGAACTGCCTGGTGGTGACGAAACGTATCTTCGCTTCGAGCAGGTCCCTGTAGAACGCCTCTTCATCATCGTGCATCTCCGCGAGAATCCTGGAAGCTGTCTGGGGCCCGATGCCATAGACAGTCTGTGCCACGACCGCTTTCTTGCCGTAGGATAGCACGAGGTCCGCGCCCCTCCGAGCCCTGGAGAGCTCAGCGCGCTCATCTTCGTTTAGCAACGCCCTCGACTCCCTCTTCTTGATGAGCTCAGAGAGCTTGGCCGTTCCCCAATAGCAGGGCACGAGCAGGCCGGATCCGCACTTGACGCACTTCGGCTCCTCCGGCACTTCCCCCACGGTGGTCTCTCCCTGGTCCGTGCCGCACTTCACGCAGAGAAGACTCACGTCCGTCCCGAAGATGCTTGCCTTCATCCTCTGGTAGGACGACCTGCCCAGGGAGTCGGGGGCCACCGCTTCAGGGACTTCGAGATACCTGTAGAGTAGGCCGTAGGCGATGGGCGTCGGCCTGTCGCCGGCGAGGAACGTCTCCACTGAGATTTGGCCGTTCGCTACAGCGAGGAGCACCTTCTTGCTGCGCTCCATGTCGATGAGGTCCCTCCCTGTCTCCTGCAGCGCCTCCTCGAATATGGGGGTCTTTTCGAACCTCGTGGGCAGGGAGCAGAGGTTTGGGTGTGCGATGAGCTTCCCCCGTTTCAGAGCCCCGAACCTCTCCGCCACGTGCTTCACCCTTGCGGGGAATGGGAAGTTCCTCTGCGCCGCCACGGCGTATGTCCTCTCTAGCTCCTCCGGGGTAAGGCCCATCAGCTCCCTGGATATCGCTTCGAGGTCCAGATCCTCCGTGTCAGCGGTGAGCTCGATGAGTATCCTGTAGCCGTCGAGCCACCAGACACGGACCAACCCCCTCCGCGAAAGGATCTCCTCGAAGGTGTAGGCGAAGGTCCTGTTCACGGACTCCCCGAAACAGAGGTGGATTACGAGGTACTTCCCAAAGCCCTCGAAGAGGACGAGCCTGTCAGAGGGGACGGGCGCTCCCATCTTCTTTTGCTCGGCAATCTCATCGAGGGCGAGTGCTCGGGCAGCCTCGTCCCCGGGTATCCTCTTAGAGACTTCCGCCACAGCCTCGTCTCCTGAGTCAAGCGCTTCCGAGATTTCCCTCCTTAGGCGCCCCGTCTCGACGGCGAGCTCGTAGGGGATCGGGAGCATCTCCCCGTCCCAGCCTGGCACAGCCGCCAACGGGTCATCCACGGGGGTCACGTAGATCTTCCTGTCCTCCGCGACCTGCTCGACCTGCCAAACCTTCCCCTTGCAGACGAAGTGAACTCCGACCTTTATGCTGAGCAGGACGAATTCCTCCCCGAGGATTCCGACCGTCTGGTTGGTCGAGACGTCGACCACCAGGTACCTTGTCTCGTCCGGTATCATTGACAGATTCTCATAGTAGTACTCCCGGGTGAGCCTCGTCCGGGACAGGGCCTTCCCGTCGAACATGACCTTCCTCAGCTCGGCTAGGTACTTCACCGTGCGCATGAACGCGTCTTCCGATAGCTCCCGGTAGGGCGCGGCTTTCCTGACTTCCGTGCAGAGCCGGTCTGCGTCCATCGTCTCAAAGTCCATCAGGTAGCCTGCGATTTGGTGGGCCAGCACGTCAAGAGAGTTCACGAAAGGCCTGGTGGGCTCTATCCTCCCCTTGGCCGCCGACCCCACGCTCGCAGAAGACTCGAGTATGTCGTCGGCCGAGACGGTGACCAGCACTCCCTTTGACACCTTCCCGAGGGTGTGGCCGCTTCTCCCGACTCTCTGCACTAAACTCGTGACCTGCCGCGGCGACATGTACTGGACGACCAGGTCAACGGAACCGACATCGATTCCAAGCTCCAGTGTACTCGTACAGACCAGAGCCTTGAGCGCCCCTGTCTTGAAGGCGTGCTCCACCCTTTCCCTCTCCTCCCTGGGGAGGGATCCGTGGTGGACCCCCACATCCTTCCTCAGCCTGGCTAGTTTCTCTCCGAGCATTTCTGCCACTGTCCTGCTATTGACGAAAATCAGGGTCGACGTATGGCTTTCGATGAGGGAGTTGATTCTCGAAAGGCGTGCTGCCAGGTCCGGGGCCGAATAGGTCTCCTTCGCAGCAGACTGGCTGGAAGGGTCGGGGACCGGGTACTCGATAGCGTAGGTGAACTCTTTGGGGGCCTCCACTCTTACAATCGTCCGCCGCCTGTCACCGTAGAGGAACTGAGCGGCCACCTCCGGAGTACCAACCGTTGCGGAGAGGGCGACAAGCTGGAATCCCGGGGCCACCTTCCTGAGCCTCTCCAGTCCGACGCAGAGCTGGACGCCTCGCTTGCTCTCCACCAGGTTGTGGAGCTCGTCGACCACGACAGCCTTCAGGTGTGACAGGTTTTCCCTCATCCTCCTTCCGGGGAGGACCGCCTGAAGGGTCTCTGGGGTTGTCACGAGCACGTCAGGGGGGTAGGCAGATTGCTTCGCCCTCTGGGCCTGAGGGGTGTCGCCGTGCCTGATGTCAACTTTCAAGCCCAACCTGGCGCACCAGACTTGCAGCCGCTTCAGCATGTCCCGGTTCAGCGCACGCATGGGCGTGATGTACAGCAGTGATATCCCCTCGCCATGCCCCTCCAATACAAGCCTGCTGAGCAGCGGGAGAAGAGCCGCCTCCGTCTTGCCCGAGCCCGTCGGCGCCACCACAAGTACGTCTTCCCCCCTTGATACGAGAGGCCAGGCTTTGACCTGCGGCGGGGTCGGCTCCGTGATCCCAGTCTCAACCAAGAACCCCCTCACGGCGGGAGCAAGGGACTCAAACGAGCCTTCGAAGGACAAACTTTGGGAAAGGGCACCCTTCGCAGATTTAAGCCCTCGGAGGAGAGGGGCCCGCGAAAGTGTTTTTGGCCCCGAAAGTCAGCAAGGTCTAAAAGCGCCCCGCACCCGCGCGGTACCAAAGCTTGTCAAGGAGCACAAGAGAGGTCTCAGAGGAGAGGCCCGTCCATCTAACCACTGTAAAGGAAATCATCCTAGAGAACTTCATGAGCTACGAATACGCGAGGATCCCCCTACGAGAGGGCCTCAACCTGATAGTCGGCCCCAACGGGGCAGGCAAATCATCCGTGCTCTTGGCCATATCAGTCGCATTCGGCCAGGCATACACGGAACGCTCCCGGAAGCTTTCCGACCTGATCCGCAGGGGCAAGGACATCGCCCGCGTTTCCCTGATGTTCGACAACTCCCCCAAGGGGGGAAAGCGCCCCATCCCATATTCAAAGTCTGACACATTCATGCTCAGCAGGTACCTGAGGCGGGACGGATCTTACTGGTTCGAGGCAGACTACAAGGAAATAGACAAGAGCGAAGTGGTGAGGCTCCTCCGGGAGTTCGGCATCAACCCAGACAACCTCCTCATCATAATGCACCAGGGGATGATCGAAGAGCTCGGAGCCGTCACCCCCCAGGAACGGTTGAAGATGGTGGAAGAGGCGGTCGGATTCTCCGAGTACAGACAGAAAATCCTGCTGGCGGAACAGGAGCTCAGCGGCCTTATCGGCGAGGAGAGTTCACTTCTTCAGCTCATAGACAACGCCAACCAGGCGCTCGAGTACTGGAAACAGGTATACGACCGTTACCAGGAGAAGAGGAGGCTCATAGAGCACAGAGACCTTCTCGTGAAGGAGCAGCTCTGGAGCACCGAGGCGAAACTCACGAAGGCTCTGCAGGGGGCCGAAGAGAAGATCATGGCGAAGACACGGGCGCTCGAGGACCTGAAGTCCCAGCAGGCGGAGGTCTCAACGGACGCTGAAGAGTCTCATCAGGCGCTACTTGACAAGCAGGTGGAGCTTCGGAAGCTGTACTACGCTCTCGTCAGGGCCGAATCCGAGAGGGCGAAGGACGAGTCGGCAAGGAACGCCTACCGCTCAATCAAGGAGGATGTCGCGGGGCTCGCTACCTCGATTGACGAGCTCCTCCAGGGGGGAGGAGACAAGAACGTCAAACGCCTAAAGGAGCTGGCGGCTTACATCCAGTCCAAGGGAGCCGCAGCCGAGGAGGACGCTCAGCGCAGGAAGGCAGAGCTGGACAGGGAGGTTTCGTCGCTGCAGCCCGAGATCACCCGGACAGAAGAGCTCATCAAGAAGACGATGGATAGCTATGTCTCATTCAGGGTGAAGGCCGAAGTCCTGACCTACAGGATCAGAGTGACCGAGTCTGATCTTCGGGAGCTGGAGAGGAACGCGAAGGAATACAGAGGAGAGCTCGAAAAGATGGCACCCGAACTCGAAAAAGTTGGCCCGAGAATGGAGACCCTGAGGCAGCCTTACGAAGTGTCTGAGGAGCTGAAACTTGTGTCTGCCCACATCCAGAAGATGCAGGACGTCCCAGACGACGCCGAGAAGATCTACAACGACTACTCCGGCAACATCGAAGAGCTGAAGGTGAAGCTCGCCCAGCTGCAGGAGAACAAGAAGTCCATGCTTGCAGAGCTCGGATCACGGAAGGGCGTCTGGAAGAAGGCGATGGAGGACCTAATCGAGTCGGTCGACCCCGCATATCAGGCGGTCCTTTCTGCTGCCGACGCAACAGGCTTCGTCAAGTTCGAGGAGGCGGACGTCATCGAAGACGCCGGCCTCGACCTCTATGTGGGCTTCCGTGGAGGCGCTCCCACCACCCTAGACCCGTTCACACAGAGCGGTGGAGAGAGGTCGGTGGCTCTGATGGCATTCATCCTGTCGCTGCAGGCCAGGATCGTCTCTCCCCTTAGAGCCATGGACGAATTCGACATCCACATGGATCCCAGAAACAGGGAAGCGATGTTCAAGATGATACTCGCCCAGATGAGGCAGAGGGAGGCGTCGCAGTACATCGTCATCACACCGTCTATCCTCACAGTGTTCGACAGGACAGCCCACGTTATCACCGTCCAGGCGGTGCACGGGCCGTCCGAAGTGAAGGAGCTGAAGTAAGCTGGAACAGACGAAGCTCGACGACTACCTGCGCGTAATAGAACTCTGCCGGGAGGTGGAATCGAGCAGTGCCAATCCCTTCGACGTCGATATCAGGGAGAAGATACTGATCCTCAAACAGAGGCTTCCCGAACTGAAGTTACTGGACGAGCTGCTGGTGGACGCAGAAGCGATGCTGGAGCTCTCGCAGATAGTGAAGCTACAGGATCAGTGGCTGAAGACTAGGGCGTCCTCGCTCTACATCGACCCCCTCCTCATCCAGCTGAAGGTGAAACTCCTTCCGAAAGAGGCGCTGTCCGAGGCCTTCGTTAAGAGCTGGCATCCCATAGCCCAGGTGGACCAGCTGTCTCCCCGGGGTCTCGAGAAGGCATTCGTCTATTGGCGCGACCTAGTGCCCATTTCCGAACGCTTCAAGGACCAATTCGGGAGCTACGGCACACGCCCTGGTCAGGTAGATTATTCCGATCTCGTGAGTATGGGCGTTTTCACTCGGGAGCAGTTCGAAACCAGTCTCACCGAGCTCTACAACGAGCTCCTCGAGCTGTCGAAAGGGGAGTGGGTGGACTACATGCAGTTCATAGGAGACGATGCCTTCGAGATCAGAGTCAGGAGGGCCTACCTTCTTGCTTTCCTTATCAGCGAAGGGCGTGCGCTGTTGAAGACGGAGCCCCTATCAGGTAAGATATGGACGATGGCGCTGACGGAGAGGGTGAAGGGTCTCCCAAAGTCCGTTGCCATTTCAATCACGGGTGAGGGCTGACGGAAGCAGAATCTGGAGATAGGGCGCTTCTAGAGAGGAAGGTAAGGAGGGCCTTCCAGGTGCTCGTTCTCCAGCGCGGGAGAAACCCGGGCGTCAAGGGGTGGGAGATGAAGCGACACCTCGGGCGCGATTATCGCAAGATTATCGAGGTTCTCTCAGAGGACGTCGCACCCATGGGGCTGGAGGTCTTCGAGGTGAAGGGCGCTGACGGGACCGACGACTCCTCCCGTTTCCTCCTCAGGTTCAGGGAGCCCCCGACGGTGAGCGAGGCAGAAACTTCGGGAATCAGGATAGACGACCTCGCAGTTCTCGCCGCGACCGTAGCTTTCGTGAATTCAAAGAGCGGGAGGGTGGCCAGACGCGAGGTGGAGCAGTTCCTCAGGGAGAAGTTCCCGAGGTGGCGCATCGACTACTCCCTGGACCGCTACGTGAAGCGAGGGTACCTCGAGCAGGACGACAGAGGCATGCTGCACATAGGCTGGAGGACCCGCGCAGAGGTCGACGAGAAGACACTCATGACCCTGATACTCTCAAGAGCTCAGGAAGCGGCGAAGAAGTAGCGCCTGCGGAGCGCCTCCCTCTCCCCCTCGATTATCAGCTCGACCACGTCCCTCCCCTCCTTACGCATCTTCGCCGCGAGGGCTGTCGCCTCGACCAGGCGAATGCCCCTCCCCGCCAGCAGCATGTCTGCGGCGTGGCCGTAATCCTTCCTTAGCTCTGCAGACTTCTTCAGCGCCTCGACGAGCTTCAGTTTGCTCCCCCTCATGTCGGCCCTGCTCCTCGCCTTCATGGCGAGGGAGAACACGTTCTCATACGAGTCGGTGGAGAGCCCGATGGCGGGCTTTCCGCAGATTGGGCAATTGTCAAACCCCTCGAGATCCCCTACCTTCCTCAGCTCAAGGAAGTTCCAGCAGTTGGTGCACACAGCCGCCAGGAACGTGTCATTGATTCTCGCCCTGGTCGACTGCTTCAACAACGCCCTGAGTCTCTCGGGGGAGACTATCTCTCCCCGCCTACTGATCTCTTCAA